>JAGARD010000118.1 GCA_017622415.1 Clostridia bacterium | reverse complement strand
CTCATCCATATCCTTATGAACATCTAAATGATTGGGGGCAACGTTAGTAATAACAGCAACATCAGGGCTTTTTCTCATAGAAATAAGCTGGAATGAGGAAAGCTCTACTACCACAAAATCCTCAGGAGCAATGTTATCAAGCTCGGGGAGAAGCGGACGACCTATATTACCGCCAACGTGTACCTTTTTGCCTGCCTCTTCAAGCATTTTTGCAATAAGTGTGGTGGTTGTGGTTTTACCGTCTGAGCCTGTTACGGCAAAAATTGTTGCGGGGCAAAGGTCGAAAAACACCTCCATTTCAGAGGTAACGGCAATGCCGTTGCGACGTGCCTCCTCAAGCTCGGGCAGATTAAAATTCATACCGGGGGTACGAAAAATAACATCCACCTCAAGATTTTTAAGGTAATCCTCGCCGAGCCTTAGCTCTGCACCTGCTTGCTCCAAGCGGTCGGCAAGCTCGCCTACCGTAGCACGGTCACGACGGTCACAGGCAAAAACTCTGGCACCTAAATTTAAAAATTTTAAAACAAGAGGAGTATTGCTTACACCTATTCCGCAAAGTGCAATGCGTTTATCAGCTATACTGTTAAAAAATTGCTTGCAATCCATAAAAAGACCTCCAAAAGCAAATATATCTATACATAATATATTATACATCAGCACGTGTAAAAAATCAAACATTTTATTGTTGATTTTTATTTTTAAATATGTTAGAATAAATTTGCGACGCAAACTGAATAGTTGACTCTAACGAAGGGAAAATACCTTGGCAAAAGGTGTTTCCCTTATCCCTCGTTGGAGTCGGTTTGCGTCGCAACAAACTGAGGGGACACTTTTTCGGCACGCTCTTCGGAGTGTGCTTTTTTATTGGGGTATTTGTATATGTTAAAAAACAATTTATCGTTAAAGCGTGTTGTGATTGCGGGATGCAGATATTATGATAATTATAAAGAGGCAAAAATATAATAAACCTATTAGAATAAAAAAGATTTAATCAACTATAGAATTGTTACTAATAGATTTTTTAAGCTAAAAAAGGGTCAGGATTTAGCCTGACCCTTAAAATTATTTTATCTCTATTAAATTGCCATTTAGCGTTAAACCTGATGAAAGATGCATTTTTTGGTTTTTATCTATAAAAACGGCTTCAATACCCTCCTGCTTTTCGATAAGCTCCATACCTTTTTCTAAGCCCTCTAAAAAGCAAAGTGTGGAAAGGGCATCGCCAACGGTGGCGAACTTTGAAATTATTGTTACCGAATAAAGTCCGTTTTGTTCGGGATAGCCTGTTTTTGTGTTTAAAAGATGGTGGTATATTTTGCTATTCTTTTCAAAATAACGCTGATAAATTCCGCTTGTTACTACAGACATATCATAACAGGAAATTAGGGCGGAATTACCCTCGCCAAAAGGCTTTTGAATACCTACTGTAAAATTCTTATTTTGCTTTTTGCCAATAACCGAAACGTTTCCGCCAAGGTTAATAACTGCCGATTTTACGCCGTTTCTTATTAAAAAATCGGTAATTTTATCCGCCATATACCCTTTGGCAATACCGCCTAAATCTATTTCGGCACCATTTTTAAGTGTAATAGAGCTATCACTTATTTCAATGTTTTTATAGCCTATTTTTGGTAATACGGCAGAAATATCGGCGTTTTTTGGTATAACCTCATTCTTGAAATCCCAAAGGGAGCTGAGCGGTTTTACTGTTATATCAAAGCTACCTTTTCCAAGACTTGAAAACAACATACCTTGCTCAATGATTTCCTTAAGCTCGGAGGAGGGATTTTTGCAAGATTTTGTTTTGTTGAGTATGCCCAGCTCTGAATTTTCGTCCCTGCAGTTAAATTTATCTGCGAGCGAAAGCACAATATCTACCGCACCGTCTAAATCGCTTTCGCTACCGTCGTAAAGAGTTATTGTACATACCGTATCGGCGGCGAAAAAGGTGCGTGAAAGTGTTTTAGAAAAGCAACCCTTAAGCGAAAATAAACAGGTAAACACTACGGCAAAAATAGCTATGATAGAGGCGGTGTAAATTATAGATTTTTTTCTATTCATCGAGCTTTAATACCGCCATAAAGGCTTCCTGCGGAACCTCTACCGAGCCTAACTGACGCATACGCTTTTTACCTTCTTTTTGTTTTTCAAGAAGCTTTTTCTTTCTTGTTATGTCACCGCCGTAGCATTTGGCAAGAACATCCTTACGCATAGCTTTAACTGTTTCTCTGGCTATAATTTTTCCGCCAACGGCAACCTGAACGGGGACTTCAAAAAGCTGACGGGGAATAAATTCCTTTAGCTTTTCGGCAATTCTTCTAGCCCTTGCATAGGCGTTGTCAGAATGAACAATAAAGGAAAGTGCATCTACTACGTCACCTGCAAGCATAACATCAAGCTTAACAAGCTTCGAGGCTTGATAGCCTTTCATCTCATAATCGTAGCTTGCATATCCGCGTGTACGTGATTTAAGGGCATCAAAAAAGTCGTAAACAATCTCACCAATGGGCATAACGTAGTGAATATCCACGCGGTCGCCCATATACTGTGTATCCTTATATTCGCCTCTTCTCTCCTGACAAAGACCCATAATATCACCGATATATTCGCGGGGGGAGAAGATATGAACATCGGCAACAGGCTCCATAGCAGAAGCTATAGTTGCGGGGTCGGGATAGTTTGTGGGATTATCCACGTCAATGATTTCGCCGTTTGTAAGCTCAAATTTATAAACAACGCTTGGTGCGGTGGTGACTAAATCTAAGTTATACTCTCTTTCAAGTCTTTCTTGAATAATCTCCATATGAAGAAGACCTAAAAATCCACAGCGGAAGCCAAAGCCCAAAGCCTGTGAGGTTTCGGCTTCAAAAAGCAGAGAGGCATCATTAAGCTGTAGCTTTTCTAAAGCTTCTCTAAGGTCGGTGTAGTGTGCACCGTCGGCGGGGTAAATACCGCAGAAAACAACGGGATTTACCTTTCTGTAGCCCTCTAAAGGCTCGAAGGCAGGATTTTCACTAAGCGTTATGGTGTCACCAACTCTGGCATCGCCAACCGTTTTAATAGATGCGGCAAGGTAGCCAACCTCACCCGCTTTAAGCACATCGCAAGGCACCATAGCGGTCGCCATTTTTCTGCCTACCTCAACCGTTAAAAATTCAGCACCTGTAGCCATCATTTTAATGGTTTGACCTGTTCTAAGCTCGCCCGAAACTACTCTAAAATACACAATAACACCCTTGTATGGGTCATAGTATGAGTCGAAAATAAGTGCCTTGAGCGGCTCTCCACAGTCACCCGTAGGAGCGGGGATTTCGGTGATAAGCTTTTCCAAAATCTCCTCAACATTAAGCCCTGTTTTTGCCGAAACCAAGGGAGCTTCATCAGCGGGGATTCCTATTATATCCTCAATTTCTGCCTTTACTCGCTCGGGGTCGGCGCTGGGCAGGTCAATTTTATTTATAACGGGCAAAAGCTCCAAATTGTGGTCAACTGCAAGGTAGGTGTTGGCAAGGGTCTGTGCCTCAATTCCCTGAGAAGCATCTACTACCAAAACGGCACCCTCGCAGGCAGCAAGAGAGCGTGAAACCTCATAGTTAAAGTCAACGTGACCTGGGGTGTCAATAAGATTAAACTCATATTCCTCGCCGTTTTTAGCCTTATAATAAAGGGTAACAGCGTGGGCTTTAATGGTAATGCCACGCTCCCTTTCTAAATCCATACTGTCTAAAAGCTGGTCTTCCATTTCCCTTTGTGCAACCGACTCGGTAAGCTCTAAAAGGCGGTCGGCAAGGGTGGATTTTCCGTGGTCAATATGAGCAATAATGCAAAAATTTCTTATATGGTCTTGTGGGATAGCCAAAATGCATTTCTCCTATTTTAAATATATTCGATTAATTATAGCATAAATTAAATTATTTGGCAAGATTTTGTTGGGCAATATTTAGATTTCAAGGTTTTTAGGCTATTAAATTTTAAAATCTAGCCAAACTATTTCAAACTATTTAAACTTGCCACAGCCTAAATAAAAAATGCCCTCAATTGAGGATATTGCGGCAATATGCAATTTCTTTAAGATTTCTGCTGATTATTTAATTGGAATTAAAAAGGGATATGATTATCCTGAAAGGTAAAAATATGTTTAACTTAAAACAATCGCTTTTTATTAAAATGCGGTTGCTTTTTTATTAATAACACAAAAAGTTAAATAATATTATCTTGACAATAGTGTTAATTTATAATAAAATAATATTGCAATTGATTAACACTAATAAGAATGGTGATTTTAATGGATAAAAATGAGGTTTTAAAGCGTCTTAAACATCTAGATATGTCCGCATACACTAAAATTAAAGATAATAAGAGGTATAGTTGTATAATTGTAGGCGGAGGTGCACTTATGCTGCTGGGTTTTAGCAATCGTGTTACCTATGATATTGATGTGCTTAAAAGTGATATTCCAAGAGAACTTTTTGAAATTATGGATGAATTAGATATAAATAACAACGTAATGGCTTACAGCAATAATTTTGCCGAAAATTATGTTGAGCGTGCAAAACCTGTAGAACTTAAAACAGAAAAAATAGATTTTTATACTGTTTCTTTAGAGGATTTAATAATTTCAAAATTAGCGGCTTTCAGAGAAAAAGATGTCTATGATATAATGAATTTAGATATTATGCGGCAAGTCGATTATGATTTGCTTGATAAATTAGCAAAAGAATTAAAATTCGGTATGTTAAATGATTACGATATAAAAATGTTTGAGTATGGATATAATGATTTCATTGAAAAAGCGAGGGAGGCAAATTTGTGCGGGAGCTAACATTTAGCGGTTTTTTAAAAAGATATTTGCAAGATTTATCGGGTCTAAATGGGGAAAACCTAAGACTTCTTGCCGAAAAAGCAGATAGCGACAATCCACGGCTTAAAGAGCCTTTGATTTTGTATGCCTATTTTGCCAAGGAAGAAACAACCGCCAAAAGGCAGTTTGCAAATAGCTCACTTTATGAGGAACTTTGTGTTTTTTTAAAAAAGCATAAAAACAAAGAAGAAGCAATAAAATATTTACGCAAAAAAACACAAATTGATAATTACCAAAGGGTTTATAAAAGCTATGTTTCAAAAAGGGATAAATATAAAAGCGAATTAGCACTTAAAAAGGATATAAGAGAAGAAATATTATTAGAATTAAAGAACAAAGGCCTTAGCACCTATTCGGTTGCAATGGAGAAAAAATTAAATCTTAACAAAAGTAATTTCTATTCTTTTTTACGTGGCAAGATGGATTGCATAACCTTATCATCAGCTTATAATATACTAAAATATTTAAAAGAAATTAAAAATTAAAGTGGGAGATACTATGAAAACAAAATTATCAGGTCGCTTTTTATCGGCTCTTACGATTTTCAGCCTTATGGGTCAAATAGCCTGGGTGGTTGAAAATATGTATTTCAACGTTTTTATTTATAAAATGTTTAATGCCTCGGCAGGAGATATTTCTCTTATGGTTGGGGCAAGTGCGGTTGCGGCAACCATAACCACCGTTTTTATGGGTGCCCTTTCAGATAAAATAGGCAAGCGGAAGCTTTTTATTTGTGGCGGATATATTTTGTGGGGAATATCAATTTTCAGCTTTGTTTTACTGAGAAATGATATTATAAATAAAATTATTCCTGCTACGGTTTCTGCGGCAACAGTGGGAGTAAGTCTTACAATAATCTTAGACTGCGTTATGACCTTTTTTGGCTCTACTGCCAATGATGCCGCCTTTAACGCATGGCTTACCGATAGCACCGATAACACCAATCGCGGTGCAGCAGAGGGCATAAATGCTATGATGCCTCTTGTAGCAATTTTGGCGGTTTTTGGCGGTTTTATGGCATTTGACCTTAATAAATCCGAAAGCTGGAGCCTTATTTTCAGCATAATAGGCACCGCCACGCTTTTAGTTGGAATTTTGGGATTTTTTATAATAAAAGAGCCTGTAATCGCACCTTCGGGTAAAGGCTACTTTTCATCTATTTTTTATGGCTTTAAGCCCTCGACCGTCGCGGAAAACAAAACCCTTTATTTTACTCTTGCGGTGTTCATTATTTTTAATATTTCTATTCAGATTTTTATGCCTTATCTAATACTTTATTATGAGGTATCGCTTGGTATGGCAGATTATGTTCTTATTATGGCACCTGCAATTATCATAGCCTCGGTGGTGACCGCTTTTTGGGGCAGATTTTATGATAAAAAAGGCTTTAAACTCTCCTG
>JAGARD010000117.1 GCA_017622415.1 Clostridia bacterium | reverse complement strand
ACCGAGCGCTGCCCAGGCCAAGGGGGATGAATCATCCACATCGCCCTTGTCAGGGTCGGCACCATAGCGTAGCAGGAGGCGCACCTTATCCAGCATCTAGTATCTAGCCTCTAGCATCTAGACATCGTATATTCCCGATTCAAGCAAAACAACCTCTCTGCCGTGACATTTTAAATAGGCATAAACAGGCTCTTCAAAGGTCATATATTCGGTAGCTTCATAAGTTTTGGTATGAATTTTCCAAATTTGGCAGGATTTGCAGTTAGAAACAAAGAGTTCCTCATTTTCGGCGAAAACTCCAACAGGACTGTTAAAGCCCGTTTCTCCCTTGCCGCCAATTCTAAGCTCCTCACGCATTGAGGCAGGGTCTAACCTAATGAGAGCATTGTTTTCGGTAAAGGAAACCCATATATTTTTACCGTCAAAAACGGCATCGGCGGGTGCCTCGCCCTTATATTTCACAACACCTACCCACTTTGCAAAGCCGTCAACATCTAACACCTTTGCACTGAAATCCTCCTCAACCGTAAAAAGCTCACCGTCGGGAAGCACACAGGTGCGACAGGTAAGGTGATTTGCAACCTGCATTTCGGCTGATTTGTGCGATGCACCGAATTTCGCCAAAAGATAAACGCTGTTAGTTATTCTTTGAATTTGACCTGTTTCGAGCGAAATCATACGGTATTCCACCACCATTTTGCCCTCCTCGGTTATATCGGACAGAACAGCCGCCACTATTCCGCTTGGAATGGGCATCATATGCAATACCTTGCCTTCATAAATACACTTCATTTTAATTCTCCGTAAACTAAATAATATCTAAAAATATTTTATACCAACATTAAGTAATTTTCAATAGCAAAATAAAAATTTAAGCTTTTTTGCATTTTTTTGTTATAATTTGGATTGTTTTGTATATTAAAAATACAATTATTATTCCCGATAAAGCACCCGAAAAATCAAGCAAAACATCCCTTACCTCACCGCTTCTGCCATCTACAAAAAGCTGATGAATTTCGTCGGTGATACTGTAAAAAAAAGCAATTCCTGCCGACACCGAAAGCCTAAGTAAAATGCTTTTAATTCTAGTATTGAAAATTGCCGCCGATAAAAAAGCTCCCAAAAGGCTGTAAAGCACAAAATGTGCGATTTTTCTTATATAGGTTTTAATCCAAAGAATACCGCTTTCGCTAATCAGCCACTCATAGTTTTTTAGTATTTTATCTAAAAGCCCCTTAATCTCTCCGCTAAGGGCGGCTGAATTTTCGGCGGTTTGCGATGAAAAAAGAAAAATTGAAACCATAACTGCAATGCTAAGCAACGCAAAAATAAAAAAGCATATTTGATTTTTTCTTGTTTCGGCTATCCTGAAAAGGAAGCCTTTTTTGGTTTTAAAATGGTCGGTCATATTACTTTTCCTCAAAAGTCAGCTTATTTAACTGCTCGATAGCTTTTTTAAGGTAGGGGTCGTCCTCACCCAAGGCATAACGGTTTTTCGCCTGTTCCTCGGTAAAGGAAACCTCAAAATCGGGTGCAAGTCCCTTGCCGTTAAAGCTTTTGCCGCCTGCGGGCAAAAATTCGCCAACAGTAAAGCGAACGCAAGAGCCGTCAGACAAAAAATATGTGCGCTGAACAACACCCTTGCCATAGGTGTTATTGCCTATAAGAAGTGATTTTGACATATCTCTTAAATTAGCCGAAAAAAGCTCAGCCGCACTGGCTGTAGCTTCATTTGTTAAAACAACCATTGGAAGAGAGCACTTTTTTGCATCCGATTTATGCGAAATTTCCTTGCTTCCGTCGGCATACTTGGTGGTAATAAGGTTACATTCAGCAACCAAAATATCCAAAATTTCACAAACCGAATCAACCGTTCCGCCGCCGTTATCACGAACATCAAAAATAAAGCCCTTTACCTTTTCTCGGTTAAGTGACTCATACGCCTGCTTAAACTGTGCAACTGTGGCTTCATTAAAGGCGGTTATGCAAACATATCCGTAATCCCCAACCACCTCGGCATATACGCTCTGTCTTACAAAATCCTCATATTTAACGGTGAGGGTATGCTCTTTGCCCTCCCTAATAAGCTTAATTTCAGCCGTTTTTCCTATTTCGCGTTTAATGGACTCAACGCTTTCCAAAAAGCCAAGCTCGGCAACTGTTTTCCCGTCAATAGCTACTATTTTATCACCAACCGTTATTCCCGCTTTAGCGGCAGGACTGCCATTATCCACACGGAATACATAAAGTGCCTTGTTTTCATCATTATAAACCGTAATACCAATACCCGAAGCATTACCCTCTATGGAATTTTCCACCGAAACGGCATCCTCGGCATTTCGGTAAAAGCCGTATTTATCATTAATGGCACGCATATAGGCGGTTGCCAATGCATCATCTAAAACAGTATCATCAATTTCACCCGAATAATATTTACGAACAAGACTATCTATCTGGGCGAGCTTATCAGAGGTTTGCTTTGGAATTAAACTGCTGTAAACCTTAATTGAAACGGCAGACGAAACCAAAATTGCCGTAATTAAAATCATAATATATGTGAATTTTCTGTTTGATGACTTTTTTGGTGCTTCTTCGATTTCTTCCTCTGACTTAATATCAGGAAATTTTTCCTCCTGCATTTTTTCACCCCTTAAAAATAGGGCGAATTTACATCCGCCCACTTAAACATATTTTTAATTTGCCTTGCTGAAATAGCTCATAGGATTAACTCTGTTTCCGTTTACTCTGACCTCAAAATGCAGATGGTTACCTGTAGAATTACCCGTAGACCCAACATAGCCGATTGTTTGACCCGCCTTAACGGTTTGATTCGCACTTACTACAGGTGCCCTGCACATATGTGCATAAAGGGTTGCAAACTGATTACCGCCGCTTGTACCGTGGTTAATTACAACCCAGTTACCAAAGCCGCCGCTGTTCCAGCCCGCGGAAACAACAACACCGTCTGCCGCCGCAACAATAGCCTTGCCGTAGATACCTGCACTAGCAATATCAATACCGCCGTGAAGCTTATAAATTCCCGATACGGGATTTACTCTGTAGCCGTAATATGAGGTTATATTATAAAATCCAGGTACGGGCCAAGTGAATTTTCCGCTTTTGAAAACGGGATTTTTACCCGAACTGCTTGCCGCAGCCAAGGCCGCCTGAACTTCCTTTTCAAGCTTATTTATAGCCGCCTCATAGGTTTTGTTTTTAGCCTCTAACGCCGATTTATCATTATCAATGGTAGCTATAACTCCGTTAACCTCTGATTGTTGATTTTTAAGCTTTGCCTGTTCATTGGCAAGAGATTTTTTAATCTCATTCTGGGCTGCCATTTTTTCGTTTATTGCCTTTTGGGATTTATTTATTTCATTAATGGCATCGGTAATTTCTAAAACGATTTTTTTATCGTGAGCAGAAATTGTACGCGAAACCTCTGAAAGGGCAAGGTAATCTGAAAAGCTATCGGCATCCAGCAGTACCAAAAGGTCATTATTGGTGCTTCCGCTCATATAAATTGAACGCATACGCTGACGGAAAAGGAATTTTGTATCATTAATTTCGGACTGCTTTTCGGCAATCTCGGCTTCAAAAACCTTGATTTCTGCCTTGTAGCTGTTGATAAGCCTTGTGCAAGCAGAAATTTTTTCCTGCGTTACAGCAATTTGCTGAGCCAACTTTGATTTTATGGCATTTTGCTCTGCCTTATCCTTTTTAAGCTGTGCGATTTCCTTTTCTAATTTTTCGGATTTTTTCTCAAGCTCGCTGATTTCATTCTTCATTTGCGAGGTAGATGCCGCCGACGCAGGAATATAAACCGCAGAGCAAAAAAGGCTTGCCGTTAAAATAAAGGTCATCGCGACTGCTAAAAAGCCACGCTTAAACATAGGTTGCTCCTTTCAAAAGAGTTTATACAGTTTAAAAACTAAGACGCACGGTTAAAATAGTTCATTGGGTTGGTACGTGATCCGTTAACTCGCACTTCAAAATGCAGATGGTTACCGTAGGAACGGCCTGTGTTACCAACATAGCCGATAACCTGACCCGCCGTAACCTTTTGACCCGTTTTTACGCTTGGAGTATACTTCATATGGGCGGAAATTGTGGTGTATTGATTGCCACCCTTAGTTCCGTGGTTAATCATAACCCAGTTACCAAAGCCACCCGTGTTATAGCCTGCCGAAAGCACAACGCCATCTGCCGCGGCTATAATGGGCTTGCCACCAATACCTGCACTTGAAATATCAATACCGCCGTGAAGTCTGCCCCAACGCTGTCCGTAGTAAGAGGTTATGTTATAATAGCCAGGTACCGGCCAAAGGAATTTACCGCTTACAAAAACGGGATTTTTACTTCCGCTAGAGCCTGATGGCTTATTTGCCGCCGCAATTGCCTCTTGGATTTCCCTTTCAAGCTTATTTATAGCCGCCTCATATTCCTTATTATCCTTTTCAAGCTCTGACTGGTCGGCACTGATGGTAGCAATAACTCCATTTATTTCCGACTGCTGTCTTTTAAGCTTCGACTGCTTTTCAGCAAGAGATTTTTTAATCTCGTTCTGGGCGGTCATTTTTTCGTTTATTGCCTTTTTGGACTCATTTATAGTCTTAATCGCATCGGTGATTTCGCTTACGATTTTCTTATCGTGTGCCGAAATGGTACGCGAAACCTCTGAGAGGGCAAGATAATCTGAAAAACTATCGGCATCCAGCAATACCAAAAGGTCATTATTTGTGCTTCCGCTCATATAAATTGAACGCATACGCTGACGGAAAAGGAATTTTGTATCCTCAATTTCTGCCTCGCTTTTAGCTATTTCAGCTTCGCACTCCTTAATTTCCGATTTAAAGCTGTTTATAAGCTTGGTGCAAGCAGAAATTTCCGCCTGAGTATTATTTATCTGTGCAGTTAGCTTATCCTTAATTTTTTGTTGCTCCGCCTTTTCGCCTTTAAGCTTTGAAATTTCCTTTTCAAGCTTTTCGGACTCCTCCTCCAGCCTTTCAATCTCATTCTTCATTTGAGTGGTTGAAGCCGCCGAGGCAGGCATAAAACTAAGTGATAAAACGGTTAAAAGCACAAGCGAAAGCGACACCGATTTAAAAATTATATTATTTTTCATCTGAAAAAGCTCCCTTAAAGTGCCTTAAATTCGCTACCCTCTTTTTTAAGGTATTTGCTTATCATAAACATACTGCCCAAGGCACCTGCTACAACGCCTATTGCGGCAAATATTCCGAATAAGAGTAAAGCCGCACTGCCAAAGGGTACCGAAAGGGTAAAGGAGTCACCCATTGAATCTGCCGCTACGCGGTAACAGAAATAGAGTATACCCTCTGAAAGGATTGCCGAAACAAGGCCCAAAACAATACCTTCGATAACAAAGGGAAGACGAATAAATGCATCGGTAGCACCAACAGCCTTCATAATGCTTATTTCAAGCTTGCGGTTGTACATTGTAACACGAATGGTATTTGAAACAATTACCAAAGCAATAATGCCGAGTATACCGATTATCCAGAAGCATATCATAGAAATACCGCTTTTAATATCGGCTATGGTTTTTGCAAGCTCGGCGTGGGATACAACTGTATGAACACCCTCGGTTTTTTCAATATCCTTTATGGTATGTTCAAAAATTTCCATACTTTTAAGGGTAACTCTTGCACCATGCGACATAGGATTGCCGCCCTCTTCATCCAATATTTCAAAGGCTCCTGCCATATCCGAAAGGGAGGTTTCCTTAGCATTTTTAAGGGCATCCTCCTTGGAGATAAATTCAACCGATTCTACATTTCCGATTTTTTCTATCTCAGCACAAACGGCTTTAGCCTCCTCCTCATTATGTATAAGGTAGGCACTTTCAGGGATTTTTGGTGCTTCATCCTCCGAGCCCGAAGAGGTATTTTTAGAAGAGTTTGAGCTTGAAGAAGAACTCGAAGAAGAGCTTGAGCTTTTATCAGAGGATGTATCGGTAGTTGTAAGCTTGGATGCGTTTTGGTAAATTACCGAATTTTCATCATTAAAATAAACCATAACAACATTCTGCTGTTCCAAATTGCTCATATAAACATTAACGTTTTGGGTAAGCAGGATTGCAAAGCCTATTAAAACCATACAGGCAACCAAAACACCCACCGAAGCCACCGACATCAAGCGGTTTACCCAAACATTGCGGAAGCCCTCACGGGTTAAATATTTTATACTTTGAATTTTCATATAGTTCCCTCCGCATTATCGGCAACAATTTTGCCGCCCTCCAGCATAATTACGCGGTGATGGAAATCGCGTACCAAGTTATGCTCATGAGTAACCATTAAAACGGTAGTGCCAGCCTTGTTTATACGGCTGAGCATTTCCACAATTTCATAAGACATATTGGGGTCCACGTTACCTGTAGGCTCGTCCGCAATTAAAAGGGTGGGCTTATTTATAAGTGCACGGGCAAGACCAACTCTTTGCTGCTCACCGCCTGAAAGCTCGGCAGGCTTAGAGCGTGCCTTATGACCCAGTCCTACCTGACTGAGTGCCTTTGCTACCTCGCGACGGATAACGTTGGGCTTTTCACCTACAACGTGCATTGCAAAAGCAACATTATCAAAAACATCCATTGTAGGAATAAGGCGGAAATCCTGAAAAACTATACCCATTGTACGGCGAAGCATAGGCACCTGCTTACGGGGAAGCTCGGTCAAATTGTAGCCGTTTACAATAACCTCACCCGCATTTGCCTTTTCCTCACGCATAATAAGCTTCATAAATGTGGATTTACCTGCACCCGATGCACCCACAACAAAAACAAATTCGCCGGGATGGATTTGTATATTAACATCATTGAGGGCGTGCGTTCCCGTTGCATAGGTTTTGGAAACGCCGCGGAACTCAATAATAGGTTTAGCATTATTCTTTGGAACTATAATAGGACTTTCGCTTTCGTCCATAGCTCCAAAAGCTTTTTCAAACATCTGAGTTTCCATTTTTATCTCCTTAATAATCTGTTAAAAAACTGTTAATTTTTCTTCTGCAAAGCACAAAATCCGAGCCTTTAATTGGGTCGGATTTTATGGATTTTAAAAAATTTAAATAAAATTAATACTTAATGGGGTCTGATTTAAGATACTTTTTAACCATTAAAGCAATCTTAAATACAATAGCGTGGTCAAACTCACGAAGGTCAAGACCTGTAATCTTTTTAATTTTCTCCAAACGGTAAACAAGGGTATTACGGTGAACGAAAAGCTTTCTTGAGGTTTCAGATACATTGAGGTTGTTTTCAAAGAAACGCTGAATGGTGAAAAGAGTTTCTTGGTCTAGGCTTTCAATAGAGCCACGCTTGAATACCTCTTTAAGGAAGGTTTCACAAAGGGTGGTTGGAAGCTGATAAATAAGACGGGCAATACCCAAATTATCATAGCTTACAATGTTTTTCTCGGTATCGAATACCTTGCCAACCTCTAATGCCATTTGTGCTTCCTTAAAGGAGCGTGCCAAATCCTTAAGATTATCCACAGCGGTACCAATACCAACAACTGCGTGGGTATAAAACTCGCCAGAAAGGGTATCTACAATAGAGCGGGCAAGCTTTTCAAGATGCTTAGTTTCAATATCGGGCTTGATTTCCTTAACAATTGCAATATCGGTTTCACTTATGTTAATAACAAAATCCTTTGCTTTATCGGGGAAAAGATTTTGAATAACATCATAAACCGAAACATCATTATGAGTAACTACACGAATAAGAAGCACTACACGGGAAACCTCGCTGTTAAAGTGAAGCTCGCGAGATTTAATGTAAATATCGCCCTGAAGAATATTATCTAAAATAACATTCTTAATAAAGTTGCCACGGTCATATTTTTCATCATAATAATGCTTTATGTTGGAAAGTGCAACCGCTAAAACGGCACAGTATTTTGCTGCCTGAGGGTCGTTGCCCTCTACAAACAGGGTGTATTCGGGATGCTGAGGTGTACCGAAAGGCTTATAGGTAAAATGACCGCTTACAAAAGCCTCATTACCGCTTATAATAGGAAAGGTTTCAAACTCTTGTGACTCACCAA
This sequence comes from Clostridia bacterium, assembly GCA_017622415.1. GTDB lineage: Bacteria > Bacillota > Clostridia > Oscillospirales > Acutalibacteraceae > UMGS1279. Next base: position 19,649 of record JAGARD010000117.1, on the reverse strand, counting down.
TGCGAAGAAGCTCACTGCAGGCGATAATGGTATAATTTTCATCCATAACACCTATTGTTCTGTCTATTGCATCCTTCATTTGGTGAACTACACCTTGAAACAGTCTATTGGACATTTGAAAACAACTCCTCTTTATATGAATCCTGTATTTGGTTAATACCTTATTTTCAGCGTTTTTTAAAGAATTACCAAAAACGCAAATTACTACTAGTCTATTGTACACTTTTTTTATTTATTTTGCAAGAGAAATATTTAAATTTCCAAAAAAAAGTTACAAAAGGGTTACAGATTTGCTTAAAATGGTTGAAAAATGATAAAAAACGGCGTTTTTGAGCCTTTTTATAGACCAACGCCATAGTATAACTTGACTTTTTTGGTAAAAAGTAGTATTATCATTAGGCGATGTTCTTTAAAAATACTTATTTGGAGAGTTATCCGTTATGATAGAAGAAAAGATTTTTTTAAAAACACTTGACGATGTTAGAGACTTTGTTGCGATTGCCGCAAACAAACCTTATGATATAGAACTGCTTAGTGGCAAGTATGTAGTCAACGCAAAATCGGTAATGGGTGTTTTAAGCTTAGACCTCACTTCCCCCCTGACAATGGTAGCCAACACCGAAACCGACAATGAAATTTTATTGGAGGTTGAAAAATATTCAGCCGCCGCACTAACGAATATGAAATAGTTTGATTTAGTGGGTACAAAAGGGTAAAAAACTCACTTTACAAAAATACAGTAAAACAAATAACCGACAGTTTATGCTTATTAGCACAAACTGTCGGTTTTATTATCTAGCATCTAGCATCTGGTATCTAGTATCTAGTTAATACATTCCGCCACCCGCTGCGGCTGCGGCTGCGGCGGCTGCATTAGCGGCTGCGGCATCTTCCTTTTTATCGGCAACAAGGCTCTCGGTGGTAAGCACCATAGATGCAACCGAAGCGGCATTCTGAAGTGCAGAGCGTGTAACCTTTGTGGGGTCTACAATACCTGCCTCAAGCATATCTACAAAGGTTTCGTTGTAGAAGTCAAAGCCGTAGTTAGCCTTGCCCGAGGTAACAATTTTATCTACAATTACACTTCCCTCGAGGCCTGCGTTGGTAGCAATTTGACGGATAGGTGCCTCAAGTGCCTTAAGAACGATTGATACACCTGTTTTCTCGTCACCCGAGGTAGCATCAAGAAGCTCCTTAACTGCATTAACTGCACTAACCAAAGCAACACCGCCGCCTGCAACAATACCTTCCTCAACTGCGGCCTTTGTAGCAGAAAGAGCATCCTCAATTCTAAGCTTCTTTTCTTTCATTTCAATCTCGGTAGCAGCACCAACCTTAAGCACTGCAACACCGCCCGAAAGCTTTGCAAGACGTTCTTGAAGCTTCTCTCTGTCAAAATCAGAGGTGGTTGTTTCAATCTGACTCTTAATCTGGCCAATTCTGGCATTGATTTCGTTTTTGTCGCCTGCACCGTCAACAATGATGGTGTTTTCCTTGCCTACCTTAACCTGACCTGCACGACCAAGCTGTGCCAAGGTGGTATCCTTAAGCTCTAAACCAAGCTCCTCGGTAATAACCTCACCGCCTGTGAGTATTGCAATGTCGCGGAGCATTTCCTTTCTTCTGTCGCCAAAGCCAGGAGCCTTAACGCCAACGCATACAAAGGTGCCACGAAGCTTATTAACAATAAGGGTAGAAAGAGCCTCGCCCTCAATATCCTCAGCAATAATAACAAGCTTTTTACCTGCTTGAATAATCTGCTCTAAAAGGGGTAAAATTTCCTGAATGTTAGAAATCTTTTTATCGGTGATTAAAAGGAGAGCATCATCAATAATTGCTTCCATTTTATCTGTATCGGTAGCCATATAGGGGGTGATATAGCCGCGGTCAAACTGCATACCCTCAACAACCTCAATATAGGTTTCGGCGGTTTTGGACTCCTCAACGGTAATAACGCCATCAGCAGATACCTTATCCATAGCCTCCGCAATAAGGCTTCCAATAACCTCATCACCAGCCGAAACGGTTGCAACACGTGCAATATCCTCGCTTCCGCTAACCTTTTTGGAGTTGCCTACAACAGTTTTTACTGCGGTATCTACAGCCTTTGCAATACCCTTTTTAACAACCATTGGGTTTGCACCTGCGGCAACGTTTTTCATACCCTCGCAAATTAAAGCCTGAGCCAAAACGGTTGCGGTTGTTGTACCGTCACCTGCGGCATCGTTGGTTTTAGTTGCAACCTCTTTTACAAGCTGAGCTCCCATATTTTCAAAGGGGTCATCAAGCTCAATTTCCTTTGCAATGGTTACACCGTCATTTGTAATAAGTGGTGCACCGAATTTTTTATCCAGCACAACGTTGCGGCCCTTGGGTCCCAAGGTTACCTTAACTGCATTTGCAAGCTGGTCAATACCAGACTGCAAAGCCTTACGAGCATCTTCACTAAAAACAATTTGTTTTGCCATAATAAATTACCTCTTTTATTCAATAGTAGCAAGAATATCAGACTGACGAACTATGGAATATTCCTCACCGTCAAGCTTAACCTCGGTGCCCGAATATTTGCTGGTGATTACCTTATCGCCAACCTTAACATACATTTTAACCTCATTGCCGTCCACAATTCCACCAGGGCCAACAGCAATAACCTCTGCCATTTGTGGCTTTTCTTTAGCGGCGGTGGTTAAAATAATACCGCTTTTTGTAGTTTCCTCTGCGGCTACCGATTTTAACACAACACGGTCTGCCAAGGGTTTAATAGTCATAACAAAAACCTCCATAAAGATTATTTAATAAATCTAAATTAGCACTCGAAACTCCCGAGTGCTAATAACTATTGTAGCCATTTACTGGAAAAAATCAACCCTTTTTTAAAAGTTTTTAAAATTTTTAATATTTTATTTAAATTTTATGCCATTTTTAACTAAAAGATACCCCTGTTTGCCCCAAATTTTGTTATTATGAGTACCATTAACTGCCTTGAAATGGAAATAATAATGATGTATAATAAGTATGCTTATTTTAAATTTTTAGGAGGCAATATGGTTAAGGTATCCTTGCTTTTTATTTCGGTGCTTACTTTGTTTTGTTATATGATACCAGGATTTATTCTTCGCAAAAGCAAGCTTGCCGATAACGGCTTTGCAAAAGCGCTTTCGATTTTTACCCTTTATGTAGCCCAAGTTTGTATGATCATCCACGGCTTTATAGTGGAATTTGATTTTAATGTTTTAAAGGGCATAGGCTTTGTGTTTATATATGGACTTATAGCACATATAATTTTTTATGTAATAGCTAAAGCACTGTTTAAAAAAGCTCCCGAACGGATTCGCAAGGTGCTTCGCTTTGGTGTTATATTTTCCAACGCGGGATATATGGGTATTCCCATTATAAGCGATGTTTTCGGCTCGGAATATGTAATCTATGCCACAATTTATATAGTATGGTTTAATGTTTTTGCATACTCGCTTGGCAGACTTATTTACACAGACGATAAAAAATTCATTTCGGTTAAAAAAATATTTATAAATCCCGCCGTTATTCCCATTACAATAGGACTAATCATTTTCTTAACTGGTGGCGGAACTTGGATAAAGCAGACCCTTGAGGGAAGCGGTATTATTAGCGAGGGCGTAAACCTTATTTATAACATTATAACAGTATTTAAAAACATGGTTGCCCCTGCCTCTATGATGGTTATAGGTGCAAAGCTTGCTGATATTAACTTCAAAGGCATTTTTAAGGATAAATATCTTTACCCGTTTATTGCCCTAAGACTCCTTATTTCCCCCGCAATTATATGGGCAATAATGCGAGTTTGCCTTGTTTTTGGACTTATTGACCAAACTACAATGTCCATTGTTCTTATTCTATGCTCTACCCCAGCGGCAGCACTAACAACTATGTTTGCTGAGCTTTATGATTGTGATTCGGTTTATGCAGGAAAATTGGTGTCCGTTACAACCTTGCTTTCGGTAGCATCAATGCCCCTTATTGCATTACTTCTTCAAATTTAATTAGGATGTGATTTTTATGACAATTCGTGTAGGAATATTCGGTTACGGAAATTTAGGTAAAGGTGTAGAAGCCGCCATACATCAAAGCCCTGATATGAGCTTAAAGGCAGTATTTACCCGTCGTGACCCCAGTGCCCTTAAAATTCATACCGAGGGTGTACCTGTTTTGAACATTACCGATGCCCCCAAAATGACTGATGATATTGATGTTATGATTTTGTGTGGCGGAAGTGCAACCGACCTACCCACCCAGACGCCTGAAACCGTAAAGCTTTTTAACGTCATAGACAGTTTTGATACTCACGCAAAAATTCCCGAGCATTTTAAGGCGGTTGATGCCGCTGCCAAAAAGTCGGGTAAAGTTGCTGTTATTTCGGTTGGTTGGGACCCTGGTATGTTTTCGCTTAATCGCCTTTACGGCGGTGCAATACTCAGTGAGGGTAAGGATTACACATTCTGGGGCAAGGGCGTAAGCCAAGGCCATTCCGATGCTATTCGCAGAATAGATGGCGTGCTTGATGCTAAGCAGTACACCATTCCCGTTGATGAGGCATTAAATGCTGTTCGCAGCGGTGCCGAGCCAGAGCTTACCACAAGACAAAAGCATTTAAGAGAGTGCTTTGTTGTTGCTAAGGATGGTGCTGACACCAAAAAGATTGAAAAAGAAATTAAAGAGATGCCCAACTATTTTGCCGATTATGATACCACAGTTCATTTCATAACAAAAGAGGAGCTAGACCGTGACCATAGCGGAATACCCCACGGTGGATTTGTTATAAGAAGTGGAAAAACAGGCTTCAATAAAGAAAATAACCACATTATTGAATATAGCCTAAAATTAGATTCCAACCCCGAATTTACAGCTTCTGTTCTGGTTGCCTATGCAAGGGCGGCTTACAGACTTAATAAAGAGGGAGCAAAGGGCTGTAAAACCGTTTTGGATATTCCTCCCGCCTACCTCAGCCCAAAATCGGGCGAAGAGCTTAGAAAAGAATTGTTATAAAAACTTTTTCACAATTAATTGTATAAAAAAGGTTTCGGAAAAGCTATTGCTAAACCGAAACCTTTTATTTTTCATACTCAATAATATCCTCTATTTTGCAGTCAAGAGCCTCACAAATTCTGCTTAAAACGTATGCATCATATCTTTTTACTTTATTTTTATAATAATTATCAATTACTTGATACTGTATTCCCGTACGCTTTGATAATTCGTATCTGCTAACATTCTTTTGCTTTAAAGTCTTTTCTAGAATTATAGTTACCATAATAATATTTTACACCTCTAATTATATTTTATTAGAGATATATTCATTTGACAATTCTTCTAATTAAATATATACTTATATAAATATATATTAAGGAGCTGTTGTAAAATGATAAAAAGACTGGTTGTGGCAGGTTGCAGAGATTATAACAATTATCCCGAAGCCGCTGAGTATATAGATTTCTGTATAAAAAATATAAAAGAGAAATATACTTTAATTTTTATTTCAGGTGGGTGCAAAGGTGCGGATTTTTTAGGCGAATGTTACGCTTTTAAGAATGGTTTTAAAGTAGAAAAATATTCTGCCGATTGGAATAAATATGGCAAAAAGGCTGGACCCATTAGAAATAAACAAATGGCAGAAATATGTGATTATGTGATTTGCTTTTGAGATGGTAAAAGCAAAGGTACAAAATCTATGATAGATTTTGCCAAAGAATTAAACAAACCAATAAGAATTAAAAAGATATAGTACAAAAAAAGGTTTCGGAAAAGCTATTGCTAAACCGAAACCTTTTGTTTTTAGTTATTAACCTTTAACGCCTGTGTAAATTGTAACAGATCCGCCTGGGATAGTATCATAAATCTTATTCTTAACATTCTTGAAGCACTTATCTGCATCAGCAAGACGTGCGTCGGGTGTAGGTACATTTTTACCCGAGTCAAAAACGTGTCTGTACAAGGTTTGATTTATAGCCTTACCAAAGCTTACGTCGATATATGCGTCTTCAAGATTGAGATTTACAATTGTAATGGTCCAATTGCCATCCTCAAGCTGAACGGCACCTATATAAACACCCTCATACATTAAAGAATCATCCTGAAGGCTGGTTCTATAAGATTTACCGTTTTTATAACCGTTGTATTTAGCAAACAAACCTGTTGCGTAGTATTGGTCATAGGGAATAGAGGTTATAAACAATGACGGAAGATCACCGCACATATGAATACCCTCGAAGAACTCACCGCCTGTATTGGAGTGGTCGGTCCATAATTGGTCGAACAGCTGCCAGAATACGGTGGTTTCTACGCCCTTTTGCTGAGCAATAAGATTGCCGTATACATTCTGCAAGCCTGCCCAGCTATTATTTTGGCCGCCTGCTTTTCCGTCGTAGTTTATATCATACTCATCAAGCCAGAATTCTTTTTCAGTTCCCCAAACGCCGCCGTTTTTAGCGTGAGCTACAAAGGAATCAAGGGTCGTACCGTAAAGCTCATAAAGTACGTCGTTGGTAGTATCTGTTAAATGGGGATAATCGTGAACGGTGTAAACATCAAATATCTCAGGAGCGTTATCCATAACATATTTAAAGAGGTGATCACCTGTTTTTGATGTTTCATTGGGGCCCATATGCTTAACGGTTGCCGCTATATTATCCATCTCAACAAGCTTTTGCTTGAAAGCACGAGAGAAAAGAACGTATTCTCTGTTTTCACAACCCATTTCAGGACCCGAATAGCCGTTTGAAGGCTCGGTCATATAAAGAAGATGGGAAACATTGTTAATTCCGCGTGCACGAAGTGCCTTGAGTGTTTCGGCATAGAAATAACCGAAACGGCGTGCGGACTTGGTCATACGTGCATCCTCAGCAGAAAGACCCGATAAATCATAGCCTGTGGATTCGCCGAATTTATCATCACCGTCACCGCGAAGATAAGGAACTTCATCAATGCTGTGCTGGGTTATTTCGGTAACAAAGCCAAAGTGCCAACCTACCGAAAGGATTATCTCCATATTTCTGTCCTGAAGTGCGTTAGCATAATCACAGAAATAACCGAAACGCTTTGAATTCCAATTATAGTTTTCCTTAACGGGATCCCAAGCCCATTCGCTATGATAACGGGTACGGCAGTAATGCATACCTGTATTCTGCAAACGGTCAAGCTCAATATCCATCATCTTATCGGTATATACACGACCTGTGTTATCATCCTTCATAAAACCAAAGGCGTGATAAACGGTACCGCTCATACCACCGTATCTTTCGGTGATGGGCTTTTCATCATTATAAACATAAAGTTTATTTATATACTTATACTCTTCATCGAAATAATCGTCTTCAAAAAAGTCGCCGTATTCATCATCTTCCTCACCCCAGTCTTCCGACGGTTCGTCGGAAGGGGTTTCGGCAGTATCCTCGGGCTCGCTTGAAGGCTCTTCGCTTGAAATGGAAGAATTGCTTGATGAGGGATTTTCTTCGGGTTTGGAGGAGCTACATGCGCCAAGAAGACTTAACGCCATTATTAAACTGAGTAATAAACAGAGTTTTTTAATCATTATGCGTTACCTCCTTTTAAAGATTTGCGAGTTCGTTTTGTTGTAGCAACCAACACAAATGCTGCAAGTGTTGAAATAATCAAAATGGTTGCGGGAGTTGTACGGTTATCGCCTGTTGCGGGCGAGTCTTCAACCTCTTCTGTTTCCTCATTGCCCGAGAATGTGGGATCTCCGCCGTTTAATACAACGGTAGCAGGGTCGGGATTATCATAATTATAGGGAACAAATTCGGTGTGGTCATTGGGGTCTGCAGCCTTACCGTACTGCTGCTTGTAAAGGCATACTTCATCAACATCAAAGTAACCCTTATTAGCCGAGAACACAAGATAAACCATGCCAGATTCACTGGTAGAGAATAGGAATGCATCGCGGTTCCATTTTGCTGAGTCTACAGCAATCTTGGAAGCGATATTTCCATCAACATCTGCGTACAGCTTGGTGCCCTCGGGATTGGTTGCAACCGCAACGTAGCCCGAAGATTTTTTGCCAAGACGTGTAGAAATTGAGAAGTAATAGGTGCCTGCTGCTTCAACCTTAACGGGGAGAACATAGTGAGTACCTGCCTTTATGCGGAGGTAATTATCACCCTCAGCACCCTTATCGGTACGAAGCTCAGTAGTAGAGGGAAGCTTTGCCCAATCGTTCTTGGTTATCTTATCCTCAAAGCCTTGGTTATTCAAAACATTAAGAGGCCATTCACAATATTTATTCTCAGAGTTGGTTTCTATAACCATAGGCGGTGCAATGCTGAGAGTAATATCATCAATATAGAAATCGCCGTTTGTCTGATTTAAAATATTTCCAATTATAGTCTTAATGTATGCAAGTGTAAGCTTGTTGAACAAGAATTCAACCTTGGTCCAGCCATTATCTGCGGCGGTGTAGGTTGTTTTAACACTGCTGTCGGGCAGATAGCTGGGAGCAAGATAAAGGCTGTTGCCCTTAGTTGTTTTGTAATAAAGGTTTAATTTGTAATTAATTTTTGAAACTACCTGAGCTGAAACAAATGCTTCCTGGAATATGTAATTAACGCCTTCTTCAGCATTTGCAGAGTTGAAGCGAAGTGATTTTGTACCGCTATGAACGTTTGCATCACCCTCAGCACCGCTGTAAATTTCAAATACATCGGATTTTTCGTGTAATGCAAAGCGGTCGGATTCAAAGTCTACCTTTTCTACAATAGCATCGCTTCGGTCATTAGCTTTAACAATGGTAACATCGTCTACTAAAAGCTCGCCCTCCAAAGCCTTGAAGAATAAGCTTACATCGGGATTAATTCCTGAATAAACTTCAAAAGAATAGATATTCCAATCGTCTGAATTTATGTTAACCGCACTTTGTGAGGAAACATAAGTTGTAGCATCAAAGTCCTTAGTGGTAATTTGCGATGCACCTGCAACGCCCTTACCCTTAGCCTTAAAGGAAACGGTATAGAGTGACTGAGTGCCAAGACTTACATTCTGATATAAAACCTTGCCCTTACCAGCACCGTTATCAACATCAAATTGACCGCGCCAAGGTGATGCACCGCTCTCAAAGTTACCGTTTGCAAAGGTGCCTGCGGTGTACTCTACAAGGCTTACATCATCAAGATAAATGAATTCTTTAACCATTCCATCCTTATTTTCATAGTAGAAGTTCCATTCAACCTGAGTGTAATCGCCTGAGTTAAAGAAAATGTTTATCTTATACCAGCCGCTACCGCCCTTAATAGCGGGTGCACCGTGAGAGCCAAAATCGCTGTAAAGCGTACCATTGCCTGCGGTTACGTTAAAGCCTCTTATAAGAGCTTGATCATTAAAATCTTCATCTAAGTCATCGGTCTGAGGATCAAACAAGGTGGGATCATTTACATAGAAGGTAAGCATATAATTGCTATTCTTTTTAAGGTCGTTAAAGCGATAGAAGGTTGTTCTATAGCGTGAACGGAACTTAAGTGAATATTTGCCGTTATAAGCCATATCGGTACTGCGCTCAAAGGATGCCCAGCTTGTGTCATCACCGGCATCTCTATCCTCGGCTGCCCAACCAAGCATAGTACCGTTTTCAAAGGTACCGTCCATACCGTGGTTGGTTAACCAATCGGAATTAGGAATATTGTTGCCGTTGTACTTAGCAATCAAGGTGAAATCACTTTCGGCAATGAAGGTATAAACTGCATCGGCAGAAACCTTAACGCCCTCAGCATTGTACCAACCGTCAAAGGTGTTGCCCGCACGAGGAGTTGCTGTAAGTGTGATTGTATCACCCTTTGTGCAATAGCTCTTATCAAAGCCTTCGATTGTACCGCCTGCCTCAGAGCTTACATTACCGAAAATACGATCGGTAATATCATAAAGCTTAAGGTCACTTAAAACAACGCCGTCCCAAGCACAGTTCTTATTATTGTAGCCCTTACCCATTTTAAGAGTAATGGTGTGTGCACCTGCTTTTTTAGTTTCAAAGCGAAGGGTTATGCGGTTTGCACGGTCGCCTTCTAAAAGCTCAACCTCATTGCTATAATAAGGAACTACATTATCGCTTATAGAATCTAAAGAAATTCTGTAGTCCTTTGAATAGATGAATGAGAATTCATACTTGTGGTTTGCCTCTAAATCGTGGGTTTTAATATAAACATAAGCAGGATTAGTGGTATAATCGGTATTTCCTATACCGAATTTCCAGCTAAGACCGCCCTCAATATCGGAGCGTTTGTCTATATTAGACATATGCGGGTCAGCATTGTCTGACCAAGTAATGTTACCTGCGGCATTGCTATAACCTGCAGCGAGGTTTTCAGCGTCTTCTTCATCTCCGCCGCCCGAAGGACCTTTTTCCTCTAATTTAAAGTCAGAAACATAAATTTCCTGATGATTTGCACCGGGTACTTGGAAATGGATTAAAAGGCTGTATTCGCTATCACCCTTAGTGGTGAAGGAAGTGGTTGCGTCCTGCCATTCAAGGGTTTCTGCCGCTTCTGCACTGCCAACGTATTCGCCATGTTCCAAATCGAATGTGCCATACTTAAAGTCACTTTCAACCCAGTTAGCTCTGTTATCAATATCAATATCGTTTCTGGAAACCACAACAACCTCACTGGGGTAAACAACACCTACCGAGTTTGCAACAGCCTTCCATGCAAAGGAAAGGTTATACTCGGTGTTGGGATTAAGTGTAAGATGTGTGTACATATTCTGGTACATAGCTTCTTTTACAAGGAAGCCGTTACCACCGTAGCGGGACTCGGTAGAGTCGAATATCTGTGACCACTGATAGCCTACCCATTCTGCTGCCTTTTTATCGGAAATGGAGGGAAGCTGATCTTCACCGTTAGCATCCTCTAAAATAAAGTCAGAGAGGTTTACAATCTGATCAGCGGCAGCACCTGCAAGACCAAATCTTATAACAAGATTGTATTCGGTTTCGCCCGAGGTGGTAAAGGTGGTGGCTAAAGACTGCCACTCTTCCGACTGAGCCATTTCGGGTGTTGGATACTGGACCTCACCTACTAAATTGGTAGCAGTTTTAGGAGAATAGTTTCCGCCGTCAATCCAGTTGGTTCTATCTTCAATATCGGCGTCATTTGCCGAGTAAAATCCAATGAGATTGGGGTATGAATGACCCTTATCGCTTGCGGCACTCTTCCAGTTGAAGGAGAAATTATATTCGGTGTTGGGCTTAAGTGTTACAGTAGTATAAACACTCTGATACATTGCCGAACTAACCATATATCCCTTGCCGCCGTTACGGGACTCGGTAGAGTCGAATATCTGTGACCACTCATAGCCTTTCCAGTCGCTTGCCTTTTTGCCTGCAAGCACGTTAAGGCTCTTGGAGGAGAATTTAGCAGTAAGTGTGGTATTTGCAGTAATAGTAAAGCTATACTCTAAGCTATCACTAACCTTAGTCTCACCGTTAAACCAGCCTAAGAAATCCTCACCCTGCCAAGGAATAGCGGTATAAGTAACCTGACTGCCTATCGAAGGATTTTCTTCAGAAATGGTAACATCACCGTTACCGCTTACTACGGCTTCAGCCTTAACCTTTTCGGGTGCGGTAGCCTTAGTTAAAACAAGGTCAGAAAGAATAACCCTTGAATACTTACAATCGCTGGTTCTGTTATCGCGGTTTGTTTTAAGAGCAATGGTGTAATCACCATCTTTAGGTGCTTTAAAGACTGCCGATACCTGATATGAACGTGCCTTAGCGGTGCAGTTTTCGGTTGTTGCGGGAGCTTCAAGCTCAACTGCAACAGAGTCACTATCGGTAACGGAATCTAAAAAGATAATATAATCCTCTTGATAGATATAAGAGAACTGATAACGGGTATCTGCTTTAAGTCCCTTTGCCTTTATGTAAATATAGGCAAAGGTTTCCTTATACTTAGCTTCGGTATAGGTGCCATCGCCGCCAACCTTACCGTCACCTAAACCGAAAACCCAAGAATAACCGCCGTTTACGTCATTGCTGGTATTATCGTTATTGCCGCCGCCCCAAGCATCAATATTACCTATTCTGTTATCAACATTAGTTGTAGTAGTCCAGGTAACATCACCGTTTGCATGGGTAGCGTTTTCAAGGTAGTTTATATGAAGTTCTTCGGTTAAAACCAAGTCGGAAAGAGCAACGGTATCCCACTTACAATCAGAAGTACGCATATCACGGTTGATTTTAAGCTTAATGGTATAATCACCGTCAGCAGGTACTGCGAAAGAAGTTGCTACCTTATAAGAACGTGCTTTATCTGCAACGTTTGTGGTAGCGGGGGTAGTAAATTCCACAGCTTGATTGCTTGCATTCACAATAGAATCAATTGCGAATATAAAATCTCTTTGATATATGTAAGAGAAATTATAGCTAGCCGCCGATTTAAGGCCTGTAGCTTTAATGCTTACATATTCAAATTTGTCGCCAGCAACATCGGCATATCCAAGACCGAAGGTCCATGAATAACCGCCGTACACAGACTCGGTTTTGCTGTCGATCAAGCCGCCTCTGGGGTCAATTTTGCTGGTCCAAGTGACCGCCCCGTTGGCATTGCTGGCATTTGCAAGAAGATTTGTTTCATCTTCCGCATAGGATGTGATGATTGATGGCAAGCTGCAAGCGATAAGCAAGAGTGCCAAAATCATACTTAGGGTTTTTTTCATTTTACAAACCATTCCTTTCACTATATATTACAATCAATTAAGTCCTATAGAGATTCTCCCTCTATAATACAATTTGATAATTAATTATACAATATTTTTAGCAATAATAACTATAGTATTTTACGTTATATATTGATTATTTTACGATTTATTTTAAATTTTAATGAATTTTGGATTTTTTTGGTACTGGAGGTTAGATGCCTAACCCAATAAATTGTAGGGAACAACCTATGTGTTGTTCCGTAAAGATTTGTGCAAAAAAATGATTAATATTACCAAATAAAAAATGCGATGATTTATTCCGAATGACACGCAGGTAATTCCCTACGGTTTATCGGTTTAGGTATCCAGCACCTAAAAAGCGGTGGGCATTCGCCCACCGCTTTTAAAGCCTCATACAAGGTAAATATTAATTTTTACTGAGCAGCTACCCATGCATCATAAGCAGCTTTAATATCGCCTGCTAACAATGTATTGTTTACATAATTAACATCGTCTGCGTCTGCATTACCGTCATCCAAAATTGCCTTAGCAACGTCGAATACGCAAGCATACCAGGTAGCACCGTAACGAATGTAGGTATCACCATTGCTGTTCATAAACTTAGCATAGGGGCGAACTGCAAGGTCGGTGCCATATTGTTCACCAGGGATATTGTAAAGAGCTGCGGTGAAGGTGATATCACCATTTTCATTTTCATCAAACACAATGTTAGTGCCTGCTGTCTTATTATAAGCAACACCCTGCTTAATGCTGTAAGCGGTTGCACCAAAGATAGGATCGTATGCGTGACCTTCAAGCTGGTCTGCACGTGCTACAATGGCACCGTACTCTTCAAGCCAGTAGCCGTCAGTCTGAGCGTTAGCAATAAGATCGCCTGCAACGGTGAACTTATAGCGAATAGCCTGTGCACTAGATGCACCGCTGGAAGCAGCTTCATTTTCCTTACGGAGAGAAGTACCGCCGTGTACAACAACAGCATCAAAAGCGTCTCCTGCGGGAGCAGTACCTACGGTAACCTCTTCAATAATAACGTCGGAAATGATAACTGTTTGATTACCAATAGCACCCTTTAATCCGAAGTTAATAAAGAGATAGTATTCTTCATCCTCAATAGTAGTAAAGGTTGCGGAATAGGTATTCCAACCCTTTAATACATCATCCTCAGCGGTATCTACGCCGTTAGGATTGGAAACATCAGTCATTAGGTTAGAATAGCCTTCGTTGGGGATATAAATAGGAACATATCCTGCTGAGTCATTTTCATCATACCAATTGTAATTGGTTTTGTTACCCTTAGTGGAGTCACCCGAATTTGCAGAGTAGATTGATGAAGACTGTGCAAAAGCAAGACCTTTATCATTAGCAATTGCCTTCCAATCGAAGGAATATCTATAGGTAGTACCGGGCTTGAGGGTTAAGGTGGTGTTAATGTTCTGGCTCATTGCCTTAGCTACACTATAAGCATATCCACCATTATGCGAATCAGCACTGTCAGAAACCTCTGACCAATGAACGCCGTTCCAATCGTAATGGGTTCCTGTGTATTCAATTACAGGCTCGGCTTTAACAACGAAGTCAGAAAGGATGATTTTCTGGTCTGCGTTAGCACTACCATCCCTTTGGATGTATATAGTTAAATAATAAGTAGTATCTTCAGTAGTAGTGAAGTTAGCTGAAAGTGTATTCCATTCAGTTAATACGGTTGTGCCAACAGTAGGATAGGTAATATTTTCAGCTAAATTAGAATATCCATTTGCAGGATAAGGACTAGCATTGTTTGCCGGAGGAATGGTGCCTGAATTTGCAGAGTAAATGCCTACAATGCAGGGATAAGCATTACCAAGTGGATTGGATACTGCCTTCCACTCAAAAGAGAAGTTATATGCAGTATTTGGCTCAAGGGTTATTTCGGTAGCTATGTTCTGGTACATAGATTTATTTACATAATAAGCATTGCCACCATATCTAGATTCGCTATGATCGCTAATCTGAGAGTGTTCCCAACAAACCCAATCAGAAGCAGTGTAATCAGCCATAGCATTTTCACTGTTAGAAGTAAATTTTGCAACAGGGGTAAGGTTGCCTGCTACGGTTGCAGTGTAGGTTAATTCCTCAGAAACTAATGCACCGTCAACATACCAACCAAGGAACTCTTCATAAAGCTCTGGGGTTGCGGTAAAGGTAACAACTGTGCCTTCCTCAAGCATACCTGCTTTATCTGCCTTAGCAGCACCGTTACCCTCAGTATCAACTGCAACGGTGTACATTGCACCACGCTCATAAAGCTCTAAGTCGCAGAGGGTAGTGGTATTCCAAGTATTATATGAGGATGGATTGTCTCTGTTTGATTTAAGGGTAATTACATAATCACCGTCAACGGGGACAGTAAACATAGCAGTTGCCTTTTCGGCACCCTTTGTAAATTTTGAATTAGGATTGCCTAAATCGGTAATTGCGGGCTCTACAATATAAGTAGCTGCATTATCACCGCTCTTAATGGAGTCGATACTAAATCTAAAACCATCTGCATGAATGTAAGATAAATCATAAGTCTTGCCTGCTTTAAGGCCGTCGGCATTAATATATACATAGCCATAATTGCTACCAGTAAGATTAGCGTAACCAAAGCCGAATACCCATGCATAACCACCGTTTAGAGAAAATGCGGGGTTATCTAAACCATCAGCAAAGCTCATACGAGCATCCATATTTTGGCCTTCTGCAGTTGTCCAACTAACATCGCCGTTAGCATAGGTAGCATTATTTAAAATGTTGCCGGGCTTTTTAGCTACAAAGGTATCAAGCTCAAAATTAGCGAAGTATATTTTTTGATTGTGAGCATTGTTGCCCGCACCGTGACCGTATAAAATAATATTGTAAGTTTCAGAGCCTATAGTATCAAAAGTAATTGTTGCATGATGCCACATACCTGTTTTAGATGGGTCGTTTTGTGTATCAACAAAATCCCATGACTGAATCAGTCCTATTTTCTCTTTATTATAATTCTCATTTTCCCAATTGGCTGCGTCTAGTACGCTACCCTGTTCAGCAGAGAATATTTCAACGTATTGCATACGATGTTGGTTTGCATCATATTTTTCAACATAATAGTCGAATTCAAAAACATATTTGGTGTTAGGATCTAAGGTAACAGTTGTGCTAAGCTTCTGATATACTGGATTAGTCCATAAATAATCACTGGTGATACCGTCCTGAGTTAAGGAAGTATCGTCATAAATTTTTGCATTAGCGGGAATAAACCAGTCGTTTGCAAGCTTATCCTCAATAGCGACTGCCTCGCTGTCAGCAACAGTGATAAGTCTGAAATCGGAAAGATGAATTGCGTTAGGGCCGGGATTGTTTGTGCTATTTTGAGCGAAATCAGACATAATAGCATATTCGGTGTCGGTGCTGTTTGTTGTAAACTTAGTAGAAATATGCTGCCAAGTACCTGCAGTAGCATTACTTCTTGAAGCGAAATCATTAGTAACACTTTCAAGGTCTGCACCTAAGCTTGTTAATGTACCGGTTGCACCTGCGGGATAGAAAATACCCTCATCATGATGCCATAAACCAGAACCGTTATAACCACCTTCAGGAGCAGCTGATGCAGCCGGAGCCAAAAGTGCTTCATTAGAACCGTATGTAGATTCAGCGAAAACATAAAGATGACGCAAGAATATACCGTTTAAGTTTTCGTTAGTATCTGCTTTCCAGTTGAAATCAAGCAAATAGGTTGTGTTGGGTTCAAGTGTTACGGTAGTAAATGCAGTTTGATAATTTACACTACTAAGGTAAATACTGTTACCACCGTTTAATGATTCGGTACCCTGGTTAGAACTACCCCATCTTCTTGTTTGCCAATTTTCATAGGTATAGTCCGCCATAACGTTGGGGTCTGCCTGCTCAGCCGAAGCGGTGAACGCCATTATTGGCATACTGCTTAAAATCATAAGCAGTGCAAGCAAAATGCTTAAACTTTTTTTCATAAATTTTCCTCCTAAAAAATATTTATTGTTGCTAAAGCTACTAAACTTCATTGAATTTTAGTCGCTTTAACCAAAAAAAGTACCTCCCGATACTTTATTATAGTCTAATTATACTGCTATGTTCTTCTACTTTCCTTTTGTATTTTATTGAAAACATACAGTATTTTGCGTGTTTGGGTTGTTTTTTTAAAAAAACGGTGGTATACTAGAGGCTAGACGCTAGATACTGGAGGCTGGAAGGGCGATTAATCGCCCAATGAAAACATCCACCAATTATAAAATATAAATTGTACCGTAGGGAATGACCTGCGTGTCATTCCGCATAAATCATCACATTTTTTCATTTGGTAATATTAATCATTTTTTGCACAATCCTTTACGGAACAACACATTGGTTGTTCCCTACAATTTATTGGGTTAGGCATCCAACATCCAGAAAGGAGTTATTTTTATGGCAGGAGATAACATTTTTTTGTACCAAAACGAAATACCCGAAAATAGTATTTTATCACATCATCATTCTATAATTAATGATGTTCCGCTTCATTGGCATAACTTTATTGAAATTGAACTAGTTTTAAGCGGAAGTGCAAATCACATTCACAACGGTATTGTTTCCCCAATAAAAAGGGGCCATGTTTCTATTTTTAGAATAAACGATTATCACGCAATTGAAAACTCTAATAATTTGGAAATTATAAGTCTTTCCATTAAGGATTCTGCCTTTTCAGAAAAAAGCCTTAACGAATTAAACTCGGTGCAGGACAACCTTTCTTTTAATTTGAATGAGGAAGCGTTTAACACCATTCGGTTTTTTTGTGAAGCCTGTATTAAAGAAAACTCACTTCACAACCGAAATGAGCTTTACATTAAAAATCTTTTGGAATGTGTACTCATTTTATTGCTAAGACAGGATATTTCCTCACCCAGACCGATTAAAAAGCACCAAAACAGTCAGCTTAACAAGGCTATTGAATATATGCACAGTCATTTTCGTGAAAATCCAAATCTCAGCACTGTTGCAAGCATCGCTCACTACTCCCCTACCCATTTTAGTCACGTTTTTCACAAAAAAATCGGCAAATCTTACAACGATTACCTTAATGAGCTTAAAGTTTCTTACGCAAAACAGCTTCTTACAACCACCAATCTAAAGGTTATTGATGTTGGTTATCAAAGTGGCTTTAACTCCTACAATAATTTTTATTCCACCTTTAAGCAATATACCACGCTCTCCCCTGCTGAATATAAAAAGAAAAAATCAACCAATGTTCACTCGTTGGGTTATAGCTGGAGATTTTCAATTTTGGACACCGATATAAACACAAGCCCTGCTTACGTTTATATTATCACCCCTATCTTAAAGCACGATACTGAATATTATTTTTCATATTACTATTCTTACGATTACGCTATTGTCCTTGATAAAATTGAAAATGCCCACAGCGATGAAAAAATTGAAGCTACTAACATTAAAACAATAAACTTAAAGGACAGAAGACGTACTCATAAAGTTGAATTTTATTTCAAAACAACCGAAAAATCAAGATGTCGCATCACCTTAAAAATGGGTAAAGGGCTTAACAACACAAACTGTAATTATGACTACACCAAGCTCAGCAATTTAGTGCTTTATGAGACAACCAAGGATGCTCCGAAAATGAATTTGGCACAGGGTTTAACCCATGCAAACGGCTCCGTTTCTTGGACCGACAACAGCGACGCCTACGATGAACATATTGACAGATAGGCTGGAAGCTGGAAATTAGATAAAACAAAAGAAATCTGCAATAAAAATGTTTTTGCATTTTTATTGCAGATTTCTTTACATCCCTTTTAACATTCTATTAATTTTCCTCAAAAACAGGTTCTTCCATATCGTCGGGAACCTTGCGGGCAATTGCAATAGGTGTTTGTTGGTCTGACTGGTCAAGCGGATTATCACCAAACATCTGACGAGCCATTTGAAGTGTTATATCATCAGTAGACTTGCCCAAAATTTCAAGGCCTAAATCGTTTGCATCCAGCATTACAACATAACAGCCTGTATGCTCGGCAAGCTCCTTACAAACCTTATCGGGCTCAAGAGGTGCCATTTTTGCATATTTATTGTAGGGTGGAATAACGTACTCGCCGGGGCCGTCAATCGAACGTGCCTTGGGGCCTACTACATTATAAAACACACCTTTAATTCCAAAAGGCTTGGTAAATGCAGCACAGATACAACCCAAAAGAATTCTGGGAATACCGCAATCTCGAAGTGCAAGCTCCATAGTATAGGGGCTTCCTAGACCTATGCCATAGGGGGATTTTGTAACAAATTTTACAAGAAATTTAGCCAAGGGACGGGGCTTGATTTCATCAATGTGAAAGGCTCTGCCCTGACTTATTGCTACCATTTTTTCGCTGAGGAAAATACCGTCGCCCTCTGTAACGTAAGGCATAACGTATTTATCCATAATTTCTTTAAGGTCGTCGCCCTTAACCACCACGTGGGTTTTTACAGGATAACGTGCAAATTTACCAAAATCAGTGCTTACTATAAGCTTTTTGCCACGGTTAGGGCGAAAAGAACTCATATCGGGTGTACTCATTTAAACATCTTCCTTTTTAAACGCGAGTCTTTACCGCGTGATTTTACATATTATTATAAACCTTTATTTTCTTAATTGCAACCCCTTTTTAAAACGCGTGGCGTTTTATCCAATTACGGGATAGTTTTTATCGTTGCCAAGACCTCGTTCCGCGTCCACATCATTTGCAAATTTAAGGCGGTTGTAACGCGTGGCGTTTTATCCAATTACGGGATAGTTTTTATCATTGCCAAGACCTCGTTGTGCGTCCACTTCAAATCACTTTTTAGGATGATCGGCTTATGCTTGCTCTTCGGCCGCGGGATGAAAACTAACGGCACGTACAAAACACATTCGGAATAAATCCGGTCTTGGACCGGGCGTGGCGTTT
>JAGARD010000007.1 GCA_017622415.1 Clostridia bacterium | reverse complement strand
GTGAGCCGAAAAATGCCTAAAAATAGCCATTTAAGGCTAGTTCAAGTTTGAATGCTTTGGCTAAGCTCTTCAATTTTATCTCTAAGCTCGGCGGCATACTCAAATTCAAGCATTTTTGCCGCCTGCTTCATTTCATTAGTCATCTTACGGATAAGTTCATCACGCTCGGCCCTTGAAAGGCGTTTTCCATCCACCGTTTTTGTCTTTTTAGAGCCACCCATTTCAATAACGTCACGCACATCCTTAATAACCGTTTTGGGGATTATTCCGTGCTCCTCGTTGTATTTCATCTGAATAGTGCGACGACGCTCGGTTTCCTTTATGGCACGCTCCATTGAGGGGGTAACCGAGTCGGCATACATTATAACGGTGCCCTCGGCATTACGAGCCGCTCGACCGATTGTTTGAACAAGCGAGGTTTCACTGCGTAAAAAGCCCTCCTTATCGGCATCTAGAATTGCCACAAGCGATACCTCAGGCAAATCCAGACCCTCACGAAGCAGGTTTATACCTACCAAGACATCGAATTTACCAAGACGCAAATCGCGGATGATTTCCATACGCTCCATTGTATCAATATCGTGATGCATATAGCGTACCTTTATATCTACATTTTCTAAAAAGTCGGTTAAATCTTCTGCCATTTTTTTGGTAAGAGTTGTAACAAGCACTCTTTCTCCCTTTTCGGTGCGTATGTTTATTTCGCTTACCAAATCGTCAATTTGACCCTGAGTAGGCTTTACAACCACCTTTGGGTCTAGCAAGCCTGTCGGGCGAATAACCTGCTCCACCGTAGACACTGCGTGCTCCTTTTCAAAATCACCCGGTGTGGCTGAAACATAAATCGCCTGATTTACCTTGCCGTAAAATTCCTCAAAATTAAGTGGTCGGTTATCGAAAGCCGATGGCAGACGAAAGCCGTAATCGACCAAATTTTCCTTTCTAGCTCTGTCACCGCCGTACATACCGCGTATTTGCGGAAGCATTACGTGTGATTCATCCACAAGCAGTAAAAAATCCTTTGGAAAATAGTCAAGCAGAGTAAATGGCACGCTCCCCTCAGGACGGCGGGAAAGCACACGGGAGTAGTTTTCAACCCCCTTGCAGGTGCCGATTTCACGTAGCATTTCAATATCATATTCGGTACGCTGACGAATACGCTGAGCTTCAATAAGCTTACCCTGTTCGGTAAAGTATTTTACTCTAAATTCCATTTCGTCGTGGATTTCAGCTAAAGCGTCCTCCATTTTTTCGGGGGATACAATATAGTGAGTGGCGGGATAAATTCCAATGTGAACAAGATTTTCCTTTACCTCACCCGTAAGCACGTTTATAGATGAAATTCTGTCTATCTCATCACCAAAAAACTCTACTCGAATTGCGTTTTCGTGCGAATATGCAGGGAAAATTTCTACCGTATCACCACGCACGCGGAATTTGTTGCGAACGAAGTTTAAATCGTTACGCTCATACTGTAAATCCACAAGCTTCGCTATAAGCTCATCACGATTTTTTTCCATACCCACGCGAAGTGAGATTATCATATTTCGGTAGTCAATAGGATTACCTAAAGAATATATACCCGAAACCGAGGCTACTATTATAACATCATCTCGCTCCGAAAGAGCACAGGTTGCCGAATGGCGGAGCTTATCAATCTCATCATTAATTGCGGAGTCCTTTTCAATGTAGGTGTCGGTGCCTGGAATGTAAGCCTCGGGCTGATAGTAGTCATAGTAGGAAACAAAATATTCCATCGCATTTTCGGGGAAAAATTCCTTAAACTCGGTGCAAAGCTGTGCGGCAAGGGTTTTATTGTGAGCGAGAACAAGTGTTGGCTTATTAACCCTTGCAATAACATTCGCCATTGTAAAGGTTTTACCGCTACCCGTCACACCGAGGAGCACCTGCTCCTTATCGCCACGGTTAATGCCATCTACAAGTGCGTCAATGGCCTCGGGCTGGTCACCTGTGGGGGTGTAATTTGAAACCAACTTAAATTTATCCAATTTGTTCTCACTCCTTTTTTTACATTAAAACGTATAACTTCCCGCATCAACGGTATAGTATTTTCCCTCAATTACAACATCAGCTTTTACAGGGGTGGTTATTTCATAAACCGTCTTTCCTTTTTTATGACTCCAAGCAGATTTAATAACTCCATATTTCGTTTTAAGTTCAACCTTGATCCAATCAATTCTACTGTCTGAAATAGGAGAAATCAATACTTTTTCATATCCCGGCGATGCTTTAACGGGGTTTATCCCTCCGCAAACGGCGTAAACCCAATCTATTACCGCACCGTACGCATAATGATTAAAGGAGTTCATATCACTTGACCACATTTCCCCATCGGGCTTAATACCATCCCAATGTTCCCAAATCGTTGTAGCTCCTTTTGTTATTGGATAAATCCAAGATGGATAATCTTTTCGAAGTAATAAGGTATACGCAAGTTCACTATAGCCATAACGGCTTAATACGTGAAGCATATATGGCGTTCCAACAAAACCAGTTTGAAGTTTATCGCCATCATCGTGTATCAATTTTACAAGTGACTCAATCACTTGATTAGGATTTTTGGTAATATCAAAAGCAAGCGCCAAAACATGCTCTGTCTGTGTTTTGTAATTATCTTTAAATTCATTATTAAAAGCTTCAATTATTCTTTTGTAAAGTGATTGATAATTTGAAACGTCTTGACCGATAATTAGACCGATATTACACAATATTTCGGTACTTTTGGCGTAAAAAGCGGAACCGATTAAATCTCCTCTTGTATCACCGGTATATTGTCCTTCTTTTGCACCAAGTTCAAGCCAGTCACAAAAATGGTCTCCGCCAAACCATAAGTTTGGTTTAGTGGTTGTATTTGTAATATAGTCTACCCATCTTTTTATTGGCAAAAACATTTTTTCTATTATTTCTTTGTTACCGTAAGAAAGATAAAGTTGCCATGTACATATTGCCACTGCATCGGACCAAGCGGCGCTTATATTTGGACAGCCTTTTTCAAATGGAACCACCATTGGAATGGCTCCGTTTTCAGACTGATTAAGTGCCATATCGTCAAGCCATTTTTCAAAAAATTTGTTTACGTTGTAATTATAACTTGCTGTACGTATAAATACTTGCGCATCGCCTCTCCAACCCATTCGCTCATTACGTTGCGGACAATCAGTCGGAACATCAAGAAAATTTGAACGTTGACCCCATAAAGTATTGCTAAACAGTTGATTCAGCAAACAGTCTGACGTTTCAATGTATCCCGTACGTTCAAGTTCACTGTACACAGCGATAGAAGTAAAATCATCTGCATTTACCTCTATGGGATATTCGTCAAGACGTATGTATCTATAACCGTAAAAAGTAAGAGTTGGCTTGAAGGTCTGCTTACCGTCCTTGCATATATAGGTGTACTGACATTTAGCGGTACGATAGTTTTCTTTATAAAAATTACCGTTCCTGTCAAGTGTTTCTGCGAATGAAAGTGAAATTATATCCCCTGACGAAGCTGTAAGACTTATTTCAACGTATCCCGATAAATTCTGTCCAAAGTCGATTACTGTTTCGCCTTTCGGTGTTTCAATGATTTTTGTTGGTTTAAAACGTTCTTGCTCAATAATTTTTTCGCCAACTTGTTCTATAAGCTCTGACTTACTGTTGTTTTCCGCAATAACGGTTTCGAGACAAAATTCAGGTGACAATCTCGCATCATAAATAAAGCCATTATATATATCGCAAAAGTGGTAACCGCTTAATGCAGCTTTCCAATCGGTATCGGTATAAATATTAGAAACCGTTCCATCGGTATAGGTTATTTCAATTTTTGCTATAAAAGCGCATTGATGGTTTTGAGCACAACTCCACCAATTAGCAATATCGCCTTTATACCAACCGGATGCCACTGCGACAGTGAGAGAGTTATCTGCTAAAATCGAATCAGTTATATCATATTTTTGATATTGAATACGGTGTTTATATGACGTCCATCCGGGAGCAAGAATAAAATCTCCTACTCGCTTTCCATTCATAGTTGCCTCATAAACACCTCTTGCCGAAATGTACAAAAATGCCGATTTTATCGGATGTGTTATTTTAAAATCTTTTTTGTATAAAGGAACGCAATCACCTATATTCTCTTTACAATGAATCCAATTAGCATCGAGCACGAACTATTCCTCCTTTAATTATTAAAACTATCCAAGTGGCATTTAATATACCAAAATCGTCATTACACAAATTCAGGTCATAAATTTTATTTGGTTTATATAGTGTTACCTAGTTTTATCCTGTGTTAAAAAGCCATTAAAAACGGCGTTTTGTAACGATTTTTAGGCCAAAACTTGTAATAGGAAACAAAGTATTCCACCGCATTTTCGGGAAAAAATTCCTTAAACTCAGTGCAAAGCTGTGCGGCGAGAGTTTTATTGTGAGCGAGAACAAGTGTTGGCTTATTAACCCTTGCAATAACATTCGCCATTGTAAAGGTTTTACCACTACCCGTCACACCGAGGATCACCTGCTCCTTATCGCCACGGTTAATGCCATCTACAAGTGCGTCAATGGCCTCGGGCTGGTCACCTGTGGGGGTGTAGCTTGAAACTAACTTGAATTTATCCACCTATTCTCACCACCTAATAATTATATATTTATTATACCACAAATTTTTTTATAAGTAAAGAAAAGCTCTAAACTTGTACTGCACAAATTTAGAGCCCTATATTTATCTTATTTCATTTTGAAAAATGGTGTATAAATCATCTGTCACACCATTCGTCGCTTTTATTGTTGCAATCATTAACAAATCGGGATTTATATTTGAAAAGTTAAATTCATATCCGCAAAGTTTTATAAGTTTTGAAATGAAAATTCTTTGCGTCCTACCATTGCCTTCTCTAAAGGGGTGAAGATAATTTGTTGTTACATAAAAATCAACGATTTCCTCAACAAATCTTTCCTTTGTAGCGTCTGTAAAATAATTTTCCTTTTCAAGGCGTTCAAAACATGCTTTACACAAATTTTCAAGTTTGGCTGCTGCACAAAAGGAAGTCCCTTTTTTAGAAATGTCAACCTTGCGAAGTTCTCCTGCCCAATCATACAAATCTTCAAACAAAAAACGGTGGATGTTTTTATAATAATCAAAATCGAGTGGTAAACTTGGTGCTTCACTTTCTAAAACAGCGGCTTTAGCAAAGGTGATTTCCGCCTCTATCTCGGCTAACTTGTCATCTTCCTTAATATCAAACTTATTTATTAAACAAGTTGTATTTGGGTAGCAACCGTCACCACTTACTTCAATACTGTAACCCATTATGCACCCACCATTGCATTTTGCTTAATAATAGCAATATATTCAGCCATTGTGATTTCCTTAGCCAAAAGTTTTTCACAAAGAGCTTTTGTGCGGTCTGAAACCGAAAGTCCTTCCATATTAAGAGATGCTTCAGCATTTTGGATTGCAGTTTTAATTTCATTTTGGCTCAAAAAACCACTTCCTTTACGATAATTATATCACACTTTATTATTCATTTCAATTATAACTATTCAATTACACGAATTTAGGTCACAAATTTATTTTGTTTATCTTCTCACATTCATTGACTTAATTAAAGCATCAACATTTTTTCCAATTCTTCTGAAAGTGCATTATTTTGAATATGAACTTTCACCTCATTGGACAGTGCGTTGGTTTTAAGGTGCATAACAAGGCTTGTAATTCCTGCTTTTTGACGGAGCGGAGTGGTTGCATTTTCTGCCGCAATAAGATTACGTGCCATAAACACGGTAACATTCTTAGTAAACCCACCGTAATAAGCAGTTATTTTACCGTTGCTAATCGCAAGACCGTTATTTTGGTAACTAAGAGCAGCACTTAATGCTTTTACGGCAAGTATTATTGCTCCCACACCTACAACGGCAAAAGCAACCGATGCCATAATAGTATATGACACATTAAATATCAACATAGGTATTGCGGCTTGTAACAATACAACACCTATTATGATGCCGAGAATTAAGGCAAACCATGATATAAACGAAAAATAAGAAATGGATTTCGTCTGCTTTTTGTTAGGAACATAATCAGGCAATACTTTACCCAAGATTTCGCCGATTTCATCATACTTATAAAACGGCACAAGCACACCAAGTCCAGCATTCTTATTATCGTCACCGCTATCGACTGTATAACCGATTACCTCAAGTTGGATGGAGGCAAAACCGAGCATCCTTTGCACAAGACCTTGAGTAATCTTAACAGCCTTGATTTTGTCGTAGCTGAAGGTGTTGGTATGCTTCTCCAAAAGTCCGTAGGAAATCTGAATATCATTTCCTCGTTTAGTAATTTTGAACTTATAGTATCCCACAAAGGAATTAATCAGGCATCCGATAAGGGAAAACACTGAAAAAAGTATCATAGCACCTACGGTAATAAAAAAGGCGAACAGGAAATACTGACCCCAAGTGCCAAGAAAATTCTGCTGTAGCATCAGCTTGCAAATACCGATAGTGATAATGGCAAGCACAGCAAACAGTGCCGTAAAAAATGCCGTAGAAGCAATGTTGATGAGCGTGTACAGCAGTTTCTTACCTGAGGTAAAGCGATAAAGACTATCTTCCTTTGAAAGAAGCAGTTCATCCTTCGGAGGTGAGCTCTCTACCTTTCGTGCACCGCCCTCTCTCAGTGAATTTAGTTCATTCAGCAGAGCATCAACGATTTTATCTTTTTCAATAATAGTAATCTCAGCCTGATGGGAGGTGTTTGTAGAGCCGCTGTCAACAGTAAGAATTGCAATACCGAAAATTCTATGGAAAATATTCTGTTTTTTATTGATAGCGTGTACCTTTTTGTAGTCCAATACAGAGCGTTTTCTGAACAGAACGCCTCTATTGCATTTGATTTCCTTTGCTGTCAGTTCGTATCCTGAGGTCTTGTAATACAAAATTCTGTAGGCAATAAAGCATAGATAAATTGCAATAAACACAATCACAAAAATTGGGGTTGCCGCAATAATATCTGCTGGGTTTGATTCATCGCTAATAAAAAAATCCTTTAAAAATATAAACACTATTACAAAGCTACCGAATAAATCCGACAACAAGCTGGAATAAATATATCCTTTGTCAAATTTCTTCATTTTTAAGTTCCTCAATTCTTGCTTCAAGATTGCACTCAAGTTCATCAATCATACGGTCCGCTTCATTGGTTGTAAGCGTAGAAATATCAAAATTTGATCCCGCTGTTGAGATAGTTACTCCACTAAGCTTCAGCATCATCATAAGCGGTCCTTGTGTTCTGTGAAGATCCTGAATTTGGCAAACAGGAATCACTACTCTTCTCTTAAAAATCACGCCTTGTTTTACAATAATGCGTTTATCGTCATAACCCCATGTATACATTTTATAACGTAACATCGGCATAATCAAGATAATAGCAAGAATTAAAGCAACAGGTATGCCTACACCCAGCAAAACACAGAGCGTTATATCGCTGGAAGCACCCGACACATTAAGAATTACAACCGCACTTGTAAAAACACCCACCAATGCAAGCACTCCAATAGCCGCACGAATATACCATAATTTAAGTACACTTTTGTCTAATTTTTTCATTTCCATATGTATTCCTCCAAAACTTCTTATAAGGACTATGTATTAGCCCAAAACAACAGATTTTTTCGCCTTTTTTATTCTTTGGAAATTCTTTTATTTAATATTGCCATTATAAAAGGAATTAAAATAAGCTGAAGTATTATTCCGAGGACTGCATCCGCAAAGCCGCCGATTAAAAACATTGATATTGTAAAAGCCTTGCCGCCAACACCAAGTAAAATCGCCTTAGAAATTCCCCAAGCTATTCTACCAATCAGCATAGCCGATATAAGACTTATGTATACACCCTTTGTATTTTTAAAATTCATTTTAGAATACATAAGGCCAATAACAAAGCCGTATGTTGCAAGCTCTATTGCCATCCAAACGGCATTGGGGTAAATCGGAGGCATTCCAAAAACAACACTGCGAAGAAAAGGTAAAATTATTCCAATAGCAAAACCGTATTTTTCACCACAAATAAGCCCGCAAAGCATAACGGGGATATGCATTGGCAGCAGGGTGTCACCTATTTCTTTAATTTGACCTGTAAGCAATGGTAGCACAAACCCAATACTCAAAAACATTGCCGCCAAAACAAGTTTTTTTGTTTTAAATTTTTTCATTTTCATTCTAGTATATCACCTTTTTATAATTATACCATAGAATTATTAGCAAGTAAACAAAAAAACAGAGGCTTTTTACAGCCCCTTTAAAAAAATCTTTGTGAATTTATTTTTCGCTGAAAAACTCTACTTCCTCACCTGCTGCACCAATGCAAAATCCAACTCTTATAGGGAAAACAGGGTTAGATGGAATATCAACATCCTTTGGCTCAACAGTAATTTCATAGCCTGCGGCACGAACTGCCTCAATGCAGTCATCAACGCTTTCAACATTAAAGGCTATATGGCGGATAGGTCCAAGCTCAGGCTCGCTGTCGGCATTTGAAAAAAGCTCTAAAATTCCGCATCCTGTATCGAGCATTGCACAAAGTGCACCGCCTTTTTCCCAGCTTCTTATAAGCGGAAGACCTAAAATATCCTTATAAAAGCTAATGGTTTTATTAAATTGCTCCTCGCCGTTTGCCTTGATTGCAACGTGGTGAATTCCTTTGATTTTTACCATAATATTTATCCCCTAAATTATTTTAGTATATTCTATCATATAGCTGACTTATTTTCAATTGGATTTTATTAAAGAGCTATTCAATATCATTAAATAATGTATTAATGCTAACACCAAGTATTTTTGCAGCAGCAAAAATCTCTTTATCGGTTGCCATTCTGATTTGTCCCTCAAGCTTTGAAAAGCTAGTGGGATTTATATCAAATCCCATTATTTGCATTTTTGAAACAAAATCTTTTTGCTTTATTCCTGCTCTTTTTCTTAATGCTTCTATATTTTTACCAACCATATTGCAGTTACCGTACTCGGTTTTCCTTGTCTTCATATAAATCACATCCCAAAGTAGTTTATGCAAATTATATAAGAACTTTGGGTTGACATAATTCTAATACAGAATTATAATGAAATAAATTTCCGTTTTAGAATTAAAAAGGTGGTTTTATATGAAAAAAAGAGCAAGTTAAAATAGCCTTCCCCTTGACGGGGAAGGCTTATAACCTACAATTTATCTTTTATTAATACAAAAAATCTGCAATGAAAGTGCCTTTTACGCATTTTCTATTGCAGATTTTTTAACTTATTTTAGACTTTTAAATAATTTTAATTATTCAGCTGTTTCCTCTGCGGGAGCTTCGGTAACAACCTCTTCTGCTACAGGAGCTTCCTCAACTACGGGAGCTTCTTCTGCAGGAGCGTTAACCTCTGCTAAAACTTCCTCTTCCTCAGCAGCCTTGGGGTCTAAAAGTGCACGGATAGAAAGGCTTACACGCTTTTTCTCTTCGTCTACACCGATAATCTTAACATCAACCTCTTGACCGATTTTAAGCTCATCCTGAGGCTTTTCAATTCTGCGGTCAGCAATCTGAGAAATGTGGATAAGACCGTCAACACCGGGGATGATGCGAGCAAATGCACCATAGGTGGTCATATTAACGATGGTAGCCTTAACAACCTCTTTATCGGCATAGTCGCGGGTAAAGATTGTCCAAGGATTATCCTCAGGCTTTTTGTGACCCAAAGAAATCTTCTTTTTATCGGTATCAATATCCTTAACGTAAACCTCTATGGTATCGCCAACAGATACAACCTCTGCGGGGTTTTTAATTCTCTGCCAAGAAAGCTCGGAGATGTGAACCATACCGTCAACACCGCCAAGGTCAACGAATGCACCGTAGCCTGTAAGTGACTTAACAACGCCATTGAATACATCGCCAACTGCAATGTTTTCCCAGAATTTTGCCTCTAAAGCCTTTTTCTCCTCAGCAAGGATTGCACGAACAGAGCCGATTACACGGCGGCGACGGCCGATTTCCAATACCTTAAAGGAAACGGTAGTGCCTTTAAGTGCCTCTAAATCCTCGCCACGGTTAAGGGTTGCCTGAGAAGCAGGAACAAACACCTTAAAGCCTAATGCTGTAACTATCATACCGCCCTTAATGATTTCAGTAACCTTGCCCTCTAAAACGGTACCGTTTTCGCTTGCTTCAACGATAGCGTCCCAATTGGCAATGTTATCATAACGGCGTTTGGAAAGCATAATTGTGCCTTCCTGATCATTGGTTTTCATAACGATAAGGTCAAGCTCATCGCCTACCTTAACAACCTCGTTAAGCTTAATAGAGGTATCATAAGAAAATTCCTCTGCCTTAACGTAGCCTGTTTGCTTACGGCCAATATCTACCTGAATTTCGGTAGGACCTACCGCAAGAACAACACCATGCACTTTCTGATCTGTATTTAAACTGCTGAGCGAAAGTTCAAGTGCCTCCTCAAAGGACATATCGTCCGAAATTTCTGCACCGATATTAAGCTCATCAGTGGTTTTGATTGTTTCTGTCATAACTGAAATGACCTCCTTTATAATACCCGCAGGTGTTGAAGCACCTGCTACTACTCCTATACTTTCTGCACCGATAAGCTGTTTTTTCTCTATCTCATCCGCCGTTTCGATGAGATATGTATTAGGGCAGTTTTCTTTACATATAGAAAACAGCTTGTTTGTGTTGGAGCTATGACGCCCGCCTATAACAAACATTACATCGGATATACCCGAAAGTGCAGACGCTTCGGCCTGCCTTTTAGAAGTCGCATTACATATTGTATCAAAAATTGTTGCGTTTGTACATACCTTTTTTAAAAATTTTTCAGTTTTTTCAAAAATTTCTTTATGGAATGTGGTTTGAGATACCACAGAAATGTTTTTTTGGCAAAATTCTGGGTGATTTTTAATAAGGTTTTCCAAATCCTGCTCATTGCCGAATACATAAGATTCGCCGTTTACATGACCTCTTATGCCCTCGACCTCTTTATGCTTTTCATCGCCCGCAATTAAAATTACATCGCCCGCAGAGGAACGCTCGCTTACGATTTTATGAATTTTTGCAACAAAGGGACAGGTGGCATTTTCCACCCGCTTTGCAAATTTCTCGCAAGCCTCTTCCACCTCGGCAGTAACACCGTGGGAGCGGATTACAAGTATTTCATCATTCTTTGCCTGCTCTGGGCAGTCAATTATTCTAACACCCTTTTCGGCAAGCTGTTTTACAAGCTGAGTATTATGAATAATCGGACCTAAGGTGCAAACTCTTTCGCCCGATTCAGCAAGTTTTTCTACCATATCGACCGCACGATTTACACCAAAGCAAAAGCCTGCGGTTTTAGCTAATGTTATTTTCAAAATTAACAGTCCTTATATTAGTTTACAGTTGATGCATTTCAGCAATATTTTCCATTACCTCAGTGGAAATTCGGCGAATAGCGGCACGCTGAGTTTCCCCCTCGGCAGGCTCTTTGTAAGGAATAAGCTCGCCCACCCTGACTGTTGCCTTACAAAAAAGCTTAAAGGTGCCTGTGCTGTATTTTACCGAAACGGGCAGAATATCTGCCTTGGTTTGCATTGCAATAAGAGCAATGCCTGCCTTTGCCTTACCAAGCTCACCTGTTTTGGAGCGTGTGCCCTCAGGGAAAATACCTAAAACCTTGCCGCTGTTTACAATTTCACAGGCTTTGTCAATAGCCTCGGTATCGCCCTTGCCACGTCTTACTGCAAAGCAACCAAGTGCTTTAAAAAGCCATTTTAAAAGGAAAAACTTAAAAAGCTCCTCCTTAGCCATATAGCATATCTGCCCCTTTACAGGCACGGCAATTGCAAACATATCGGCTATGGATGTATGATTTGCCGCAAGTATGTAACCCTTATTTTTCGGAACATTTTCCATTCCATAGTGCTCTACCCTTATAAAAATACGGATAAAAGGATAAACTATCCAACGCATAATCTTATAAAACATTATTTATTCCCCCGCTAAGGTATCTACTGTTTTTAAAAGAAGATTAAAGGACTGCTCCAAATCAAGCTCGGTGGTATCTACCAGAGTAGCATCCTCTGCCTGCTTTAAGGGAGCGATGGCTCTATGAGAGTCGTTATAATCTCTTTGCTCAATATCCTTTAAAACCTCTTCAAGCTCGGCTTTTATGCCCTTTTCCACAAGCTCGTTAAAACGACGCTTTGCACGTGCCAAGGGTGAAGCCGTTAAAAATATTTTCACCTTGGCATTGGGCAGAACTACCGTGCCTATATCTCTGCCGTCCATTACAACCGAATTTCTTTTTGCTAAGTTTCTTTGCATATCCAGTAAAAAGGCACGAACTGCGGGAAGTGCCGAGCAATCTGATGCCATCATAGAAACCTCAGGTGTGCGGATAAGTCCGTTTACATTTTCATTATCAAGCATTACAACCTGCTCCCCGTCGATAAAACGAATGTCTAATTCGGTTGTGGCTAAAAGCTGTTCAACCGCCTTTAAATCGTCACAGGAAATATTGTTTCTTAACATTTTAAGACCGATTGCACGATAGAGTGCGCCTGTATCTACATAAATAAATCCCTTATGCTTTGCTAGTCTTCTTGCTAAAGTAGATTTACCTGCACCTGCAGGGCCGTCAATTGCTACTGCTACCATAATTTTTGCTCCCTTTTTATAGAAAATAATTAGTATATGTTACATATTTTCGCCTGCTAAATAGCCTGTTGAAAAGGCAATTTGAAGATTAAATCCGCCTGTAAAGGCATCTACATCTATTACCTCGCCCGCAAAGAAAAGTCCCTTTACAAGCTTCGACTGCATTGTTTTCGGGTCGATTTCCTTTACCGAAACTCCGCCTCTGGTAACGACCGCTTCATTAAATGAGCGAAGTGCCGTAACGGTAAGGGGCAGAGCCTTTAGGGTTTTTACTAATGCACTGCGTTGCTCCTTTGTTAGTGAATTAACCTTTGTTTTTGGCGGTATGCCCGCCGACGCTATAACGGGTAAAATTAATTTTTTTGGCAAAAGTGCATCTAAAGAATTTGCAAGCTCTTTATTTTTTAAATCCTCAAAATCCCTTAGCAAGCGTTTATCCAGTTGCTCCTCGCTTAGGGCGGGTTTTAAATCTATATATGCTTTGCAATCATCGGATAATTTATCAATGCTTGCCGAAGCACTAAGCACAAGCGGACCCGAAATCCCAAAGTGGGTAAAAAGCATTTCGCCCTGCTCCTTAAAGCAGATTTTACCACCGGTTTCTACGGTTAGCGAAACATTTTTAAGGCTAAGCCCCGAAAGCTGTTCGGGAAAGCCCTCATAAACCTCCATGGGAACTAAAGAGGGTCTTAGCTCGGTTACGGTGTGACCAAGTCGCTTTGCAAAGGTATAGCCGTCACCCGTTGAGCCTGTTGTGGGATAGGATTTTCCGCCCGTTGCAATAAGCAGACTTTCACACGGAATAACCGTACCATCAGTACATTTTACTCCCGAAACGGCATCTTCCTTGGTTAAAATATCGGCAACCTCTTTGCTAACAATTTTAACACCCGATTTTTTTGCAGTATTTACAAGTGCATCTACAATATCCACAGCCTTATCCGAAACGGGGAAAACGCGGTTTCCACGCTCGGTTTTAAGGGGAACGCCCGCCCTTTCAAAAAAGGCGATGGTATCGTCAGCACCAAAGTTTGAAAATGCAGAATACAAAAATCTTGCATTTTTACAGGTATTGGCAATAAGACCGTTTAAATCGGTATTATTTGTTAAATTACAGCGTCCCTTGCCTGTTATCATAATTTTTCGGGCAGGACGGGGCATTTTTTCCAGCACAAGCACTTTTTTGCCGTACATTGCGGCTGTACAAGCAGCCATTAAGCCCGCCGCACCTCCGCCTATAACAATAATGGGATGGTCCATAATTACGCTCATTTCAACATTTTTTTAACAATTGGATGGAATTTTATAATATAAGCAAGTGCCATTTTGCCAATGCACATATCATAAAGCAAAAAGGTTATATTTGCGGCGATTACTAAAATTATACCGCCGTATTTTATAGGCTCCCCCACATCCTCAAAGGAAAGACCGAAAACAAGGGTGCTTAAAAGGTAAATTACGAATATCGCCGCATTTACAAGTGTTAGTTTAAGTGCATATTCCAACACACGATTTCGAGTTTTTTCAAAAACTGCCTTTAAAATAGGATAAAATCCAACTAGGCAAATGTAAAGCAGCTTTGATTCCAATTCGCAAAATAAAAAAATAGGTAAAAGCGAAACTAAATATGTTGCAAGGGCATATTTTTTACCCAACTCAATAACCACCGCCATTATAGCAAGTGAGGCTATGCAGGGTATGGCATAGGTAAGATATGGGAAATAGCCCGTTAGCATTATTACGGTGGCAAGTGCCGCCGAAATGCCGCAAAAGGTAATATTTTTTGTTTTCATATCAGCAACAACGGATTAAATCTCCGCCCATACATTCACAGCAGCAATCGGCGCAGATAAGACCTTGACAAACATCACAGCCCGAGCAACCGCCGCCCATATTACCTGCCGAGCGGTAAGGGTTGCCATAAGGATTACCGTAAGGATTGCCCGCATAATTTCCACCGCTTCTTTGAAGTCTTGAAAAGGCCTCGCGGTACTCGGGATTGGAGGGGTCCATACGTGTTGCGGTGGCATAGCTTGTGTAGGCTTTATCAAAATGACCGCGACGATAGGCTACGGTGCCGTTTAAAAAGTACCATTCGGCATCGCGGTTTTCCATAGGAATACCGTCTAAAAGCTCCTGAGCCTCTTCAATTCTGCCCGATGTTATATATGAGCGAATATCGGCGAATTTGCTGGATGGATTATTATAATTTGCATCTTTGGAGCTACCACCCTTGTGCCTACGGCGACTGTTCATAATCTGGTCGTAGGCTTCATTTATCTCCTGCATTTTTTCCTTTGCAAGGTCAGAAAGAGGATTATCGGAATATCTGTCGGGATGATATTTTCTGGCAAGCTCGCGATAGGCCTCTTTCACCTGCTCATCTGTTGCATTTTTTTCAATTCCAAGCACTGCGTATGGGTCTCTCATTTTAATTTCTCCTTATTTATTGCCTTGCAAGATTAAATTGGGTAAAAAGCACCGAAATATGCCGCTTTGAGGCGGGTTCGGGTTTAACTGCTTACCCTATAACGGCTTTTTGGGTTTCCTCCAAGCCTACATAAATTATGTTTCCTAAAATATTTTTAAATCTTTGAATATTTAAAAGTTCAAAGGCGTTTTGAGCCTCGCCAATGCACATATTAAGCGATGGCAGTACCCTTTGCTTTAAGATTTCGTTTATATTATTTTCTTTAAATTCTGATTTAAAGGGGTTGTAGCGTTTTTTCTTTATATCCTTTGTGAGATCTGCCGCGGCATCTAAAATATAAATCCATCTGCCAACCACATAGCCCAGCCGCTCTAACGCCCTTGTTTCACCATCAGGCGAGCATAGGGCAAAAAGCTTGGACAGCATTTTTGCGGTTGGCTCGGCGGCTAAATCAATATCGGTTTCGTTTTTGCTTTCCAGCTCGGTTTGAGAGGCGATGTACTCTTTAAAAATTTCATCCACCATCGGGAATTTTTTTGCCGCCTTTTTGTAGCCTTTTTTTGAAAAAAGTCTTAAAAAACGGTAACCAAGTCCCTTAAAAAAGCCCTCATCGGCAATATTATCGTTAAGCTTGCAGTAAAGCATTATTTGTGCTGCGGCGGTTGGCATTTCGGGTAAACCACCCGCTGAAAGATAGTTACATTTTTTTAAAGGATTACAAACACACCTTTTTCTTTCGGTTGGTGCACAACCACCCACTAAGGACATTTGAAGCAGAGCCAAAAATGTAAAATCGTAGCTTAATGAAAAGCGGGGAACAATACCGTATTTTTTGCCTAAGTCACGACAAAGCGAGCAATAAACTGCCTTGTAAAATTCAAATTCCTTAATGCGAAGCTCAGGCTTATACGCCTTTACATAGCCGAACATGGTTTTTCACCTCTTTGTTACCCATTTTACATCAACAAACCGCTCAATACTTTAATAATGTGTTAAATATTTAAAACCTTTTTTATAAAACGGCCTGTATGAGATTTTTCGCACTCGGCGACCTGTTCGGGCGTTCCCGCACAAACAATTTCTCCGCCCTTATCTCCGCCCTCAGGACCTAAATCTATAATATAATCGGCGGTTTTAATAACATCTAAATTATGCTCAATAACCAGCACTGTGTTGCCTGTATCCACAAGCTGTTCCAAAACCTCTAAAAGCTTATGAACATCGGCGGTATGAAGACCCGTTGTAGGCTCGTCCACAATATAGATGGTTTGACCCGTTGCCCTACGTGCAAGCTCGGTAGCAAGCTTAACACGCTGAGCCTCACCGCCCGAAAGGGTGGTTGCAGGCTGACCGATTTTTACATACCCTAAGCCTACATCACAAAGAGTTTTTAGCTTGCGATGGATTTTCGGTATGCTTTCAAAAAATTTGGTAGCTTCCTCAGCCGTCATTTCCAAAACATCATAGATGTTTTTATCCTTATACTTAACCTCCAAGGTTTCACGGTTATATCGTGTACCACCGCAAACCTCACAAGGCACATAAACATCGGGCAAAAAGTGCATTTCAATTTTTAAAATACCGTCACCCTGACAGGCCTCACAGCGACCGCCCTTAACATTAAAGGAAAATCTGCCAGGACCGTAACCCTTAGCCTTTGAGTCCTTGGTAGAGGCAAAAAGGTCGCGGATGTCGTTAAACACGCCCGTATATGTGGCGGGATTGGAACGGGGTGTTCTGCCTATTGGCGATTGGTCGATATTAATAACCTTATCTAAAAGCTCGATACCCTCGATTTTTTTGTGCTTGCCCGCTGTACGGCGAGCACCCATAAGCTCGGCTTCAAGTTTTTTATAAATAATTGAATTAACAAGGGAAGATTTTCCCGAACCCGAAACACCCGTAACTGCCACAAAACAGCCGAGCGGAATTTTAACATTTACATCTTTAAGATTGTTTTCAGCGGCACCAACGACCGTAAGATAGCCTTTTTTATGCTCACGGCGTTTTTCGGGAACGGGGATTTTTCTTCTGCCTGAAAGATAATCGCCCGTAATGGAATTTTTAGACTGCATAATCTCCTTAGGAGTACCTGCGGCAACAATTTCACCGCCGTGAACACCCGCACCAGGACCAATATCCACAATATAATCGGCAGCAAGCATAGTTTCCTCATCGTGCTCGACCACGATAAGAGTATTTCCCAAATCACGAAGCTTTGAAAGGGTGGCAAGTAGTTTTTCATTATCACGCTGATGAAGACCTATACTAGGCTCGTCCAGAATATATAAAACACCCATAAGCGAGGAGCCAATTTGTGTAGCAAGACGTATTCTCTGACTTTCGCCACCCGAAAGGGAGCCTGCGGCACGCGACAGGGTAAGGTATGAAAGCCCTACGCTTTTAAGGAAGTTAAGACGGTTTTTTATCTCCTTACAAACGGGACGGGCTATTACCTCATCACGCTTTGAAAACTCTATTTTTTCAAAAAAGGAAAGGGCATCATCCACCGACATACGGCAGACCTCATCTATATTTTTATCCCCCACAGTAACAGCCAAAGCCTCAGGGCGAAGCCTTTTTCCACCGCAATCGGGACAGGCACAGTCACTCATAACCGTTTCAATTTCGGCACGTGCCCAATCGCTAGAGGTTTCTTTATATCGACGCTCTAAATTATTCACAACACCCTCAAATGGGGCAAAATATTCTCCGCCAGCCCATTCGTTGTTGCGGGTGAACTTAATTTTTTGCTTAGTGCCGTACAAAATTACCTTTTTTGCCTTTTCGGGGATTTTTTCAAAGGGGTCGTTTACATCAAAGCCAAAATGCTCGGCAAGGCCTTTATAGTACATAACGGCTATTGTTTCGCCCTCGCCCCCTTTAAAGGGATGTATCCCCCATCCGCTTGCCTTGATTGCATATTCCATAAGCGATTTTGATTTATCGGGAATAAGCAGGTCAACATCGACACT
This sequence comes from Clostridia bacterium, assembly GCA_017622415.1. GTDB lineage: Bacteria > Bacillota > Clostridia > Oscillospirales > Acutalibacteraceae > UMGS1279. The sequence goes on along the minus strand of JAGARD010000007.1, from coordinate 12,329 downwards.
TTTAAAGCTACCAAGACCCGTACAGGTAGGACACGCACCAAACGGATTATTGAACGAAAACATACGCGGACTTAAATCGGGCACACTTATATCGTGCTCGGGACAGGCGTAATTTTGTGAGAAAAGAAGCTCCTCGCCCCCAATGACATCCACCACAATAAGACCGTTTGTAAGGGAGCTTGCAGTTTCAATGCTATCGGCAAGTCTGCCCTTTATTTCGTCCTTAATAACAAGACGGTCCACCACAATTTCAATAGTGTGCTTAATGTTTTTATCTAAGGATATTTCTTCTGAAAGGTCGTAAATACTGCCGTCAATTCTTACCCTGACATAGCCCGAGCGTTTTGCTTTTTCAAGCTCCTTTACATATTCGCCCTTTTTACCGCGGGCAATGGGAGCCATAATTTGAATTTTTGTGCCTGCATCCAGCTCCATAATTTTATCCACAATGCTGTCCACCGTTTGACCGTGGATTTCCCTACCGCAAACGGGGCAATGAGGTATGCCGACCCTTGCAAAAAGAAGTCGTAAATAATCATAAATTTCGGTAACGGTGCCGACGGTGGAGCGAGGATTTTTGGAGGTTGTTTTTTGGTCAATAGAAATTGCAGGTGAAAGACCCTCAATGCTTTCTACATTGGGCTTTTCCATCTGACCTAAAAACATTCTGGCATAGGAGGAAAGGGATTCCATATATCTTCTTTGACCCTCGGAATAGATAGTATCAAAGGCAAGCGATGACTTTCCCGAGCCCGAAAGACCTGTGAAAACCACCAGCTTATCTCGAGGGATTTCAACACTGACATTTTTTAAATTATGCTCCTTTGCGCCTTTAATTACAATAGAGTCCCTTGCCATAAATTGCTCCCCCAATCGTTTATTTTTAATATGTGAATTTTATTGATTATTATAAAGAAGTAATACAGATTTATTTTACCAAAATTTCGTTTTTTTGTCAAGATTTGAGCATAAGAAAAGACCCACAAAAAGCGGGTCTTATTTTGAGATAAAAGTGATTTTTATTCCTCGGGCATTTCCCAGTTGTGCCAGATATCCTGAACGTCATCATTTTCTTCCAAAATATCAATAAGCTTTTCCATTTTGGTGATGTCATCAGGGTCGGTAAGTGCAGTTGTGGTAGTGGGAACATAGGCAACCTCGGCAGAAAGGAAGCTATAGCCTGCAGCCTCCAATGCGTCACGCACTGCACCCATATCGTTAGGGGCGGTAGTGATTTCGTAAATGCCATCCTCTGCATTAAAGTCCTCGGCACCTGCCTCCAAAGCGGCTTCCATAACGGTATCCTCGTCCAAACCCTCAGCATCAATAGTGATAACGCCCTGACGGTTAAACATAAATGTAACCGAGCCGGGCTGACCCATATTTCCGCCGAATTTATCAAAATAGTGACGAAGGTCACCTGCGGTACGGTTGCGGTTATCGGTAAGAGCCTCTACAATAACGGCTACACCGCAAGGACCATAACCCTCATAAACAATATCCTCATAATTATTGCCACCCGTTTCGCCCGCAGCTTTTTTAATAATACGGTCAATATTATCATTGGGAACATTTGCCGCCTTAGCCTTGGCAATGACATCCTTTAGCTTGCTGTTAACGTTGGGGTCGGGACCGCCGTTTTTAACAACTACTGCAAGCTCTCTGCCAATTTTGGTGAAAACCTTGGCACGCTGTTGGTCGGTCTTTTCCTTTTTTCTTTTAATGGTACTCCATTTGGAATGTCCTGACATAATTTATCTTTCCTTTCGGTTATGAATTTTGCTTTATAATACGACCTATAAAGGCATCTGCATCGGATACCGCCTTATCTATACCGTCTTTTTCCTCAAATACGGTGTCCTTTATCTTTCGGCGGCAAATGGATAAATCATTTGGCCATCTAAGACCTTTTTCGGCATTAACCGTTGCTTTGGGATTTTGAATAATATGTGTATCGCTTATAAGAAAGCCTCTGCCGTTATTGTGTGGCAGACCCGTATCGGCAATAAAGTGACTTCTTTCGTTAAGCGAGTCAATCCACTCTAGGCACTTATCATCGGTTAAAAAGAGCATTGCCTCGGTATCGGTCATTAGAAGTGCCATTAGCTTTTGTTGCTTGGCAAGCAGAGTTTGATAATCAGAGGTGTTGCCATCAAGCGTGCAATCCACAAGCAACAAATTAACCTCACCGTCACCGTTTACATCCTCGCCGTAGCGATTAAGCTCACTTTTTACAGCATCAAGCTGAATTGTGGAAAGGGTCATTGAACGGGTGGCAACGACTATTTTATAGTCATAATCGGGCTTTAGACTACACTGCGTTATTGATACCGCTAGAGTAACAAAAACAATAATAAGTGCGATTGAGTGATATTTGTAATGATACCAAAAGTTTTCTATCTTAGCCTTAATACCCTTTGGTTTTACACTGTTCTCGCCCGCCATAGCTCCCCCTCCTTGAAAAGATTTACAAATTATTATACCACTTAAAGTCTGATACTTCAAGTGTTTTTTAAGCATTTTTTACATTGCAAATCAACACAAAATTTCTATTTATCTCTTGATATATAATAATCATAATGCTATAATATAGGTTAGGTAATTTTATTTTTATATAAAAAGGACTTATGTAAGATATGAAAATAATTATTGTTGGATGCGGAAAAACAGGTGCAAGCCTTACCGCCTCTCTCACCGACGAGGGGCATGATGTCACGGTTGTCGATTACAACCCCGACCGTTTAAAGGAAATTTGCAACCAAAATGATATTATGGGCATTAACGGTGACGGTATGAATTACAGTGCCCTTTTGGAGGCAGGCTTAGAGGATGCCGATGTTTTGATTTCGGTAACAGGCTCGGATGAGCAGAATTTGCTTTGCTCGCTCTTTGCAAAGAAAAAAAGCAAGTGCTCCACCATTGCAAGGGTTAGAAATCCCATTTATCTCACCGAAATGAACTTTATAAGAGAACAGATTGGTCTTTCGCTTATAATCAATCCTGAGCTTGCGGCGGCAACCGAAATTTCCAGAATTATCCGTTTCCCCTCGGCTATTGACATCAACCCCTTTGCCAAGGGCAAGGTAGAGCTTCTTACCTTTAAAATCACACCCGACTCTCTGCTAAACGGCAAAAATCTTATTTATGTTCGTAATAAAATCGAAAGCGAAGTGCTTTTCTGCTCGGTTGAGCGTAATGGCGAATTTTTCATTCCGTCAGGTAATTTTGAGCTTAAGGCAGGCGACAAGGCATCCATTATCGCTATGCCTAAAAAAGAGCACAGCTTCTTTAAAAAAATCGGCATAGGCACACGCAGAATTAAGGATGTTATGATTGCGGGCGGCGGCACAATCGCCTACTACCTTGCACGTCAGCTTTTGGATGTTGGTATTTCTGTTAAGATTATTGAAAATAACGAAGCAAGAGCAAATGAGCTTGCCGAAAAGCTTCCAAACGCACTTATAATTTCGGGTGATGCAACCGACAAAAATCTTCTGTTTGAGGAGGGGCTGGAAAGCACAGGTGCATTTGTTTCACTTACGGGCTTTGATGAGGAAAATGTTTTACTTTCCCTTTACGCAAAGGATGTAACAAACGCAAAGGTCATTACCAAAATTGACCGTAACTCCTTTAATGAGCTTATTGGAAAGCTGGATTTAGATACAGTTATTTACCCCTGTGACATTACAACCGAGCTTATTTTACAGTATGTACGTACCAAGCAAAACGCAATGGGCAATAATGTAGAAAATCTTTATAAGCTGGTTGAGGACAGGGTTGAAGCATTGGAATTTAAAATCGGTGAAAATGCACCGATTATAGGTATTCCCCTACAGCAGATGGAGCTTAAAGACAATCTTATTATTTGCGGAATAATCCACGGCGGAAAATTTATAATCCCCAACGGTGAAAGCACCGTTTCGGCGGGAGACCGCATAATCGTTGTCACAGGTCACAAAAAGCTTAACGATGTAGGAGATATATTAAGGTAGTTATGAATTTTTCTATTATTATTTACATTATAGGCTACGTACTTAAAATAGAGGGTCTTTTAATGCTTGCCCCAACCCTTGTGGGACTTTTTTACGGCGAAAAGGAATATCTTGCCTTTTTAATTATGGCGGCTGCAGCCTTTGCAATAGGTATTCTTATTTCCTTTAAAAAGCCTAAAAATCAGGTTTTTTATGCAAAAGAGGCATTTGTTTCGGTGCCGCTTAGCTGGATTTTTGTCAGCCTTTTCGGTTGTCTGCCCTTTGTTATAAACGGCGATATTCCGCATATTACCGATGCTTTTTTTGAAATGGTTTCGGGCTTTACCACAACAGGCTCCAGTATTTTAACTAACGTAGAGGCTTTGTCCCACGCCTCCCTTTTCTGGCGTAGCTTTTCCCACTGGATAGGCGGTATGGGAATACTTGTTTTTATTCTTTCGGTGCTTCCGATTGCAAACGGAGCTACAATGCACCTTATGCGTGCCGAAAGCCCGGGTCCTCAGGTAGATAAGGTTGTGCCAAAGGTTAAAGACACCTCCATTATGCTTTACATTGTTTACACCGCTATGACGGTACTACAAATAATACTTCTTATAATAGGCGGAACTCCGCTTTTTGATTCGGTCACACTTGCCTTTGGTACAGCGGGAACTGGTGGCTTTTCCATTAAAAGTTTAGGTCTTGCGGCATATTCGCCCTACGTACAGTATGTTGTGGGAATTTTTATGATACTCTTCGGTGTTAACTTTAATGTTTACATTTTGCTTGTGAGGAAGCATCTAAAACAAGCACTGAGGGTAGAAGAAGCAAGGTGGTATGCAGTTATAATAATTTTAGCCGTTGCCCTTATTACGGTTAACACAAAATATCTTTTCCCCACCTTTGAAGAGGCTTTTCGTCACGCATTTTTTCAGGTTGGCTCAATTATTACCACAACAGGCTTTGCCACCTACGATTTCAGCCTATTTTACCCAATTTTTTCACAAACAATTCTTGTATTTCTTATGTTTATTGGTGCCTGTGCGGGCAGTACGGGCGGCGGAATTAAGGTTTCACGTATTACAATAATGGCAAAAACCATAAGAGATGAGCTTTCACGCATTATTCATCCAAGAGCCGTAAAAAAGGTGCGAAGCGAGGGCAAGGCGGTAGACCACTCGGTAGTGCGTTCAATAAACATATTCCTTATGGGGTATTTAGGTGTTTTTGCCATTTCGCTACTACTAATTTCACTTGATAATTTTGATTTTACAACCAATTTTACGGCAGTTTCAGCAACCATAAACAACATAGGTCCAGGTCTTGCAAAGGTTGGCCCTTATGGGAATTTTTCAGAGTTTTCGGATTTTTCCAAGCTTGTTTTATGCTTTGATATGATAGCGGGCAGACTTGAAATTTTACCAATGCTTGTTTTAATTAATCCCAGAACCTGGAGCCGTCCCTTTAAACGCCGTCCAAAGGTTAGATAAAATAAACGAAATGTAAAAATTTTAATCGGAGGTTAAATTCATTGGACATAGTTGAGATTATTCTGGGTATTATACTGCTTGCTATTCTTGGTGGTGTGCTTTCTCGCCTTTTTAATTTTTGCATTAACTTTTGGGCAATTGCTGAGGTTGTATGTGCATTTATTGAAACTGTAATAGAATTTATATCCTACCCCTTTAGCTGGCTTTGGAAGCTTATAAAAGAAAAATTAAATTTTTCTAAATATCTTAAGCCAACCGCCATAGATAGATTTGCAAAAAAGCATCCTAGCTTTGGTACATCTAAATCCATAAAGTTCTTTTTATTTTCTATTATATTTCATATTGTAGTAATAACTGTTTTAATTAGCACAGACCAAATTGAGGATTTCTTTTCGCAAGCAATTTTCACCTTTCCTTTCTTTTTTATTTTTGATTTATTATCCAACAATGTTCCGTTTGATATTGTAAGCTTTATAAGCACAGGTCTTACCTCTATGCTTATTGCGGTATTTTTTGACCTATTTTTAGATGAATATAAGGAAAAAGGTTCTTTCGGTAGGTGGATGGCATCCTTAGGTTATTACATAGTTACCGCCTCTGTTGCCTGCAGTATATCGGTTCTTTTAAAAAATGTTTTGGAAACATTTTCTAACTCTGGCATCAAGCTTTATGAAACTTTAAAAGGTATAATATCAGCTTCCGACAAAACCTTTTTGGGTGTGGTTATAACGGTGCTTTGCGTTATAGCCTTAATAGTGATTTTGTATGTTGGAATTATACTTATAACCATCACAGTCAAGGAATATATTGAAACATTTTGTTATGGTGGATTAGGCTTTGTTTTTGCGGCAGTTATTATAATAACCTTAACTCTTATTTTCGGAAATAAGGTTTTTGATGCTGCTTGGGGACAAATAATTACTATAATTGTATGTTTAATAGGTATTTTCGGATTTGATTTTTTACGGGTAAACAAAAAGATAATTTTAGAGCTTGATGATAGTGACCTTGATGATGATAGCGACCTTGATGACGGTGCCCTTGATTACAGTGACCTTGATTATGACTTATAACAGCTTTTTTATATGAACAAAATGCTCTGGTATACAGTAAAGACAGCCGTAATAGAACTGTGTTTTTTCAGTTCTATTACGGCTGTTTTGTTAACCTATAATTAAAAATTGAATTAGCCTTCCCCGCGGGGGGAAGGCACCGTCAACCTAGAATTTATCGGTTTAATCGTCTAGTATCCTGCTTCTAGCTTAGCAGCAGCAGTCGTTATTCTGGCATCCGCAACCATTGTTGTTCTGGTAACCGCAGCCGTTATTACCGCCACAGCAAACAAGTACCAAAATAAGGATAATCACCCAAGAACAGTTGTTACCACCAAAGAAGTTACACATAAATTTTATCCCCTTTCAAAGAAAATCGTAGTGTCAACCTACAATATAGCCTATGCCAAAAAAATAAATTGGTTACTAAGGTCTATCGCTTAAAAAGTAATATATTTTAAAAAATAAAGAAAAAAGCCGAAAATCAAAGAAAATCCAAGCTATTTTAAAATTTTGTACATTTTCGGTTTAATTCGGGCAAAAATAAAATTTGACTTTTACTGACCTTTAATTATAATAAAATACAGAAGGTCAGTAAAAGTCAAAAACGAGGTGTATAAAAATGAAAATGAGTGATATAATAACTGCTCATATACTTAATATGCTAGATCAGTCGGAATATGATACAGCAGAAATACAGCGAAATGAGTTTGCCTCCCTTATTGGTTGTGTGCCCAGTCAGATAAACTATGTATTGGCATCCCGCTTTACACCAGAGCACGGCTTTGTAATAGAAAGCAGGCGTGGCGGCGGTGGATATATAAGAATTTCCAGAGTTAGATTGGATAAATCCTCTGCCCTTATGCATATAATCAATTCAGTGGGCAGTGGGTTAGATGCCTCTTCGGCTAGAATTTTAATAGAAAACAGCCGTCAGTCCGAGCTTATAACAAATGAGGCGGCAGAGCTTATGCAGGCGGCAATATCAAACACCGTTTTACGTGAGATACCTCCCCCATTCAGGGATAGCTTTCGTGCCGCGATAGTAAAACAAATGTTACTCGCTCTTATTTAAGCAAACACGATTAATCCGAACCTGCCTAAAATGGCATAATTTCGGTGCTTTTCGGTTTGTAATCCTTCGTAGGCGTTGGCCTTACGAACTCTTCCGCACCAAAAATCCCACGAAATTCTTCACCTTTTAGGTCGAAGAATTTTAAAGTGAAGGATTTTTGTCTGTGCGAGGCACAAAACGCAGCAAATCCTTTCGGATTTGCGAGTATTTTAACAAAGCAAAGGCGAAAATCCTACCTTTAAAATCAGGTTTGGATTAGTCGTGTTTGCTTAAGGAGGAAAATTGCTATGATGTGTGAAAACTGCGGAAAAAATCCCGCTACAACCCATTTAAAAACTGTTGTAAACGGTGTTGTACACGAAAATCACCTTTGCTCATACTGTGCCGCAAATAGCGGTTATTCCAATATAGGCGGACTAAGCCTTACAAATATGCTGGCATCAATGTTCGGCGAAAGCATTAGCAGCGGTAAGCCTATTTCAAAAAGATGTGAGTGCTGTGGTGCATCCTTTTCGGATATTGCTCAAAGTGGCAGAGTAGGCTGTAGTGAGTGCTATACCACCTTTAGAAATGAACTTCTCCCGTCCCTTAGCCGTCTTCACGGAAAGGCAAATCATATTGGAAGTACCCCTAAGGAGGAAAAAGGTGAAGAAACCTCTGCCGAAAAAATTAAAAAGCTTAAAGTTCTGCTTTCTAATGCTGTAAAGGCTGAGGAATTTGAAGAGGCGGCAAAGCTCCGCGATGAAATAAGAGCCTTAGAGGGGGAGGAAAATAATGCTTAATTGGTATGAAAATGTAGATACGTTAAACCCTTTGGCGGTAAGCTCCAGAATTCGTCTTGCCCGAAATATTAAGGGAGTTCCTTTTCCAAAAAGAATGAATAATACCCAAAAGGAAGAAACTCTTGAAAGCTTTAAAAAGCTTTTAGACGGAGTAAAGCTGGGTAACGTCGGCACACTTAAATACATCAATATGGAAACGGTGCCCGAGGAGGAGCTTTTTGCAATGGTTGAGAGGCATATTATAAGCCCCGACTTCGCTAAAAAGCAGGGACCAAAGGGCATTGTGATAAGCGAAAATGAAGCGGTAAGCATTATGCTTTTGGAGGAGGACCATATCCGTCTTCAGGTACTTCAGGGTGGCTTTAAGCTTAACGAGGCTTACGAAATTGCAAAAAAAATAGAAGCCATTTTAAGCGAGGGCCTAACCCTTGCTTTTGACAGTCAGCTGGGCTATCTTACCGAATGTCCTACAAATCTCGGTACGGGGCTTAGAGCATCCTTAATGCTGCATCTTCCCATTTTGGAGGGTAGCGGAAGCCTTGCAACCATTGCCGAGTCGGTTTCAAAAATCGGTCTTACGGTGCGTGGAATGTACGGTGAGGGCAGTCGCTCGCAGGCGGCACTCTATCAGCTTTCAAATCAGGTTACCCTTGGTATTTCCGAACAGGCGGCTATTGATAACCTCAGTGCTATTGCAAATCAGATAGTTCAAAAGGAGCTTGCCGCACGCGAGAGCTTAGATAAAAAGTCGTTAGAGGACTCGGTTTACCGTGCACTCGGCACACTTAGGTATGCAAGGCTTTTAACAAGTGCAGAAATGATGAATTTAATTTCAAGTGTTAAACTGGGTGTAGAAATGGGCATACTTGAGGATATAGACCCCATTTTGCCTATGAAGCTTTTAATTGAAACACAAAGCTTTTCACTGCAAAAAGCTAACGGTCGAATGACCCCTGCCGACCGCGATGTGCTTCGTGCAAGTATTATACGCGAACGGCTGTAAAAACAAAACGAAAGGAAGATTTGTCCTATGAAATATAATTTCGGTGGCTTTACGGGAAAGGGTAATGAAGCGCTTAATAACGCCATTTCGGCGGCTGAGGAGCTTGGTCACACCTTTGTGGGAAGTGAGCATTTACTGCTTGGCATTTTAATGACAAGTGGCTCGGTTGCCTGCACTATTTTAGAGGAAAATAACCTTGAGCTCGGCAGTGTGGAAAAGGTTATAACAAGACTTGTGGATAGAGGTGTGCCTACAAAGCTTTCCCCTGAGCATTTAACCCCAAGAGCAAAAAGAATTGTGGAAAAATCAATTCTCAGTGCAAAACAGCTTGGAAAACAGGCTGTTGGAACCGAGCATATTTTGCTTGAGCTTTTAAGCGAGGGCGATAACTATGCAATTCGCGTTTTAAACGAGCTTGGCATTGATATTCCTAAGGTTGCAACCAGACTTTTGGATGTTGTTGGAATGGGCGATATAGTAAACGGCACAAATAATTCTTCCCCCTCCCCTCAGGGTCCGTTGGGTGAAAAGTCAAAGGGTAAAAGCAGTACCAAAAATTTAGATAAATTCGGTCACGACCTAACAGCCGATGCCAAAAACAATAAGCTAGACCCCGTTATAGGCCGAAGTGATGAAATTGAAAGGGTAATTCAAATCCTTTGCCGACGCACCAAAAACAACCCCTGCCTTATAGGCGAGCCGGGTGTTGGTAAAACTGCGGTGGTTGAGGGTCTTGCCCAACGAATTGTGGACGGCAACGCCCCCGATATTCTTAAAAACAAAAGGGTAATAACACTTGACCTTACAGGTATGGTTGCGGGCACAAAGTATCGCGGCGATTTTGAGGAACGCATTAAAGGGATTATTGATGAGGTTATAAAAAATGATGATATAATCCTATTTATTGATGAGGTGCACACCATAATCGGCACAGGCTCGTCAGAGGGCTCTACCGATGCCGCAAATATTTTAAAGCCCTCCCTAGCACGCGGTGATTTACAGGTTATTGGTGCTACCACACTCTCCGAATACCGCAAAAATATTGAAAAGGACTCCGCTCTCGAACGCCGTTTTCAGCCCGTTACGGTTGGTGAGCCTAACCAAGAGGATGCAATCTCCATTTTAATGGGACTTCGCGACCGTTACGAGGGGCATCACAAGGTAAAAATCACCGACGGAGCGGTTGAGGCGGCAGTAAAGCTTTCATCCCGATATATAACCGACCGTTATCTGCCCGACAAGGCGATAGATTTAATAGACGAGGCAGGCTCCAGAGTGCGACTTGCAACCTCTGCCGAGCCCGATGAAATAAAGGCTTTGGAGCAGGAAATAAAATCCCTTTCGGAAGAAAAAAATTACTTTATCTCCTCACAAAACTTTGAAAAGGCTGCCGAGCTTCGTGATACAGAAAAGGAATTAAATGAAAAGCTAAAGGATAAAAAGGAAAAATGGCAGTCCGAAAACAAGGGCTACACAGGTACAGTTACCGAAAGTGAAATTGCCGATATTGTATCAAACTGGACGGGTATTCCTACAGGTCAGCTTACCGAGGAGGAAAGCGAGCGACTGCTTAAAATGGAGGATATTCTCCATAGCAGAATTGTAGGTCAAAATGAGGCTGTAACGGCTGTTTCAAAGGCAATCCGCCGTGGCAGAGTAGGTCTTAAGGACCCCAAACGTCCTACAGGCTCGTTTATATTCCTAGGCCCTACGGGTGTGGGCAAAACCGAGCTTTGCAAGGCTCTTGCCGAGGCTATGTTCGGCAGTGAGGATGCTATGATTAGGCTTGATATGTCGGAATATATGGAAAAGCACACCGTATCGCGAATTGTTGGCTCGCCACCCGGTTATGTAGGCTTTGAGGAGGGCGGTCAGCTTACCGAAAAGGTTCGCAGAAAGCCTTATTCGGTAATTCTGTTTGACGAGATTGAAAAGGCTCATCCCGATGTATTTAATATTCTGCTTCAGATTTTGGAGGACGGCATTTTAACCGACTCTCAGGGTCGCAAGGTGGATTTTAAAAACACCGTAGTTATTATGACCTCTAATATCGGTGCACGACTTATCACCGACAAGAAAACATCTTTTGGCTTTTCCTCTGCCACCGACGCCGAGGAAGCTTTGGAAAGTGATGTGAAAAATCAGGTTTTAGAGGAGCTTAAACGTCATTTTAAGCCTGAATTTTTAAACCGCGTGGACGACACAATTGTGTTTAGCAAGCTTGGTTTTGAGGATATTAAAAAGATATCTGAAAATATGCTGGATAATCTTAAACGGCGTCTTTCTGCACTGGAAATTGAGGCGGAGTTTGATACCTCTGCTATAGAGGCGATTGCAAACGCAGGCTTTGATAAGGTTTACGGTGCCAGACCGCTTAGACGTGCTATTCAGTCCAAAATTGAGGATGCACTCAGCGAAAAAATGCTCGACGGAAGCATTAAAAAGGGTGATAAAATTCTCTGCACCCATAACGGAAATGAATTTATCTTTGAAACGCGTGGCGTTTCATTGGGTTACGAATAGGTTTTAATCATTTTTAAAACCTCGTTCCGCGTCCAAAACGATTGTAGTTGTAAGGCGATTTTTAACGCGTGGCGTTTTAGAGGCTAGATGCTAGATGCTAGAGGCTAGATACTAGAGGTTTAAACCGATAAATTTAATTATAAACACAAAGGGGCTGTAAGAAAACTTAAGCCCTCTATAAAACTCATAAAATAAGGCAAATCCATTTAAAAGAAATGCGGAAGAAGTTTTAATTTTCACTTCTTCCGCATTTTTATGCTTTTTAATTACAAATTGTAGATTAAAAGTGCCTTCCCCTTGACGGGGAAGGGGGACCAACGCACGTTGGTGGATGAGGTGTAGTTAGTGCATTCTTCATTGTTTCTTATTAAATTACAGTGGTGTAGTCTGTGGAAGCTTACACCTCCTCAGTCACCTTCGGTGACAGCTCCCC
>JAGARD010000116.1 GCA_017622415.1 Clostridia bacterium | reverse complement strand
AAGACATAGTAATTCCGCTTGGATTTTGGAAATTTGGAATAGTATAAAGAAAACGAACATTTTCACTTGTTTTAATAGCATTTTCAAGTGCGTCTATATCAATACCATCAGCTTGAACAGGAACACCAACTAAATTTGCACCAAATGAACGGAAAGCGTTAAGTGAGCCAATAAAGCTTGGGTCTTCACAAATAATGGTATCTCCCCTATTTACAAAAACCTTAGTAACAAGATTCATTACCTGTTGTGCACCTGAGGTTATAATAATATCATCATTTTCAGTACCAACAGAATATTTTTTCTTCATATATTCAGCCATATACTGACGAAGCGGTGCGTAACCCTCAGTAACGGAATATTGTAATGCAGCAACAGGATTATTTTTTAAAATATCGTTAGAAATTGCAGTAATTTCTTTTGATGGAAAGGCTTCCCCTGCGGGGTTGCCTGCCGAAAAAGGTATAATTCCAGGTTGTGAGGATAGCTTTAAAATCTCACGAATAGCCGAAGGCTTAAGTCCATTTATGTTGTCTGCAAATGTATAATTCATAGTAAAACCTCTTTTATTTACTTATTTTCACACAAAAACACAGCCATTATTATTTTACAGTGGCAACAAAATCTAAAATTCCTTTGTTACCTACTTCATTATCCTTAAATACTGCACAGTTTTCAAGAATTTTTGCAAAAACCTGACCGATATTCTCTTTAATCTCATCAGTAAGCTCGCCGAATTGAGTAGTAAGTCTTGGAGGTAAAACTGCAAGACCCATAGCTTCAATAAGACCGATATTTTCTTTCTTTATGTAGTGATATTCCTCGTGTGCGTGGAATATACCGTAGGGATGTTCGTCACTTGTGCGGTTATTACGAAGAATTAAATCCATTTCAAACTTTCCATTACGCTTTCTGGCAATTGGAGTAATTGCATTATGGGGTGCATCTGTATAAGCTAAAACATCATTTTCCTCGCTTGTAAATTTCTTCCAAGCTTCGTTGATTCTGTTTGCAAGCTCAATAACTCTCTCTTTATCCTCACCAATAATTCTTATTGTGGAAAGAATCCAGTTAACAACGCCTGCTTCAATATCATCAAAACCTTCAAAATTAACTTTAAATCTAAAATCAGCTCTAGCACAAGGAAATTCGTAATTGCCGCCTTGATAATGGTCATGTGTCAAAATTGAGCCGCCTACAATTGGCAAACCTGCGTTAGAACCCATAAAATAATGGGGATACTGGTCTACAAATCCAATTAGTCTTTCAAAGGTTTTACGAGTAATTTTCATTGGCTGATGTTCGCCATGCAAAAGAATACAGTGCTCATTGAAATATCCGTAAGGAGAATACTGAAAATACCACTGCTCATCTGACAAGGTAACGGGAATTATTCTATGATTTGCTCTTGGAGGATGTGAAGCATTACCCTCAAAGCCCATATTTTCTTTACAGAGTAAGCAATTCGGATAACCCGATTGTTTAGAAAGCTTGGCAAGTGTGATTTCTTTGGGGTCCTTTTCAGGCTTTGAAAGATTAATAGATAAATCAATATCGCCATAACCCTCAATATTAGTTTTCCAAACAATATTTTTATTTATTCTTTCTCGCATAATGTAGTTATTAGATTGAGAAAGAGAATAAAAATAGTCAGTAGCTTCTTTAGGAGAGCTTTGATATTTTTCAAAATATTTATTATATAAAACCGAAGGGATTGGAGTGAAAATATCCATAATATCGGCAGATAAAATATCCCTATAGGTTGTTGTATTCATTTCAAGTTTGCCTTTTTCATTAGCAAAATCTAAAATACCGCTTAAAATTTCTTCAATATTACTGTGCTTTTCATATTCTTCCCTTTCAAAGGAGTCAGCACCAATTAAATTCAGCACGCGGTTAACGGCATAAATTTCATCAACTTTTTCAATCATTTGATGCTCTATAGCATAGTCTAAAAGCTCAGATAAATACTTATTAATCATAAAAACACCACACCATTTAAAAAATACTTATTAATATATTATATAAAACAGGAACAAGCACCGCAGGCAAAAGATTTCCTGTTTTTATTTTCGTGTTTGCACACATATTAAGACCAATTGCAAAAATCAAAACAGAGCCTACCAACGACAACTGACCAATAAGCACATCACTTAAAAGAGGTTTAATAACACCTGCTAATAAAGTAATACCGCCTTGATAGAGCACAACGGGAAGTACCGATAAATAAACACCAGCGCCCATTGTAGCTGCAAAAAATATTGAAACAGTTCCATCCATTAAGGATTTGGCAAAAAGTGTGGTATAGTCACCGTTTAGTCCATCCTCCAATGAGCCTACAATTGCCATAGCACCAACACAAAATAGTAGTGATGCCGAAACGAAGCCTTCAGTAAATCTAGCGTTTTCCTTCTTTGACTTAATATGGCTCTTACAAAAATTTCCAAACCTTTCCAGTTGCTTTTCAATATTAAATAGCTCGCCTATAAATGCACCGACAACAAGTGATGTTACCATAAGCATTGTATCCTTGGTATCAAAGGCATTTTCTTTAAATACCAGCATTTTTGAAATAACACCCGATATACCAACAAAGCAAACTGAAAGTCCAATGCCTGACATAACTGTATTTTGCAACCTTGAAGGAATAATTTTATGTAATAAAATTCCTAAAGTTGCACCGAGAATTATAGCAAAGGTATTGATAATTGTTCCTAAACCTATCATTTTTACGAACTTCCTTCAACAGACGCAATCCGAAGAAGGAAAACAACTTCGGATTGCAAATAAAATTATTTTACACCTAATGCATAACCGCCAACAGGACGTATATTAAGTACATAACAGGTATCTTCGCCAAAGGCGTCTTCAATAACCTTTTTATAATCTTCAAGCATATCATTAGGTACGAAAGCCTGAATTGTACCCGCAAATCCACCACCATGAACGCGATAACCGCCCTTTTCATTTAAGAAACGCTCTGTTAATGCCAAAGCTAATGAAAGTCCTTGCTCTTTTGGTGCGGAGGCAGAAAAAACATTCTGAAGATATTTATAGGATGAATTTCCCGACTTTTTAATCATTAAGAGGAAATCATCAAATCGGTTTTCAAGTAAAGCATTCTTTTCCTGAACGACCAAGGCATTATCAGAAAGAAAATGCATTGCACGAATTACCGCACGATCACCACATTCCTCGCGAAGAACGGAAATTTTTGCAAAAAACTCATCCTCATTAATATCCCGTAAAAAATCCTCACCTAAAAAATTAGCAATAGCTCGCATTTCCTCGGTAATTGCGGCGTAATCGGATGTTAAATCGGCGTGATTTCCACCCGTATTAATAATGCAAAGAGAATGGTTATGTGCTGCTAAATCAAAATTAATTTTTTCAATAACAGGATTTTTAGGATCAGCAAAATCAATAGCAGTAAAACCGCCTACCGAGCTTGCCATTTGGTCCATAAGTCCGCAAGGCTTA
Source organism: Clostridia bacterium (assembly GCA_017622415.1). Taxonomy (GTDB): domain Bacteria; phylum Bacillota; class Clostridia; order Oscillospirales; family Acutalibacteraceae; genus UMGS1279. Next base: position 3,308 of record JAGARD010000116.1, on the reverse strand, counting down.
CCAAAATAAATATTCTCTGCTTTTTGGGCAAGCTTTGCTATTTCAACCGCATCAATAACACCGTTATTAAACAAGTGGCTTAAAATAACACCAACTAAAACCTCAAAAGCCGCCGAGGAAGAAAGGCCCGAGCCTTTTAAAACATTAGAAGTTGTATAAGCGTTAAAACCGCCTATTTCAAAACCGGACTGCTTAACAAAAGCACACATACCGCGAATAAGCGAAGCTGCTTTACCCTCCTCAGAAGCAATTGCATCAAGCTGATTTAGGTCAATAATGTCCATATCGTATCCTTCGGATTTAATGCGGACTATATTATCGTTATTTTTAGCAACAACTGCGATTACATCCAAATCAACGCTACCTGCTAAAACCCTGCCGTGTTGATGGTCGGTATGATTTCCCCCTACCTCGGTACGACCTGGGGCAGAAAAGAAATTAATTGAGTCAAAATCGCCGTAAAGCTTTTCAAACTCGTCTACCGCCTTTAAATATCTAAATCGAGCGGTATTAGTCGAGCGATATAATAATTCAAAATCCTTATCATAACCACCCGACTTAACAGACAAACGAATTTCTTGTAAAGACATAAACACCAAAACCTTAAATTATTTTACAAGTGCTAAAGTATCTCTTGCAATAACCATTTCCTCATCGGTAGAAACTGCAAATACAGCAACCTTAGAAGCATCGGTAGAGATTTTATAGTCATTACCCTTGATGTGAGCGTGCTCTTTATTGAACTCTTTATCAAGCTCAAGGCCTAAATAGGTAAAGCTATCACAAACAGCCTCGCGGATGTCATAGTTATTTTCACCGATACCGCCTGTGAAAACAATAGCATCAACGCCATTCATAGCGGCAACATAACTACCAATATACTTAATAATCTGATAATTCTGCATTTCAATAGCAAGCTTTGCTCTTTCATTGCCTGCAGCAGCAGCTTCACAAACATCACGGTTATCATTAGAAACGCCCGAAATACCAAGTACACCCGATTTTTTATTAAGCAAGGCATCCATTTCTGCAGGAGATTTGCCCTCATTTTCAGCGATAAAGGTTACAACAGAGGGATCTAACGAGCCACTGCGAGTACCCATAATAAAGCCATCAAGAGGGGTAAAGCCCATAGTTGTATCAACCGAAATACCACCGTTTACAGCCGCAATGGAAGCACCGTTACCAAGATGGCAGGTAATAATTTTAAGGTCTTTTACATCCTTGCCCATAAGCTCGGCAACTTTACCTGTAACATAGCGGTGAGAGGTACCGTGGAAACCGTAACGGCGAACACCGTATTTTTCAAAATACTCATAAGGTACACCGTACATATAGGCTTTCTTAGGCATATGAGAATGGAAAGAGGTATCAAAAACTGCAACCTGAGGAACATTCTCACCTAAAACAGCAGTACAAGCACGAATACCAAGAATGTTTGCAGGGTTATGAAGCGGTGCTAAGGGATTAAATTTTTCAACTGCGGCAATAACCTCTTCGTTGATAAGGCAAGACTCTGTAAATCCCATACCTCCCTGAACAACACGGTGGCCAACTGCACCAATTTCGCTAAGAGAAGAAATAACCGAAGCTTCACTTTCGGTAAGAGCTTTAATAACATTTGTAAAGGCCTCGCTATGAGTAGGCATAGCCTCCTCAACAACTACACTGCGACCATCAGCGGCTTTATGTGTTAAAACAGAATCGTCAGCTCCGATACGCTCGCAATTACCTTTAGCAATCATCTGCTCATTTTCCATATCAATAAGCTGATATTTAAGTGATGAACTACCTGCATTTACTACCAAGATTTTCATAAAAATACTCCTATCTGTCGCACATACGACTAAAAATAAAAAAACTATTGCACCTTTAAAATAAATATAGTATTATAATAAAGGCTAATTCCTTTTTATAATACTATATTTTACACATTTTTTCAAGCATTATTTAAGTTTTAGAGGTAAAAAAAGTTAAAGCAGGTGATTTTTTGCAAATTAGCAGTGTAGTAGCTGAATTCAACCCGTTCCATAATGGTCACGAACACTTGATTAATACTGTTAAAACAAACAAAGACACGCTCGTAGTTGCTGTTATGAGCGGTAATTTTGTTCAACGAGGCGAGCCTGCAATAATTTCAAAATTTGCACGCGCCAAAGCCGCAGTTCTATGCGGTGCTGATTTGGTGCTAGAACTCCCTCTACCCTACAGCATTTCCACTGCTATGTATTTTGCAAACGGAGCCATTGATGTTTTAAACTCTTTGGGAATTGTTGATACACTTTGTTTTGGAAGCGAAAGCGGTGACATCACTCCCCTAGTTGCGGCGGCTTCGAAACTAAACAATCCCGAGCTTAAGGTCGAACTTAAAAAGGAGCTTTCAAAAGGCTTAACCTTTGCGGCGGCACGGCAAAACGCTTTCGAAAAAATTTCGCCGTTTGTAAAATCTAACGTTTTGGAAAATCCAAATGATACACTTGCTATTGAATATATTTTAGCGGCACAAAGACTTGGAATGAATGTAGAGTATAAAGCTATAAAAAGAATAGGAACAGGCCACGACAGTTCGGTAAAAACAGACTCTTTTTGCAGTGCATCAGAGCTTAGAAAAACACCAAGTCTTTTAGATTTAAAAGAGCCCTTTATGCCACAAAAATCTTATGAAATTTTCGCCGAAGAAATTAAAGCCAAGCACTATTCATCCATATATCTTTTAGACCGCGCGATGGTGGCACACCTGAGAACTCTAACACCTGAAAGATTGCGTTTGGCACCCGATATTTCAGAGGGTCTTGAAAACAGAATAATAACTGCCGCAAACAATTTTTCTACTATGGACGAAATTCTCACAGCTGTTAAATCTAAACGATACACGCACGCAAGACTAAGACGAATAATTCTAGCTTCATATTTAGGTGTTACAGCCGAGCTTCAAAAGCAACCAATTCCGTATATAAGAGTTTTAGGGTTAAATGAAAACGGAGCCAAAATTCTGTCTCTTGCCTCAAAACGTGCTAAAATTCCATTAATCTCATCACTTAAAGAGGCGGAAAAAATAAGTCCAATTGCCGCTGAATTTGCACGTTTAGAGGTTAAGGCTGGAGATATTTATTCACTTTCTTTGCAACGTCCTGTAGGCGGAAAAACAGAATATACAAACAAGCTTTTCAAAACATTTTAAGGAGCGAAAAAGTATGATAACAAAAGAATTTATTGAATTTAAAGATTACGGAAAATGCATTAAGCTTTCTAATGGAATAATTGAAGCGATTGCAACGTTCGAGCTAGGACCAAGAATTGTTTTCTTT
>JAGARD010000115.1 GCA_017622415.1 Clostridia bacterium | reverse complement strand
GTCAGATATTTTCTCTGCTAAAGCCTTATAATCTCCTGAGGGAACACAGACACCGCACTGGGCTTGAAAAATAATTTCTTCTGCGGCACCGCCAATTGCCGCTATAATTGGTCTATTGCCCGACATATACTCCTGTAGTTTAGCAGGTGCGGTAAGCCCTATAAGGCCCTCCGATTTTAGCGTTAATAAAAAAGCATCGGCGTTTTTATATTCTTCCCAAAGAGCTTCGCGGCTAACACGACCGTGAAAAAGAATTTTGTTTTGCACATTTAACTCTATAGCAAGCTTTTTACAATTTTCAAGCTCACTACCGTCTCCATAAATATCAACAACGAAACCGTTTAAAGCTTTTAGCTCAGCTACCGCTTTTACTATACAGTCAATATTCTGTACACTGCCTATATTCCCACCAAAGGATAAATGCAAAACACCATCATTATTATTTTTAACGGGTAAATTCATATCCTCCGAATGTTGGGGAATATAACAGATTTTGGATTTATTAACACCGTTCATATCGCACAAATAATCAGCAAAAGGAGCCGAGGAAACAGCAATACCATCAGCACTACCGTATAGCTTTTTGCTATATGAATGCATTAATTTAAAAAGCGGATTACCCTCGCCAACCCCCCAAGCCTTAAGACATTCGGGCCATAAATCAAGGCAGTAAACCAAAAATGGGATTTTTTGTTTGTTAGCGATAGCACGAGCAGCGTTTGCCATTAACACAGGTGAGGTCTGGTAGCAAATAGCTAAATCAAACCTTTCTTTAAGCCGTTTTGCTTTTAATGTGGAGCTAAGGCAAAAAGAAACATAATTAAGTGCCCTAAACAAAATGCCGCTTCGACGGGAAAACGAAAATGTTCTTATAACATTTACGCCGTTAAAATTGAATTTTCTGTTTTTAAGCCCCCTACATTCCTTAGGCACCTTACCTGTTGCATAATCGGGCAAAGAGGTTAAAACAGTAACCTTGTTGCCGCGGCTTACAAGCTCGGTTGCAATTTCATTTACTCTAAAGGAATCGGGATAAAAATGTTGTGAAACAATAAGTATATTCATATCTTTAATACAGTACAGCGTCTTGCCAGCCAGCTAGGTGTTTGGCTAAATAATTTACATCCTGCAAATTAATCATATCATCACCGTTTTCAGTAAAATTATAATCAACATTGGCAACATTGGTATAGACCTCTATATCCCACTTTGCAACATACTGAGCAATCAAAACCAAGTCTGCCAAATTAATGCTTTTATCATTATTCAAATCACCAGCGGTAACATCCTCACCGCTCGCAAGGTTTTGAATTTTAAGGGCAGGACGGCGAAGTGTTCCCGACATATACCAAGTAGTACCAAAATCAAAATTTTCATATTGCTTTGGGTCTTTTGCGTTAATGGTAGCAATCCTTTTGCCTACTCCGTTTAAATCAGACTCGGCAATATAATAGCAATTTTTTATGTTATCTTGTACATCTGTACCAACTAAAGCGAAGTTTGCAAAGGAGACACCCGTAAAACAAACATCTGTATAACATTCAGTTGCACTACCGCCCGCTATTGCACCCGCAACCGAGCCAAAAATACCATCAGATTTCAAGGTGCCGAAAACACTGCAATTTTTAATATTACCACCTGACTGATAGCCCGTAATACCGCCTATATAGCTATAACTATTACAATTAAGGATATTATTAACAGAACAATTTAAAATATCACCGTTGTTATGTCCTGCAACACCGCCAACATATAAGGTAGCCTTGTTAGAACAACGGGCAGTTATATTGCAATCACTAATATTAACATTTTTTATAGTTCCGTTATTTGAACCAAAAACACCAACAGCGGGCGAAACGGTAGGTGTAGGTGTTGAGGGAATAATATAATCGCCTGTCCAATCATCTGAAAGAGTTGCAATGCCTGTAGAAACGGGTGTTACCGTCATATTATACACATTTCCCGAAACATAAATCTTAACACCGGAAATTGTATAGCCTCTTCCATCAAAAGTTCCTTTAAAAGGGGTTTTCCCGTTTCCGATAGGCACAAAGCATTTACCTGAATTATAATAAGCTCCGCCTAAGCTAAAATCTGACTCTTCAAATTCAATATCACAGGTTAAATAATAATTTCCGCTTAAATCTTTGCGGATGTTATTAAAATCTGCCTTTGTTGAAATGGGTATTGCAGTTTCTGCCGAAACAGTACCACAAACAAAGATTGCAGACTGTAGTATAATTAAACTTAAAGTTATGGAAATTAATTTAAATAAATATTTAAACATATAAACCCCCACAATAACTTAATATAGTAATTTTATCATATTAAAGCCGTTTTTGCAACCGTTAAAGAATAAATAATAAAAATACACCCCAAAAAGATTTATTTAAAAATAAAATCTTTTTGGGGTAATAATATTAACTGTTAATTAAAAAGGCGAAGTCCTTTGGGATAGCGATTTGTAAGGCGTGTACCAGAACATTTTCCAAAGCCTAACGGAACATTCTCAACCCAAACTGCGGTATATCCTTTTTCGCCTTCCACTACTATTTCCTCTCCCTTTAAAAACCTATAAAGTCGCTCGTCGTTAAAGGTTAAATTAAGCACCCTTTTAGGCACTACTCCTGCGGCATTAAATAGGCAATGAGCGGGCTCAAGCCTGTTTTTACGAAGCTCCCCAATAAGAAGACCGTACCGCAAAACATCGCCCTTAATTTGCGGTGCCGATTGGGGCACAAGATAAATAAGATTATTTTTTTCAAACAAGACGCCTTGTGGTAATTTAGTAAAATTATGGTTTAAAAATTCGGTAACGATTTTTTTGCTTTCGGATGAAATGTTTTCCTCAAAACAAATATTTGAAGCTGTTTTTTCTCCCGATTTTCTAAACAATGCTACAAAATGCCCTTCTCCGCCGTTTGTGGGAATAATTCTGCGAACCTTACTATCAATTTCATCAACGCCCGAAAGCCCATTTATACCAAAATCGGCACTTATTTTTTGAAGAGTAAATTCGGGATGATTTTCCAAAAACCAAATAACGTTGTCTTCATTTTCTTCTTTTGCAAATGTACAGGTGCTGTAAATAAGTCTTCCGCCCGAAGCAACAGCATTTGCGGCGGCGGAAAGAATTTCTTTTTGAAGCTCGGCACACTTTAAAACATAATCCTCGCTCCACTGCTTTTCAACCTGCTCATTATGCCGCCACATACCTTCTCCCGAGCAAGGGGCATCCACCAAAACGGCATCAAAAAAGCCTTCAAGCGACGAGCACAAATAATCTGCCGAAAGAGAAGAAACAACCGCATTTGAAACTCCCATTCTTTCGATATTTGAAAGTAGGATAGAGGCCCGATTTCTGATATACTCATTAGACCATAAAAGGCCTTCGCCATTAAGTGCTGCGGCAATACCTGTGGATTTACCGCCAGGAGCAGCACATAAATCAAGAATTTTTTCATAAGGTTTTGCATCTATTACAGTAAGCACAGAGCTTGCGGAAGGCTCTTGCACATAAAATCCACCTGCGTGATGCAAGGGCAGGTTACCTACGCCCTCAAAATCGCTGGGTATGTAATATGACTCCTTATAAAACGGTGTGTTTTTAAGCTCAAATTCAAAACACGACTGAACTGTATTAAAATCAGTCTTAAGTGAATTTACGCGAATTGCACGAAAAGGATTTTTAGAAAAAATTTCATCAAAAAATTCATTTGACCACGAAAGCAAATCGCAGGTTCTTTTTTTGAAAATAGGATTAATAAAAATCATCTCCCAAGCTTTGTATATTTACACCCAAAAAGTTAAAAATAATCTTGAAGGGTGGTGAATTCTAATGAATCAGAATAATAACCAGAACAAAAACAACCAGAACAACAATCAAAACAAAAATAACAACCAGAATAACGACCAGAACAAAAACAATCAGAACAATCAGCAAAAGAAAAACAACGACTAATTATGTTCCTATAACATTTTTTAGGCTGCCGTATACAAAATACGACAGCTTATTTTTGTTCAAATCCGCGACCGAAAATTCCGCCCGTAATCGCAACCACAGTAAAAGCATTTGGGTCTGCCCGCGATACAGTTTTTATTGCACTATCAACCTCATTAACCTTAAGTGCACAAATAAGGGTTTCGTTATTTTTATTCTCAAAAGCTCCGTATGACGGTAATACCGTTACCCCTCTGTTAAGATTTTGAAAAATTGCCCTTGCCACTTCTCTGCCTTTGCTTGTAACTATAAAAACAATTCTGCCCTTATCACGTCCGTAAAGCATAGCATCAAGCAGATTTCCCGAAATAAAAATAGCAACAACCGCAAAAAGTGCCGAGTCAATTTCTCCATAGCATATAGCCGCCAAGGTTATTACTACACTATCTAAAATAAGCACTAATCTTCCAATTCCAAGAAAGGGGAATTTTTGTTTCAATATTACGGCAATAATATCTATTCCGCCTGTTGTAGCACCTCTTAGCATTACAAGTGAAAGTCCAAATCCAGAAAGGGCTCCGCCAAAAATAGCCGCTAAAAGCCTATCTCCTTTAAATTCGGGAATAATAATACTAAAAAAATCTATTAAAAAAGATGTAACGGTAATTACAAAAAGCGTTTTAATTAAAAATTTTCTGCCCATTTTTTTAAGGCCTACAAATAAAAGAGGGATATTAAGACAAAATAAAACCACACCCGTAGGAAATCCGAGCATATAATTT
>JAGARD010000114.1 GCA_017622415.1 Clostridia bacterium | reverse complement strand
GCTTCCGCCGCTCAGCATCTCCCGGTCCGAGCTTTCCGAAGGCCTTCAGAAGCTTGCTCAGGTGCTTGCCGGCTGACGAATCCGACCATTAGCAACAGTCGCCCCGCCGAACGGCGGGGCTTTATTTTTTCTATATGAATTTTAGCACTTTAAATGGGTAAATTATCCAATAATTTCAAAAATAGCCACTGTTTACTGTGCAAACTCTAAAAATATTCTATTTTTAATCCTTAAAAGGTTGACAAATCACAATCTTTTGATATAATAATAAACAATAATATTTTAAATGCTATGATAGGGACAGTTCTTTTATTTTCAGTGCTTTCAGAGAGTCGGCGGTTGCTGTGAGCCGATAGCGAGACCTTAAAAGCATCCCCCTTAAGCAGACGGCTGAAACGGTTTTTCCGCGTGTAAGCCTGTACGGGTCCGACCGTTATATGGGATGTGTATGTTTAAGTACACAATGAGTGACCGCTTTTTGCGGTAATACGAGTGGTACCACGGATGAAAAATTTTCTTCCGCCTCGATTTTTTCGGGGCGGATTTTTAAATAGAGTTCGCCTTTGAGCTAATTTTTAATTTTTGGAGGAGTTCTCAATGTTAACCTTAGACAAAATCTATCAAGCAGCCTTTGCACTTAAAAATGTTATAAGACCCACAAATCTTATTGCGGCTCCGGGTTTGAGTAATAACTGCGAGGTTTATTTAAAGCCTGAAAATCTACAGATAACAGGCTCCTTTAAGGTGCGTGGCTCAGCATTTAAAATTTCTCAGCTAAGCGACGAGGAAAAAGCCAAGGGTGTTATTGCCTGCTCGGCGGGTAATCACGCTCAGGGTGTTGCCTTAGCGGCTACCAAACAAAATATTAAATCACTTATCTGCCTGCCAAGCGGTGCTCCCATTTCCAAGGTTGAGGCTACTAAAAGCTACGGTGCAGAGGTTTGCCTTGTTAAAGGCGTTTATGATGATGCATACAAAAAAGCCTTGGAGCTTAAAGAGGAACACGGATATGCCTTTATTCACCCCTTTGACGACGAGGATGTTATAGCTGGTCAAGGCACCATTGGTCTTGAAATTTTGGAGGAGCTTGATACAGTTGATGCCGTAGTTGTTCCCATCGGCGGCGGCGGACTTATTTCGGGTGTAGCCTTTGCTATAAAAACACTTCGTCCAAACGTTAAGGTGTACGGTGTTCAGGCATCGGGTGCCCCCTCAATGTACAACTCGGTTAAAAAGGGTGAAATTGAAGCCTTAAAAAGCGTTTCCACCTTTGCCGACGGCATTGCCGTTAAATCACCTGGGGAAAACACCTTCTACTACTGCAGTAATTATGTAGATGAAATTGTCACAGTTAACGAAGATGAAATCTCCACCGCAATACTCACTATGATGGAACAGCAAAAAACCATTGCCGAGGGTGCAGGTGCCGTATCGGTCGCAGCCGTTTTGGCGGGCAAGCTACCCATAAAGGGCAAAAAGGTGGTCTGCATTGTTTCGGGCGGTAATATTGATGTTACCATCCTCTCCCGTGTTATTGAGCGAGGCCTGCTCAATTCGGGCAGAACCTATCAGCTTTGCGTTGAGCTTAGTGACCGTCCCGGTCAGCTTTACGAGGTTTCGGGAATTATTGCCGACTGCGGTGGTAACGTTATCTCGGTTCACCACGAGCGTGCAAGCGAAACCAAGGATATTAACGGCTGTTACCTTAGAATTGTTATTGAAACCAGAAACTTTGAGCATATAAGCCAAATAAGAGAAAAACTTACCGAAAACGGTTTTAGATTGGTATAGGAGTGATATATTATGAATATAGAAAAAATTCACACCGAAAATGCACCCGAGGCAATCGGTCCTTACTCCCAAGCAGTAACGGTAGGCGATTTTGTCTTCACTTCAGGTCAAATAGCCTTAGTCCCCGCCACAGGCACAGTCGAGGCAGAGGATATTGTAGGTCAGACCGAGCAGGTTATGAAAAATCTTTGTGCAGTGCTAACTGCCGCAGGAAGCTCTATGGATAAGGCTATTAAAACCACCTGCTTTTTGGCCGATATGAATGACTTTGCCGCATTTAATGAGGTTTACGGCAAATATTTTACCTCCAAGCCCGCAAGAAGCTGTGTAGCCGCAAAGCAGTTACCAAAAAATGTTCTTGTAGAGGTTGAGGTTGTAGCTGTTAAAGGCTAGTACAAACTAAAAACCACCTTATATAATAAGTCTATATGGACGCGGGGTATAAACTCAGCCGCATCCACAGCCTTATTCGTAATTAAAAAAGGAGAAGATGTATGTTACTTACAGGTGCAGAAATTGTTGCCGAGGTTTTAATTGAGCAGGGTGTTGACACCGTTTTCGGTTATCCTGGTGGCTCGGTGCTTAATATTTATGATGCGCTTTATCAGTACAGCGATAAAATCAATCACTATATGTCGGCTCATGAGCAGGGTGCCGCCCACGCGGCAGATGGTTATGCCCGTCTGACAGGTAAAACAGGTGTTGTTATTTCCACAAGCGGACCAGGTGCTACCAACCTTGTTACGGGTATTGCTACCGCTTATATGGATAGCGTACCCCTTGTTGCCATTACAGGTAACGTTCCCACCTCTCTCATTGGCAGGGACAGCTTCCAAGAGGTTTACATAGCAGGTATTACAATGCCCATTACCAAGCATAATTTTACCGTTCGCTCGGTAGAGGAGCTTGCCGACACCCTACGTACCGCCTTTAAAATTGCAAACGAGGGCAGACCCGGTCCTGTTTTGATTGATATTCCTAAGGATGTTACCGTAAACAAGGCTGATTTTGAGGTAATATCCCCTGTGAACAAAGCCCCCGAAGAAAAACGTCTTAAGCATTTGGAAAAGGTTGCCGACCTTATTAACTCCTCCAAATTCCCCGTTGTTTATTTTGGCGGCGGTGTTAGAATTTCGGGTGCCGAGCAGGAGCTTTTTGAGCTTCTTAAAAAGGCAGAAATCCCCGCTACCTACACTATGATGGCGGCAGGTGTTTTGGGCTACGGTGATGAGCTTAATATGGGACTTATTGGTATGCACGGCAGTCGCACCGCCAATCTCGCTGTAGATAACGCCGATTTGGTGCTTGCAATAGGTACTCGCTTTAGTGACCGCGTTGCCCTTAACACAAACAAATTTGCACGTCGTGCACGTATAGTTCATATAGATATTGACCCCAGCGAAATCGGCAAAAACGTTCCCGCCGATACCTCGATTATAGGTGATGTAAAAAAGGTGCTGACCGCACTTCTTCCTATGATTGAAAAGGCAAATCATACCGAATGGCTGGCTCAAATAAATGAGTGGAAACAAAAGGATTACCGTCCCAGAGATGATGACAGCGTGCTTAAACCACATCAGGTTATGTCGGCAATTTGTGATGCGGCAGGTGAAGATGCCGTTTATATTACCGACGTTGGACAGCATCAAATGTGGGCGGCTCAGTATATTCGCCACCTTAAAACAAAAAGCTTTCTAACAAGCGGCGGTCTTGGCACAATGGGTTACGGCTACGGTGCCGCTATAGGTGCCGCAGTTGCCGACGGTGGCAAGCGACCCATAATTCACATTACGGGTGACGGCTCCTTCCATATGAATATGAATGAAGCCTGCACCGCAGTAAGCTACAATCTGCCCGTTATTACCGTTATTATGAATAACTCGGTTTTAGGTATGGTTCGTCAGTGGCAAAAAACCTTCTATGGAAAACGCTATTCATCAAGCGAGCCCGAAAGAAAAACCAACTACAAGGCAGTTGCTGAGGGCTTTGGTCTTACAGGCTTTAAGTGTACAAATCTTGCCGAGTTTAAAGAGGCATTAGACAAGGCTTTAGAGCTAAAAGCCCCCGTTTGGATAGAATGTGTTATTGACCGAGAAGAGGCAGTGCTTCCTATGATTCCCGCAGGCGGCTCGGTTGACGATATGATAATCAACTAGGAAAGAGGGGTAAAATATGGAAAAACATTATTTAAGCGTTTTAGTTGCCAACCACGCAGGTGTTTTGGCTAGAATATCCTCCCTTTTTTGTCAGCGTGGCTTTAACATTGACAGTCTTACCGTTTCGGCAACCGACAACCCCGAAATTTCTCGAATTACCATCGTAACTACGGGTGATGAGGCTTCCTTCCGTCAGGTTAGAAAGCAGACCGAAAAGCTTATAGAAACCAAGACCTTGTTTCCCCTTAATCTTCGCACAAGTCTTCTCAGAGAGCTTCTTTTAATCAAGCTTCGCTCTAATAACGAGCTTAAACCTAAAATCGAAGAAATTGCAAAAAAATACGGTGCATCAGTTATTGATGTTTCGGTTGGCTGTATGGTTTTGGAGCTTACAGGCGAGCCCGAAAAGGTAGATGACTTTTTATTAAAGATTAAGGACTATGAAATTGTTGAAATGTGCCGAACAGGCGTTACCGCTATGGAACGCGGCGAGGTAACATATTTACTAGGTGTATAAATTATATACCGTTTGTATTATACTTTGTGCGTATACGGAATTTAAATTTCGGCAAACGCTCTAAAATAAATAACTTTATCTTTTAAGGAGAGATTTTAAATGATTCAGAAGTATTATGACACAGACTGCAACTTAGATATGTTAGCAGGCAAAACCGTAGCTATTATGGGCTTTGGTTCACAGGGTCACGCACACGCACAGAACCTTCACGACAGCGGTGTTAAGGTTGTTGTAGGTCTTCGCAGCACAAGCGCAAGTGCAGACAAGGCAAGAGCAGCAGGTCTAGAGGTTATGGAAGTAGCTGAGGCTGCTAAGGTTGCCGACGTTGTAATGATGCTTGTACCCGACGAGGTTGCAGCAGACATCTACAATGAGCAGGTTGCCCCCAATATGAAGGCTGGCGACATTTTAATGTTTGCACACGGCTTTAACATTCACTTCAATTTCATCACTCCCGACCCCGAAATTGACGTAATTATGGTTGCTCCCAAGGGCCCCGGACACACCGTTCGTAGTCAGTATTTAGAGGGCAAGGGTGTTCCCAGCCTTATCGCCGTTTATCAGGATGCATCGGGCAAGGCTAAGGAATATGCTTTGGCTTATGCTTGCGGTATTGGTGCAGGCCGTGCAGGTATTTTAGAGACTTCTTTCCGTGAAGAAACCGAAACCGACCTCTTCGGTGAGCAGGCAGTTCTTTGCGGTGGTGTTACCGAGCTTATGAAGGCAGGCTTTGACACTCTTGTTGAGGCAGGATACGAGCCCGAAATGGCATATTTTGAGTGTATTCACGAAATGAAGCTTATTGTTGACCTTATTAACTCGGGCGGATTTGCTATGATGCGTTACTCCATCTCCAACACTGCTGAATACGGCGATTACAGAACAGGTAAGCGTCTTATCACCGACGAAACCCGCAAGGAAATGAAAAAGGTTCTTTCTGAAATTCAGGACGGTACCTTTGCAAGCGAATTTATGCAAGAGTTCTCCTCAGGCAGAAAGGCTAAGTTCTTAGCTACCCGCCGTAAGGAAAGCGAGCATCTTTTAGAAAAGGTTGGCGCCGGTCTTAGAAAAATGATGAGCTGGCTAAAGAAATAAACGCATAGCGGTTATTTCTAGAGACTAGAGACTAGATGCTAGAGGCTAGATAACAAATTAAACCGACAGTTTGTGCTCAAGGGCATAAACTGTCGGTTATTTTTGTTAGGTAAATAATAATTTATCGCACGTATTTCAGGTTATAGATGTAGGGACAAGTCCGTAAGGGTTTGGTAAACTTAAATTTGACGGTTTAAATAGCCTTCCCCTTGACGGGGAAGGGGCAGACTCCCCTCCAGTGGAGGGGAGATGTCATCGAAGATGACAGAGGGGTACGGGTCTGTCAGACCGCATTAGCGGTGGATGAGGTGTAGGTTTGTGATTACTATCTTTTCACCTCATCCGTCACTTCGTGACACCTTCCCCGTCAAGGGGAAGGCTTATAAACTACAATTTATCGGTTTAAACATCTAGTATCCAGCCTCTAGCATCCAGCCTCTAGCATCCAGCCTCTAGAACTCTACCTCTGACATAAGTCCTGCTTCGTAGATTATCTGATTATAATCGCGGTTGCTGTTCCACATAAGCTGTGCCGAAATTGCAGATGCAAGGCTTATTTTATGCTCAAACACACCCGCCTCAATTAAAAATTCCAAGGAGGCTCTACCATCGGTTTTATCTCTTATAACATCTATAATTTTTCTAGCCTTTTCGCCGTTTTTAATCCAGCGGGCGTTTTTCTGACGCCAGAATTTTTTCTTTTTATTATACCTAGCTTCTATGTAACGCTCAGGAAAAACGCCCATATTAAAGGTATTCATTTGATGCTCAAAGGTGGGCCAGCTAAGTGTGGACTGTGCCTTAAGCACGGCTGAAAAGATTTCATTTTCACCCCTAAGTCCTACAATTTTTTCGGTAAAGGCTAATGTTTCGGCAAAATCCTTAACATCATCGGGATTATAGGAATAAGGGAAGCTTCCGCAATCCTCCCAAGCGATTTCCATATCGGGCGAGATTTCGGCAATTTTATTAAGACTGTTTCTTACACTTGTTGCGTGAAGACCAAACTGTATTCTTATATCACCGAAATTTTCCCTAAACTTAACATTTATTTTATTAACAAACACACTTACTCTTTCAGCAATATTCACACCGTTTATGGTTGTTTCCTTTGTTTCGGTAAAGGTTTGGAAATAAGCTCCGTCACCGCCAAGAGGCAGATAATTATTACGGTAATTTTCCACCGCGTCATCAATAATTTTATCCAAAACGGCATCGCTTGAAATATCGTAAGTATATCCCCAACCCATAGAAAAGCCCCATATTACCTTTATGCCAAGAGAGTGTGCATAGTCTACAAACTCCTTTGCGTTTATGGGTACAAAATCATTCCAAACCGTAATAATATTCATACGAAGCCGTGCCATATTGTTTAAAAACGCCTTGTAATTATAAATTACGTGACCCCAAGTCCAAATACCGCGCTCGGCTATCTGAGGTTGTTCATAAATATCCGTTTCGGTGATTTTTTTTGCAAATAAAAAATTATCCGAGCCCGAAATATCAGCCTCAGGAGAATCAAAATCTCCGTCACCGCACTCGGGAAGATATTTGTTTACAAAATGGCTTACGGCATAATAAGCCCCTACTTCGCTACCACCAACAAGAGCGAAAATCTGCCTTTCGGAATTAAAGGGATTATCCATAACCTTTATACGGTAACCCTCCTTATGGGTTGGAGCCTCTAGCAGACCTTTTTTACACAAATCAGCAATAAAGCTATTACTTTCTTTAGTACCAACTGCAACTATGCTGTAATACTTTAGCATATCGTCAGTTAGTTTTTCTGCCTCACAAATGGTAAGCACATAGGGAAGCTCCGCAGAAAGCTCGCCGTAAAGGTAATCAGCTGCAAGCTTATCTGTACCCTCGTATTTTCCGCAAACAATTAAAGCCCTTTTATCTCCGTAAACATTTGCAAACATTTTAACCACTCTCCTTGCCTAAAAATATATCATTACTTTTCCCCTTTTTCAAGTGCTATTTTTTTTATATTTTGTGCTATATTTACTTTTTAAGATATTATTTAAGCTCTTTGACCTTGACGGCAGATATACTCTTATGTTAAAATAACTATATATAGCGTTTTATAGCTAAACTTTAAATTTACATATAAACTAAACGCAAAAATTTTGCCGAATAATGTTTTTGGCAGAAAAGAGGTCTAAATATGAACAGAAGAAGTGACAATGTAACAAAGGGTGCTGAACGTGCCCCCAACAGAAGCCTTTTTTACGCAATGGGCTACACTAAGGAAGAACTGGAACGTCCTTTAATCGGTGTTGTTTCGGCTCACAGCGAAATTGTACCTGGACACATTCATTTAGATAAAATTGCCGAGGCGGTAAAGGCAGGTATTCGCTCTGCGGGCGGTACACCCGTTCAGTTCCCCGCAATCGGTGTTTGTGACGGCATTGCAATGGGTCACATTGGTATGAAATATTCTTTAGCCAGTCGCGAGCTTATTGCTGACAGCGTAGAAACTATGACTATGGCACATCAGCTTGACGGCTTAGTGCTTGTTCCCAACTGTGATAAAATTGTTCCAGGTATGGTTATGGCGGCGGTTAGAATGGATATTCCTGCCGTTGTATGCAGTGGTGGTCCTATGCTTGCAGGCAAATGGGGCGGCGAGGAAGTAAGCCTTTCCAAAATGTTTGAGGCGGTTGGCGCAAACAAGGCAGGTATGATGAGCGACTGTGAGCTTGAGGCTTGCGAGCAGAGTGTTTGCCCAGGTTGCGGAAGCTGTGCAGGTATGTACACCGCTAACAGTATGAACTGTCTGTGTGAGGCTATTGGTATTGCGCTTCCCGGTAACGGCACAATCCCTGCAGTAAGCGGTCGCAGAATTATGCTTGCAAAACGTGCAGGTGCCGCCATTATGAATATGGTAGAAAAAGGCATAACCGCCCGTCAAATAATAAATCAAAAATCGCTACAGAACGCAATCGCCTGCGATATGGCACTCGGTTGCAGTTCTAACAGCGTACTGCATCTTTTAGCTATCGCCAATGAGGCAGGCTCACCGGTAGAGCTTAAAACCTTTAACGAAATCAGCGAAAAGGTTCCTAATCTTTGTCATCTTGCACCCGCAGGTCACACCCACATTCAGGATTTAGATGCCGCAGGCGGTATTCCCGCCGTTCAAGCCGAGCTTTTAAAGGGTGGATACATTGATGGCTCTGCTTTAACCGTTACAGGCAAAACCGTTAGCGAAAACGCAAGCGGTGCTAAGATTTTAGACGAAAATTCCATTCGTCCCCTTTCTAATCCTTATAGCGAAACAGGCGGACTTCAAATCCTTTGGGGTAATCTTGCCCCCGACGGATGCGTTGTTAAGCGAAGTGCCGTTGCTCCCGAAATGCTTACCCACACAGGCAGAGCAAGGGTATTCAACAGCGAGGATGAGGCTATTGCCGCAATTTACGGCGGAAAAATCGTTGACGGCGACGTTGTTGTTATCCGCTACGAGGGTCCTAAGGGCGGTCCTGGTATGAGAGAGATGCTTAACCCCACAAGTGCTTTGGCGGGTATGAAGCTTGATAAAACTGTTGCACTTATCACCGACGGCCGTTTTTCGGGTGCAAGCCGCGGCGCATCTATCGGTCACGTTTGTCCCGAGGCGGCAGACGGCGGACCTATTGGCCTTGTAGAAGAGGGCGATAGCATTGAAATTGATATTCCCGCCGCAAAAATCACCCTTTTGGTAGACGATGCCGAGCTTGAAAGACGTGCCTCCCAGCGTGTTTTACCCGAGCCGAACATTAAAACAGGCTGGCTTTCACGCTATGCAAAACAAGTTAGCGGTGCAAACTTCGGCGCAATTATGAAGTAATGAGGGTATTTTTTCATACACTCGGTTGCAAGGTAAACCGCTATGAAACCGAAAAAATGCTAGAACAGCTTGGGAGCATTGGTTTTACCTTAACCGAAGACTTTAAATCAGCAGACTTAATTGTAATTAATTCCTGCACCGTAACAGCAGAAAGCGACCGAAAAACCCGTCAGCTCACCCGTCGCTTTAAAAGACAAAATGAAAACGCAGTTATTCTGCTTACGGGCTGTATGCCGCAGGCTTTCCCCGAAGATGCTAAAATGCTCCCTGCCGATATAATTTTAGGAAACGGCAGTGAAAGGGATATTTCAGGTGCGGTAGACACCTATTTTAAAAGTCATAACAGAATTATAAGCATCTCACCTCACAAAAAGGGTGAGATGTTTGAAAATGGCGTACTTGAAAGCTTTTCGGAAAGAACAAGAGCCTATATGAAAATTGAAGACGGCTGTGACAGAGGCTGTACCTACTGCATTATTCCAAAGGCACGTGGCAGGGTACGGTCTAGAGGTCTTGCAGATATTAAGGCGGAAGCTGAAAATCTTGCAAAAAACGGCTTTAAAGAGATTGTTTTGGTTGGAATAAATCTTTCCTCTTATGGAAAAGATTTAAAGCTCACCCTCGCCGATGCTGTAAAAACCGTAGCCGAGGTAAGAGGCATAGAAAGGGTACGTCTTGGCTCATTAGAGCCCGACCTTACCGATGATATACTCCTTACAAGACTTAAAGAAATTAAGGAATTCTGCCCGCAATTTCACCTTTCCTTGCAG
>JAGARD010000113.1 GCA_017622415.1 Clostridia bacterium | reverse complement strand
ATTTTTTTAGTAGAAAAGGTCATCGTTATGAAATAAATGAATGTAACAAGAAAATTATTATAGACTCAATCCTTTGCGGAATAGGTACTGTAAATGCTGCAACTGCGGCTATGCATCTTGTTAATAACGGTGCACAGATTCTTCTTAATTACGGTCTTTCGGGCGGAGTGTCAAAGGTTTCTCGCGGTGAAGATGTTGTTGGAGTATCCTTTTTGGAATACGATTTTGATTTAACCTGTTGTGGCTATAAGCCATGCGAAAAACCTGCTCAGGATTATATTTATCATGCAAATGAATTGATTAGTAACATAATTTCAAATCAGGGTGGGGGACTTAAAAAATGCAATCTAGCAAGTGGTGACAGATTTGTTTCCGACCCCGTTTTAAGGGATGCATTAAAAAATGATTTCTTAATTAATGCCTGCGATATGGAAACGGCTGCAATTGCTTATGTCGCAAACCTTACAAATACTCCATTTGCTTCTCTTAGACGTGTTTCTGATGATGCAGGAGCAGATGCAACTGAGGATTATCACGATATGAACAATAAGCCTATGGTAGATTTACCCAAGCTTTTATTAAAGTCTGTTAATTGTTTCTTCCAAGAAAACGTTTTCTGGGAATAATTGCCGTTCGAGGTGACCGAATTATGTTAAAAAGTAAAAAAGAGCAAAAGCAACAAAGCTTTATGTATGCCACCTTAATTATGGCGGTTTCAACTATTAT
Source organism: Clostridia bacterium (assembly GCA_017622415.1). Taxonomy (GTDB): domain Bacteria; phylum Bacillota; class Clostridia; order Oscillospirales; family Acutalibacteraceae; genus UMGS1279. Next base: position 9,045 of record JAGARD010000113.1, on the reverse strand, counting down.
TGTTAAAATATTAGGCCTTGTTTTCAGAATACCGATTACAAACCTTTTAGGAACTGTAAATATGGGCTATTACTCAACTGCTTATGAGGTGTATTTACCCATTTATTCTATTGCAATGGCAGGACTTCCTGTTGCAGTTTCAAGAATGGTTGCTCAATATGTTTCAGAAAACAGGTATAATGATGTAAAAAGTGTTTTTAAGGTTGCAAAGAGATTTTTTGTGGTAACAGGTCTTGTAGGCTTTATTTTAATGTTTGGTATAGGCTATATTGTTACCGTTGTTACAAAAAATCCAGAGGCTCTGCCTTCTATGTTTGTTATAGCTCCTTGCCTTATTTTCTGTTGCATTTTGTCACTATATAGGGGTTATTATGAAGGCCTCAGAAATATGTTTCCTACGGCAATTTCTTCCCTTATAGAGGCGATTTGCAAACTGGTTTTGGGTTATGGCTTTGCGTGGATGGTTATGTCATTTTATGATGGTGCTAATAAAGGTGCTTATGCCGCCGCTGCCGCTATTTTGGGTATAACTGTTGGTACAGCTATAGCAGCTTTTTATGTTTTCATCAGACACAAAACAATCGGTGATTCAATAAGTGATGTTATGTATGAAACAGCTCCTAATGGAGTTGATACCAAAGAGGTACTAAAAGCCCTTGTTGCTATTTCTATTCCTGTAGTTTTAGGCTCTATGGCAACTCAAATTTCAGGACTTATAGATGTTACAATGGTGCAGTATCAGTTAAATGCTGATGTTGCAGAAAATTTGAATTATTTTAAATCACAGTATGGATATTATTTAAGTGCCGAAAATGTTGCGGATTCTAAAATTCACACATTCCTTTACAGCACCTACAGAAATTATGCATACACATTTTTTAATCTGGTACCAACCATAACTGCGGCTGTTGGCGTTAGTGCATTGCCTGTTTTAACAATGGCTTGGACTAATAATGATAAAGCAGCAGTTAAATCTAATTTAGAATCTATGCTCAAGGTTATAACCTTGATTGCTTTTCCTGCGGGTCTTGGTCTTATTGCTTTAGCTCCCCAAATTTTAGGTATGCTATATAAAAGTGCAAGTGTTGAGGTTGCTGCTCCGCTTTTAAGGGTTTTGGGTATAGCCGCTTGCTTTGCGGGTATGACAACTCCAATGACAAACTTGCTTCAAGCCATTGGTAAACCAACCATTCCTGTTAAAAATATTGCGGTTGGTGCTGTTATTAAAGTTGTTGTAAATTATATTTTAGTAGGTATTCCATCTATTAATATTATGGGTGCTCCAATTGGTACGGTTTGCTGTTATTTATATATAGCAATAGCCGATCTATTTTGTATTGTTAAATATTCGCGAGTTGTTCCGAGTATATTTATAACTATTATAAAACCACTTGCGGCGGCTGCGGTATGTGCTGTTGCGGCATACTTTAGCCAAATGGGATTATCTATTCTATTAGACGGTAGTAGACTTGCTACAATTGGTGCATTAGTTGTAGCTGTATTTGCTTATATTATTGCAGTTTCACTTTTAAAATGCATTACTAGGGAAGATATTGCATCTCTTCCAAAAGGTGAAAAACTGGCTGATATTTGTGCTAAATTGCATATAATTCACTAAATTTATTAGTAAAAAGGCATATTTATCAAAGTTTTTTCAAACAAATACTTGATTTTGGGTGAAATTTATGGTACAAGTATATATGTGGAAAGAAAAAGAAAATTACTCAGTTGATGATTTAGTCGGCATTATGCAAATTCTTCGAGGAGAAAATGGTTGCCCTTGGGATAAAGAGCAAACTCATACTTCCATTCGCAATAACCTGCTTGAAGAAGCCTATGAAACCGCAGACGCTATTGATAGATTAAATGATACTGATATGGCTGAGGAATTAGGCGATTTACTTTTGCAGATTGTATTTCATTGTCAAATGGCAAAAGAACGCGGTGCCTATGATTTAAATAAGGTCGCTGATGGAATTTGCAAAAAGCTAGTTTATCGTCATCCGCATATTTTTTCAAATGTTGTGGCAAATACTTCTGATGAGGTTTTGGATAATTGGGACAAGCTTAAAAATAGGGAAAAGAATATGCAAAACTATTCTGATACGCTAAAAGCTGTTCCTAAAGCTTTTCCTGCTTGTCTTAGAGCTGAGAAGGTTCAAAAAAGAGCTTCTAAAGCAGGCTATGATTTCAAATCGGTTAAGGATACTGTTTTGAAAATTGAGGAGGAGCTTACAGAGCTAAAGCAGGCACTAGCAGAGAATGATATTGAAGCTGCTAAGAGCGAGCTTGGTGATTTGCTTTTTTCAGCTATTAATACGGCAAGATTTTTAAAGGCTGATGCAGAACAACAGCTTTCCGCAACAACTGAGCGTTTTATAAATCGTTTTGAAAAGGCAGAAGAATTAGCTTTAAATCAGAATAAAGATTTATCTAAACTTTCTGATGCTGAGTTAGATGTTTTATGGGAACAAGCAAAAGCACTTAATAAATAGCTTTCTAACAGGCTTGTCCTGTTGAAAAAATAAATTTTTATCACGGAGGAATCTCTAATGAACAAAACAGAACTTATTGCAGCAATTGCCGATAAAGCAGGCATTGCAAAGAAAGACGCAGACAAGGCTTTGACCGCATTTATCGAAACCGTTACCGATGAGCTTAAGGCTGGCGGTAAGGTTCAGCTCGTAGGCTTCGGTACTTTTGAAGTTAAAGAGAGAGCTGAGAGAACCGGTATCAATCCTCAGACTAAGGCACAGATTAAGATCCCTGCATCTAAGGCTCCTGTATTTAAAGCAGGTAACACCTTTAAGAGCGCTATTAAATAATTTATTTTTCTGTTTATTTGGGCCGTCTTTTATTTAGGCGGCTCAATTTTTGTTTTGAAGTTCGATTTCTCGCTAGTTAAGGAGTATTTGTATGAGACTTGATAAATATTTAAAGGTTTCTCGCATAATTAAACGAAGAACTGTTGCAAATGAAGCTTGTGATGCAGGTAGAGTTTTGGTCAATGATAAGGTTGCACGTGCCTCCTATGATGTTAAGGTTGATGATATAATTCAGGTGGAATTTGGTGGCAGAACTATGAAATTCAAGGTGGTTTCTCTTGCAGAAGCCATAAAAAAAGAAGATGCTGCATTAATGTATATTATGGTAGATTAATACTATTTAAAGCACTTGTAATTTTTTGAAAAATGGTGTATAATATTCTGTAATATATTATGTTTGGAGGGGTTTATGTGTTGGATTTGATTTTTTCGCGTCAAACAGATATTTTTGTGTGGATAGCTTATCTTCTTTCTGTTGCTGTAGTTGTTTTTTTAAGTACACCCATACACGAGTTTGCACATGCCTATTCGGCTGTTAAACTTGGTGACCCAACTCCAAAATATATGGGTAGAACTACATTAAATCCCTTTGCTCATATTGATAATGTGGGTGCACTGTTAATTTTACTTTTTGGATTTGGTTGGGCTAAGCCTGTAGAAGTAAATGCCCGTAATTTTAATAATCCTAAGGGCGGTATGGCACTCACCGCTTTGGCAGGACCTGTTTCTAACCTTATTGTAGCCTTAGCTTTTCACATACTTTTTAAGCTTTTTATAAGTTTGGGCATACTAACTCTAAGCTTTGGAATTTATATATGCCTATTTTTAAATTTTATTGTTCAAATTAATATTTCTTTAGCTGTTTTTAATTTAATTCCCATTCCACCTTTAGACGGCTCTAAACTTCTTGCGGCTATTTTGCCTGATAGAATTTATTATAATTTAATGCGTTATGAAAGATATTTTTCTTTAGTTTTAATCTTTTTAATTGTTTCAGATGTGTTAGATTATCCTATTAATTTTCTTTATGACGCTGTTTATTCATTATTCGATTTAATTACTTTTTGGATTTAAGTGAGGCTTTTATGGAACAACAGACCGAGCATATATCATACAAGCTGGAAACTTTTGAAGGACCTTTAGACCTACTTTTAAGTTTGCTGGCAAAAAACAAACTTAATATTTTTGATATCAATCTAACTTTGTTGTGTGAGCAGTATATTGAACATATCGAAGCAATGAAGCAAAACGATATGGATATTGCCAGCGAATTTTTAGAGATGGCGGCAAGACTTGTTTATATGAAAACTGTTAGTCTGCTTCCAAAACACGAGGAGATTGAACAGCTCAAAGAAGAGCTTGCAGGAGAACTTTTGGAGTACGAGGTTTGCCGACAGATTGCTGGAAAGCTTGGTACAATGACCGAAGGCTTTAATCATTATGTGCGTAAACCCGAAGAAATTGAAGTAGAAACCCGTTATCAGCTGGTGCACGGTTCTAATATGCTTTTAGATGCTTATCTTTCGGCAGTTGGTAGGGGCCAGCGTAAGCAACCGCCTTCAACAACTGTATTTACTAAAATTGTTGCAAAAAAAGTTGTTGCTGTTTCTACAAAGATAGTACACGTTATGCGTAGGCTTTGGAAGGGCAACAAGATGAAGCTTATAGGTATTTTTAAAGAGGCTAATGACCGTTCAGAGCTTGTAGCAACATTTTTGGCGGTTTTGGAGCTTTGTAAGGTAAACAGAGTTAAAATTGACGGTGACGGCGAGGAAATGACCGTTACATTAAATAAGGAGCGTAAATCCGGTGAACATAAATGAAATGGTTTCCGCTTTAGAGGCGGTATTGTTTGCAGGCGGTGAGCCTGTTTCTTCAGCAAGACTATGTGAGGTTTTCGAAATTGATGATGAAACCTTATCTAAGCTTTTAAAATTGCTTTCTAATAAGCTAGAGGATAATAATAGCGGTATTAAATTATTAACCTTGGGCGACAGCTATCAGCTTGCCAGCCGTACCGAATATGCTGAATATGTACGACGTGCCTTTGAAATGAGAAGAAAAACACCTCTTTCACAGGCGGCATTAGAGGTTTTGGCGGTTATCGCTTATAATCAGCCTTGCACCCGTTCTTTTGTAGAGCAGGTGAGAGGTGTTGATTGTTCGGGTGTTGTAAGCACCTTGGTTGAAAAGGACCTTATCGAGGAAAGGGGAAGACTTGAGCTTCCGGGTAGGCCTTTGCTTTATGGTACAACATCAACCTTTCTGCGTTCCTTTTCGCTTTCTTCATTGGATAAGCTTCCTGAGCTTCCCAAGGATGTTGCTCCCGATGCAAAACAGCTTACTTTTGATGATTTAATTGAAAGCGAAAAACAAAATGATGATGCTTCGGAAAATCCCGAAGTAGAAAAGTCCGAATAATAATTTTTAGGGGGTGCCGATAAGTGAAGATTTTTTTAATTATTCTTGCAGCATTATTGTTGATTTTCGGCATTCTTTTAATTTCTGCTGTTAAGCTTAAAATTTATTTAAGTGAAAGTGGATATATTGTCATTAAATATTTATTTTTACGCTTTAAGTATGATATTTACGGCGATAATAAATTAAAACGTGTCAAAAAAAGCAGTGTTAAAAAAACTAATAAAAAAACATCTTCAAAAGATACAAAGAAAAAAGATGGATATTTCAAAAAAATATATACCGAAGAGGGTATCGTTGAGGGTACAGTTAAGCTTTTAAGTACAGTTAAGCATATAATTATAAAAATTCTAGATCTTATTACCGAATGTACGGTGGATAATTTAGTTTTAGATATAAAAGTAGCATCTAAGGAGCCTGCCCAGACAGCAATTTGTTATGGCGGTGTATGTGCGGTTGCTTATCCCGCTTTAGGTATTTTAAATGGTATTGCTAATATAAAAAAACAAAATGTTAATATTGTAGCAGATTATAAATCAGAAAAACCAAAAGTTTTGTTTATGATTATTATTAAATTGCGTGTTTTTAAAGCAATTAAGGTTGCTTTTTCGTTAATAAAGGATTTAATTCAAGGAGGAATATAAAAATGGCAGAACAAAAAATTTCTGAAATTATGGAAACAACAATGGAAAAAATTAAAACAATGGTTGATGCAAATACCATAATTGGTGATAAGATTGTTGTTGATGATGTTACCATAATCCCAATTTCAAAGCTTTCTTTTGGCTTTGCAAGCGGGGCTACCGATTTTGCAGGAAAAAATAATGGCTCTCAGGTTTTTGCAGGCGGTGGCGGTGCAGGTGCCAGTATTAATCCCGTTGGATTTTTGGTTGTTAAAAACGGTGATGTTTCAATGTTGCCAATTTCACATATTGAAACAGCAACCTCAAAGGTGATTGATATGTTGCCTGAAACCTTCCAAAAAATCAAAGGCCTTTTTAAGAAAAAAGATACTGAAACTAATGTAAATACTGCAGAGTAATTTTAGTATTTTTCATTAACTCGCTTCATAAAATTAAGTAAATTGTTTTATGAGGTGGATTATGCAAAAGCTTGTTTTGTTTGTTGTAATTTTTTCTTTAGTGTTTTGCCTTTTCGGCATAAATGCTTCGGCGAATGAAAACTTAAATATTTCTGCAAAATCTGCAATTGTTATTTGTATGGATACAGGCGAGATTTTGTATGAAAAATCAGCTACACAAAAATTGCCAATGGCTAGCACTACAAAAATTATGACTGCATTAATTTTGGCAGAACAACCCGACCTTGCAAAAACAATTAAGGTAACTCGGCAGATGGTGACTGTTGAGGGCTCTTCAATGGGACTTATGCCCGACGATACGGTTTCGTATCGAGATTTGCTTTATGGTATGCTACTGGCTTCGGGGAATGATGCCGCAAATACTACTGCTTATGCTTTGGGTGGCAGTATTAAGGGTTTCGCTCAAATGATGAATAAAAAAGCCAAGGAGCTCGGCCTTAAAAACACATCCTTTGTTACGCCGTCTGGTCTTGATGATGAAAACCATTATACAACCGCTTATGATTTAGCGTTACTGGCTTCTGTCGCTCTTAAAAATACGGCTTTTCGTGCTGCGTGTTCATCAAAGCAGGCAGTGCTTTATTACGGTAATCCGCCATATAGGCGTTCCCTAACAAATCATAATAAATTATTAGGTAATTATGAGGGGCTTATTGGAGTTAAAACGGGATTTACCAAAAAATCAGGCAGATGCTTGGTAACTGCCGCCGAAAGAGACGGCAAAAGAGTAATCGCCGTTACGCTTAATGCACCTGATGATTGGAACGACCACAGAGCCTTGCTTGATTATGGATTATCTGCAACAGATGTTGTTAGCTTTTCAAACAACGATATTACGGATGTTTTACCTGTAATTTGCAGTGATGCAGATCTTGTGCGTATAAAGGCGGAGGAAAAAAGCTTTTGCACCGCTTCAAACTCGGCTAAAAATATTAAAAGAAATATAATCCTCTCTAAATTTATTTATACTCCCGTAAGCGCGGGAGAGCTTGTTGGTAGGGTTGAATATTCATTAAATTCAAAGGTTATAGCAACATCAAATATTTATTCGTTTGCTAACCTGCCAATTAGAAATAAAAAAGAAAAATTTTTAAATAGGTTTTTTAAATGCCTCAGTTTAATTTGGAATAATAGTTAGGTAGATGTTATGAAGGATAATAGAATAAGATTACAAAAATATATGTCCGAAAACGGTATTGCTTCCCGTCGAAAATCAGAAGAAATGATTGAAGCGGGCAAGGTTAAGGTTAACGGTAGAGTTGCCACCTTAGGTGACAAGGTTGACCCTATCCGTGATAAAATTGTTGTTAGCGGTAAGCGTGTTGTACGCACTAAAACAAAAATGTATATTATGCTTCATAAGCCGCGTGGATTTGTTACAACTATGAGTGATGAGCTTGGTAGAAAATGTGTTTCAGAGCTTGTGGAGGATGCGGGTGTCCGTCTTTTCCCTGTTGGCAGATTGGATAGAAATTCCGAGGGACTGCTTTTAATGACCAATGACGGTGCATTTTCTAATATGCTTACACACCCCTCGCGACACGTATCTAAGGTTTACAGAGTAACCGTTAGAGAAAAGGTTACAGAGGAGCAATTAACAAAGCTTACCGAGGGTATTATGCTAGACGGTACAAAAACACTTCCTTGCGATATTCATATTATTGATAAAGGTGAAAATCGCACAGTACTTAATGTTGTTTTGTATGAGGGCAGAAACCGTCAAATTCGCCGTATGTGTGAGGCGGTTGGCCTTACCGTAATACGCCTTAAACGCACCGAAATTGCGGGTGTAAGGCTTGGTATGTTGCCTCAAGGTAAGTGGCGTGAGCTTAATGAAAAAGAAATGCAGCACCTTACAAATGTTAGTATTGCCAAAAGGAATGAAGAAGATTAATGCTTGAGATTTTAGTATGTGAAGATAGGAAAGTTACCGAAAATTTGTATAAATCTTTAGGTTTGGAATATAAAGAAGAATATCTTGCTATTCGTGCAATGGCAGGGGAGGAGTGCTTGGGTTTTGCACTTTTCTTAATAGAAGAAAAAACCGAAACCGTTTTTGCAGTTGAACCTAAAAATGATAGAATGTTAGCAGATGGCTTGCTTAGAAGTGCACTTCATGTAGGTTGTGAAAGAGGTATTACAGCCGCCTTTTTTGCAGGTGATGACTATATGGAGCTTTATGAAAAAATAAACTTTATTGATGATAAAGAAACTAAGAAATTAAAGCTACAAAATCTTTTTACCGATTGCTGTTCCTGTAAAAAAGAATAAATTTTCAAAAATTTGCATTTTTTTCAAAAAAACACTTGACATCTTTAAAAAATCGGTTATAATATTATCTGTTGTGAATATTATTGCGGAATTGTGTAAGGGTAGCACGGCAGACTCTGACTCTGTTTGTCTGGGTTCAAATCCTAGTTCCGCAGCCAAAAAATCTCGTTCTTCGGAACGAGATTTTTTTATCCATTGCGAAAGCAATGGTATATCATCACGCGTTAGCGTGTATATCATCAAAGGCGGCTCACGCCTTTGTATCTCATCACACCGAAGGTGTGTATCAAATAATCTTTCGCAATGATGATATACAACTTCTAGTGAAGTTGATGATATGCAATTCCTTGTGGAATTGATGATATACAATGCTCCGCATTGATTTATTTCTGTTTTTATGTTATGCTTGTGCTACAATAGGGACAAAAT
>JAGARD010000112.1 GCA_017622415.1 Clostridia bacterium | reverse complement strand
TTTTCATTTTTATCACCTCTAAAGCTATTTTTGGCGATTTTAAAATGAAAATTAAAGTAAATTTTTGTATTTTTATAGGTCGTACTCGTCCAAAAATGAGTGCTCCTCACCCTTTTTGTGGTAGCCTATTATAGTGCTTAAATTAACCCTATGGAAGCTTCTGAAAATGTTTATATCCACAAGTTCATCCTCTTTTTTAAGCTCCTTTATAAGCTCCTTGCATTTGTAACGCTTGGAAATACCCTCGCGGTCGATTGCACCAGCCTCACCCAGCTTTTCGGTAAAACGGCAGGCGCAGTTTAAAAATTCAAGATTGTTATACCTTGCAAATGCCTTAATATCATCCTCGCGAACACAGTAAAGAGGGCGAATAAGCTCCATACCCTCAAAATTTGTGCTGTGAAGCTTGGGCATCATAGTTTGGAACTGACCGCTGTAAAGCATACCCATAAGAGCGGTTTCAATAGCGTCATTAAAATGATGACCTAAGGCTATTTTGTTGCACCCCAAATCACGTGCAAAGCTGTAAAGATGTCCTCTTCGCATACGGGCACAAAGATAACAGGGTGATTGCTCTATGTTTTCAACAGCGGCAAAAATATCGCTTTCAAAAATCTTTACGGGAATTTGCATAAGAGAGCAGTTTTCCTCAATCTTTTTGCGGTTTGCAGGACTGTAGCCTGGGTCCATACATATAAATTCAAGCTCAAATTCGGTATGCCCGTGACGTTTTAACTCCTGCATAAGCTTTGCAAGAATAAAGGAGTCCTTACCGCCCGATATGCAAACGGCGATTTTGTCCCCCTCTCTTATGAGGTCGTATGACTGAACCGCCTCAATGAAGCGGTTCCACACACTTTTACGAAATTTTTTTATTAAACTACGCTCAATTTCGGTGCATCTATCCATAAATATCAAATCCCTGTTTTAGTTAATGGATATATTGTAACATATTATGGATTTTTTTGCAATAATACACCAATCGAGCAGACTTTTTATTCCCTTTCCTTTATAGCCGACTCGGCTAGTAATTTGGGCAATGTGATTTCATACCAATTGTAATCTGAATTTGCAGAATACTTTTCAAGGGCAATTTCAAGCTCTAAAACAAGCTTAAAATCATTGCTTTCAAAATATTCATACATTGTATCTGATGTTACTGCGTTTTCACGCTCTTTAAGCTCCTTTTCAAGGCGTATATACTGAGGCAACGCGGCATCGCCAAGCTTTTCTAAATCAGATACAACTATCCTATCTAAGCTACCCTCTAAATAGCGGTCTACGTTATATTTTGCTATAAGAGCATCGCTTCCCGATACCGATAACACAAAAAACATAGCAACCGTAACCGCAAAAGCAGTTGGAATTAGTTTGATTTTTATTATAAATTGCTTTAAAATAACGGCTATAAAAATAAAAGTTAACACCATCATAAACCAAAATGCGTGCACCCTTTTGGGGGTTAACCCGTGCTCATTTATATAAAGCACAAGCTTGGAAATTGCGGTGCTTATTAAAATAAGGGTAAAAACGCAGATTATAACATTTAATATTCTGACCGAAACTTCGCCTATCTTATTACCCTTTTTAACAAAAAGACCGATTGCGGCTATTACTGCAAGGTTTATAGCACTAACCGCTAAAAGCTGAAAAAATCCATCTCTGGCATAGGTAGCATAATTTACATTTTCGGGAAGCTCGCCCAAAAATCCCGAAATATAATATTTCCACTGCGAAATAAAAAACACAACATAAATAAAAAGCAAGGGAATAACCGCACTGAACACCGTTATTACAGGTGAAATTGATGCCTTTTTTGAAGCCTCTTTACAGCTTTTAAGAGTAAGTATTTTCTTTGCACTTTTATCAAACGAGGAAACAAAAAGCCTAAAAATATAAGCACCTATCGGAAATGCAAAAATAACAGAAACTACCTGACCTGCAATATCACCTAAGCTGAAGCTGAAAATTTTGCCTAAAAGATTTAAAAATCCCCTATCGAATGAAAGAAGCGAAAAAACTACCGCCGTTGGAATTATAGCTATCATCACACCAACAATAACCTTTCCGATAACCGAGCCTAGTTTATTGTTTTTCTTGCTGAACATTGCAGCAATTATTCCGCCCGTACCCGAAAAGGGCACTACAAAAGTTGCCTTTAAAAAATCTATTAAAATATATGAAGAAATTCCGCCCTCTAAACGATTTTCGGTAGCGGCACATACATAGTAGCAATACGCAAAAATTGAATAACCGAAAGCAACGGTGTGAATTACGGTATTGCCCGATAAAAATAGCGAAAAGGCTACTAAAAGTCCTGAAGCAGCAACCGAAATTGCCGCCTTTCCGAATTTTGCCTTTTTCAAAACAAGAACAACAGTAGTTGAGGCAAAAAGCAAAATCAAAAAAATGAGAGAGTAAAGCGGCTTCGCCATCGCAGGAAAGGACCTACAAAAAAGGTATCCTAAAAATAAGCAAATCCAACTCCAAATCGACTCTAAAAAGCTAAACTCCCGAGGTGTTTTTAATAAGTTGCTATGCTCGCCGTTATATTTGTTTTGCGAATTTACAGTAATGCTTGAAAAGTCTTGCATAAAAATCCCTCACTTTAATCCTTGCGATATTCTAAAATATCTGAAACCTCGCACTCCAAAACCTCACAAATTGCCTCTAATGTAGAAAAACGAATTGCTTTTGCCTTGTTATTTTTTAAAATTGAAAGATTTGCCAAGGTTATTCCAACCCTTTCGGAAAGCTCATTTAATGATATTTTCCTTTTAGCCATCATAACATCTAAATTAACAATTATCATATCGGCCACCTCACACGGTCAAATCGTTTTCGTTTTTAATTTCGGTTGCCTTTTCTATAACATTTTTAACCACACGCACACAAAGTCCCAAAAACAGCGCCGCAAAGGCTATAACCGCCGAAAGAGTGAAATAATAGGTAAGCATTGCAAAAACAACGCCCACACCTATACTGCACCATGAAATTCCCCTTATTAGACTAACGCTTTTTTTAGAAAAAACATTTTCTGCTTTGACCTGTAAAAGTAAAGTAAAAAGCAAAATATTTGCAAGTACAGCAAGTGCTAATATAAAATATGCGGCGATTAACACCAACAGATTATCGGTAGCGGTGGTTTCCACCCTTGAAGTAATTTCGCCGGGAAATTTTAAAAGAGCCTTTGCTATTGGCGGAAGAAATGCTCCCACAACCGCTAATACCGCAAAAAATGCACCCGAGATAATAAGTGATAAATTAACCGAAGCCTTACCTGAAATTTTAAGCATCTTAATAACCTCCAAAAAATTCAACTCATTTTTACACCCACATAATAGCACACTTCATCTCGTTTGTCAATATAAATTTATCGAAAAACAATAAATTTTTTATTTTTAAGAAAATTCGCTCATTTTTTGCTTTCATACCATTTGATTTTTCGCCTTACTCGTGGCATAATATATTATAATAGCAAAATCTTGGAGGTTTTTTTATGAAACGCATAGCTTTTTTTGATACTAAGCCGTATGACAGAATATGGTTTGATGAATACAATAACGACCGATACGAAATAGTTTATTTTGAGGGCAAATTAAACCGTCACACTGTGGGAATTACATCAGGCTTTGATGGCGTTTGCGGCTTTGTAAATGATGACATCAATGCCGATGTTATAAATTCCTTAGTAAAAAACAATGTAAAAATACTTGCAATGCGCTCGGCAGGCTATAGCAATGTAGATCTGAAAACGGCAAAGGGCAAGCTTCCCGTTGTTCGCGTTCCTGCCTACTCTCCCTACGCGGTGGCCGAGCACGCAATGGGACTGCTTTTAACGGTCAACCGCAAGCTGGCAAGAGCTGTAACAAGAACAAGGGATTTTAACTTCAGCATTGCAGGACTTATGGGTGTTGACCTTCACGGCAAAACGGTTGGAGTTATAGGTACAGGTACAATAGGCAGGGTTTTTATTGATATATGCAAGGGTTTTGGCATGAAGGTTATTGCCTATGACCCATACCCCGCTGAAAACAGCGATATTGAATATGTTCCGCTTGAAGAGCTTTTTAAAAACAGCGATGTTATTTCACTTCACTGCCCCCTTACAGAAAGCTCTTACCACCTTTTAAACAAAGAAGCCTTTGAGCTTATGAAAAAGGGTGTGTTTATAATAAACACCTCGCGTGGAGCACTTGTGGATACAAATGCCTTGCTTGATGCCCTTAACAGCGAAAAGGTACGCGGTGCGGCTTTGGACGTTTACGAGGAGGAAACCGACCTGTTTTTTGAGGATATGTCGGGTACCATCATTAAGGATGATACCCTCTCACTTTTAATAAGCAACCCGAATGTTGTGCTAACCTCACATCAAGCATTTTTAACCGAGGAGGCTTTGCAGGCAATAGCCAAGGTAACCCTTAAAAACTTTGACGATTTCTTTGCAGGCAATCCGCTTGAAAACGAAGTAAAATCAAAAAATTAGAAATTTTTTCAAAAAACAAACCTCTCATCTTGACAAGACGGGAGGTTTATAATATCATCATTATATAAATTAATATGTGCGGAGGAAAAGTATATGTTTAATGCCGAAAAAATTAAAAACGAGTGTGTGCAGTGGATAAGAGATTTCTTTAAAACAAACGGTCCTGATTGCAATGCCGTTGTAGGAATTTCAGGCGGTAAAGATAGCTCTATTGCGGCAGCACTTTGTGTTGAGGCATTAGGCAAGGAGCGTGTTATAGGTGTGCTTATGCCACAAGGCGAGCAACACGATATTGATATGGCCCATTTGCTAGTAAATCACCTAGGCATTAAGCATTTTGTAATTAATGTTAAGGATGCGGTTGATGGCATACTTAAAAATATGCCTGCCGAGCTTGAGCTAACACCTCAGTCATTGCAAAATCTACCCCCAAGAATAAGAATGTCTACCCTTTATGCCGTATCACAAAGCTGTAACGGCAGGGTTGTAAATACCTGCAACCTTTCGGAGGATTGGGTAGGCTATTCCACCCGTTACGGTGATTCTGTAGGCGATTTTTCGCCCCTTTCTCATCTTACCGTTACCGAAATAAAACAAATCGGATATCTTTTGGGTCTTCCAAGGGAATTGGTAGATAAAACTCCCATTGACGGTCTTTGCGGTAAATCTGACGAAGAAAATCTAGGCTTTACCTATGCCGAGCTTGATATTTACATTCGCACAGGTGAAATCGAAGATAAGGCGAAAAAGGAGCTTATTGATAAAAAACACAAAGCAAACCTATTTAAGCTGGAGCTTATGCCAAGCTTCAAGCCCGAATTATAATAAGCAGTTCATTTAATAGATATATTTATTAAAAAGCATAACCACCCGTCAAAACGAATGGTTATGCTTTTTATTATTTAAATAGAACTTAAAAATTACTTCTTAATTTTAGAAAGGTCCTTATTAGCTTTGGAAATACCTGGCTGAATTGTGGCCTTCTTAGCATTAAGTGTGGTAGTGATGTTATTAGGACTTGTTTTTGCAAGAGCATCACAAATTTGTCTATAGTTATCAGTCTTAACATAATCGGAAACACCGCTACCGTGCATAACAGTTTTCTTAGCGCTGGACTTGGTTATAGTTTTGTAAACCTCGCCGAACTGCTTATTGTGGAAAGTAGTATCGAATTTAAGTGCACTGGTATCGAGGAAGTAACGGAGGAAGTATGCTGCACCCTCAGGGTTCTTTGCACCCTTAGGAACACCCCAGCACTTAGGACGAACAGGTGTATAAGCTGTGCCACCCTTAGGACCTGCTACAGGAACAGCCTCAAGCTTAGCGGCAAAGCTCTTCTGGAACCAGTCGCCTTCATTGTAAAGACCGTAGGAAATACCTGTGAAAAGGCCAACCTTACCCTGCTGAACGTTTGTTATATCCCAACCTGTGATAACATCGTCCTGCACAAGCTCTGCAACCTCTGTCCAAGCCTTAGTAAGTAGGCTTGCACCCTTAACGCTGCCAAGCATATTTTCATACTTGCTGCCATCATACTTAACAAAATCAGCACCAGCAGAAAGCATAAACATATCAAAGCCCTGTACAGACATACCAACGCCGCCTTTTTGTGCAACTGCACGAGCGATTTTAGCCTGCTCTTCCCAGTTCCACTTACCCTGCTTATAAAGCTGATAAGGGGTGGTGGTAATACCGAATTTACTAAGAACTGCGGGTGAATAATATGTTACATAGGTACAGTCCTCACAAGACCAAGAAGTGGGCTGTGCAACACCGAAATAAACGCCGTTAATTTTGTAAGCGTCCATATATGCCTTGTTCCAGCAGTCAGAATCAAGCTGGAAGTCCTTATTCTTAAGGGGCTGTAAAGCTCTGGTTACAAGACCTGGGAACATATTAGACTGGAACATAACAACGTCAGGAACATCCTTTTTACCTGTTACCATTGTAACAAGCTTAGAAGTATACTCTACCTCAGGAACTATAGTAACCTTAACGTTATTGCCTGTTTGCTTTTTGTATTGGTCAACCAAAAGCTGCTCAGACTTGTGGAATTTTCTCCACATAAGGATATGAATCTCACCCTTAGGAGCACTCTTTAAGAAGGTAGCATCGTTAGCATTGTTAAATGCATCCTGCTTACCTGCTGTAGTGGTTTGCTGATTTTGCTTAGAAGTGTTGTTAGTTTGTTGATTTTGCTTAGAAGTGTTGTCAGTTTGCTGATTTTCGTTTTCAGCATTAGCTTCATCGGAAGCATCATCAACTACTTCAGACGAAGTTTCGGTTTGATCTGCAGGGTCGTCTGCCTTGCTTTCGGTTTCATCGGGGCCGCATGCTGCAAAAAGCATCATAATGGCGAGCAATAAAGCCAAAACACTGGCAAAACGTCTTGCAATAGAAATTGCTTTCATTTTTGTTTACCTCCAAATATTTTTTTATAACATTACACTTTTCTCGCGTAACATATATAACTATTTTAACCTACAATACCTACTCTGTCAATACTTTGAATAAATTTCTTTTGTAAAAACAGATACATAATAAGTACAGGGGCTATAAACATAAGGCAGGCTGCCGAAACAGGCGGTGCTGCAAATGCATCATAATAACCTAGGTTTCTTAATGCCTCAGCACGGATATTGGATAACATAACCGAAAGCGGGAAGTCGTTTGTGAAGAATATAACCGACTGATAATATTCATTCCAATGCCAAATAATAGCAAATATGGAAACGGTTAAGAATACAACACCCGAAGAGGGAATAACCACGCGGAAGAAGGTCATAAGGGGATTACAGCCGTCTATCCAAGAGGCTTCCTCCAATTCTTTAGGAAGACCCATAAAGAACTGACGGTATATGAATATGAAAAGTCCCGAACGAAGACCTACACCAAAAAGCGAAGGCAACCAGAAGGTTAAAGGACTATCGATAAGACTAACGTAGGGAATATTAACCCCAGGAATAAGGTTAAGCAGATTTACTATGTATCCGAAACCAAAGAATTGATAGTTAAGGAACAAAGGAATAACCAAAATTTGCACAGGAACTATTGCAGTGAAAAGAACTACACCAAAAAGAAGTCCACGGCCTTTAAATTTAAACCTTGAAAATCCGTAAGCCGCAATAGCACAAGAGAAAATTTCAATAAATGCACTCACAAGATGCACAATCACGGTGTTAAGCAAGGCGGTGGGATATTCCAGTGCTTCCCAAGCAATCTTATAATTTTCAAGTGTACCTGCCTTGGAAATCCATGTAACGCTGGTATCCATAATATCGGATTTAGATTGGAAAGAATAAGCTAACATTGCAAAAAGAGGGTACAGAATGATATAGCTTATTGCTATTAAAAGCAGATAGCGGAAAATAGAAACTACTGTTTTTGCTCCTGTTTCCTTAAGCTTATGCTTATTAAGGAAGGGAACGGTTTTCTTAAGCTTTTTTTCAGTTGTCATTATCATTCCCCTCCTATTCCCATCTCTTAAGACAAGTCTTAGTGAAAATTAAGATTATAAGTCCTGTAATTGCACCTATAATTGCAAAGAACAACCACAGCATTGCCGAGCTCAAACCGTATTCAACATTCTTTATCTGGTCATAAGCCTGATTAATAATTGGATTATCTGCTTTGGTAAGAAGCTCGATAAGGGTGAAGATTATAACCAAAAGCAAGGTTTGACCAATGGACGGAAGTGTGATATACCAAAATTCCTCCCAAGCGGTCGCACCCTCAACCTTAGAAGCCTCATAAAGCTGAGAGGGTATTGTTTGAAGTCCTGCAATGAACAAAACAACAGGAATACCGCAGGTCCAAATAGTGTTGAATATATCGGTTATCATTATGTTAAGCTGGGCAGTTATCTCCTCAGGCAATTCCAATGAATTAAGCAGTTCACTGAAATCCATACCGCCGCCTGTTCCAACAACCGAATATGCGTCGGTGGAGATTGAGGATGAAAGCTGAATAATAGCGCCGTTACCGCCATAAGACTGAGTTAAAAGTCCCATAACAACACCTGTTGCAACAATAACAGGAACGAAGAAAACTCCTCTAAAGAAGGTTCTGCCCTTAAAGTTACTGTTAAGTATAAGTGCCAAAATCAAGCTTACTATAATGATAATAGGCATTTGGGTGAAGAAGTCACCTATTGAAGACAGAAGATTTAATTGGTAGGTGTCATCATTCTGGAAAATGAATTTGTAGTTTTCCATACCAACCCAGGTGGTTTCCATATAACCGTCTTCGGGAACAACATCGCTAAAGGCATAGGTAAGTGAAGAAATAAGGGGAATAAGGAAGAAAAGAATCATACCTATAATCCAAGGCAGTACGAAGTAAAAACCGTACCAGCTTTTTTTGGATTCAATACCCCTTACGTGCTTTACGTTAAGGTCGGGAATGATATTACCGTTAATATCATAAGCTACCTTACCTTTTTTCTTGGCTTTTTCAGCCTTTTTCTTGGCTTTAAGCTCAGCTTCCTCAGCTTTTAAAATTTCCGAAAG
This sequence comes from Clostridia bacterium, assembly GCA_017622415.1. Taxonomy (GTDB): domain Bacteria; phylum Bacillota; class Clostridia; order Oscillospirales; family Acutalibacteraceae; genus UMGS1279. The sequence continues at coordinate 28,038 of JAGARD010000112.1, read as the reverse complement.
GGAGGGCTTTTTTTCTTCAGTATTGTTAGTATCTACTACCTTGTTTTCGTCGTTTTTCACTTAAAATCCCCTCCTTTATTTATTCAAAAAGCCTTGGGCTTTAACTGTACCGATGTCAGATTTATAATCGGTATCGCCATAGTTTACATAAACCGTTACGCCGTTATCAAACACGGTTTTTGTAACATCCTTAGTTATATACTGATGATTTGTGATTGTTGCACCTGCAACACTTGTAAGGAATGCTTTACTTTCGTTTACATATTCCTCAATAAGCTTTACGTTATCTGCGTAAAGTGCGGCGTGAAGTCCACGCATATTCTGCTTACGAAGCTCTTGATAATAGTTGTTTATAAGCTCAAACGAAAGTCCGCTGCCTGTCTCAATTGATTTTAAGAACTGTGTTCTTTTGTTTGCTGCGGTGTTTATAGCTGATGTGCTGTTTGCACGATAGCCTTGGAATACTATTTGATAAAGCGGTACTTCCAAATCAAAGCAATTATTTTTATTAGAAACTGTTGGAATGTTAGAAATAATATCCGCCGCTACTGCCGCATAAGAAAATGCGCCATCCATTAATACGGTTTTGCTGTTTTTCTGAACATCAGCGGTTATTGCTTTAACGTCCTTGCCCATATTGTTACGCCAAGGATATTTATAGATGGTTTTTCCTTCATCATCTATATCATCATAATCGGAATAGCAAATATTACCTAAGGTATCAAAAGCAATTCCAGTAATACCAAGCTCATCGGCAAGAGCTACTGCATCGCCTGTTGCCTCAGCAAGCAATTCACGGGAAATTAAGGCACCTACCTTGCCACCCTTAGTATGATCATGGCGTTGACGGGTAGAAGCAAGGAAGTTATAGAAAGGAGCGGGAACTCCGTTTATATTAATTGAGGTATCATTATTAATGCTGTAACCGTTACCCGACTCGTAAAATCTAACGGTATCAAAATTAAAGAAGGTTTTAATTCCGCTGGTTTTTGTATATTCAATAAATTCCTTGAGGTCGGTTTTATTACCAACTACACCTGTAAGACTATATCCGCCTGCAAGCTCATTTCCATCAATTCCGTCATCACCGAAGCCCTGCATTGTAGCGGTAAGGCTTCCGCCCGAAATCTTTTTAAGCTCACCTAAAATTTCAGTTGCCTGACTGTAGGTGGTGAGAGGAAGCTCCTTGCTATAAGGAATACCAAGGAAAAGTTCATCCTGAAGGAACGAGCCGTATAGCTTAATGTTAAGGAGATTATTATCCTGAGTTTTCTTTAAATTTTCTTTATCAACAAGATGCTTCTGATAACGCTTAGCCATACCTACATAGTTAGCTTGGTCACCGCTTAAAGGATAGTAACCAATTACTAAAGGCGTGATATTCTGGTCTACATAATCGTTATACTGTAAACGCCAAGTTCCTTTATTATAAACCTTATTGTAACCAAGCACATTATAGGTTGCCGCAATGTAGGAATAACCGTTAGAAGGAGTTTCTGCAAACATATCAACTCCAAGCTGTGGGTCACCTGCTGTTGCGGTTATTTTACAAGCCTCAGCCGATTGCTCAATAATAGCACAAAGTGCATTGTTGCCTCTTTTAATACCGTAAAAAGGCATTGTAATGGGTGTATCATTATCGGGGTCGTTATACTTATCAACGGTATAGTCCTCACCGTATACAAGGCCGAGTGCGTTATCGGGCTTGGTTTGATAATCACCAAACTCACGTGCAATAGCATCTGAACGCTTATCAATATACATAAGTGCACCGCTACCCGAAGGCAATACTAAATACGAGCTTTTATCGTTAGCGGTTGTGTTTTGTGCACTGCAAATAAAGGGTGCGGGAGTTACGCTTACAACCTTTTGAACTGCATCAGCCAAATTAGCACCATGAACCTCTGTATTAAAATCTTCAAGCTCAGCAACATAGCTATTGATGTTTTTGGGATCAATGCCTACCTTAAAGCCATCGTCTTCCAAATAATAGTCAACGCTTACTACAACACCAATGTTATCAAAATAATATGTAACAGTAATACCGTTTTTGTCAGCACTTTTTACCGATGAAAAACGTCCGTTAGCAATTGCATTTTCATAAGCGTTATATGCAAAGGTTTGCTCACCGTTTCTCATAGTAATAACGAGCGACGAGTTGATAAGTGCATTTCCGAAAATGCCTGCAGGGTCGGTGCTGTCATAATAATCCTTCGGGATTGTTGACCAAACGCTGCCGTCCTTCTTTGAAACAAATTCAATAGCAGCACGGGGGTATTCCATACCGTCCGAGCCTGTAGTGGTTTGGTGCCAAATCATTTTAAAGTAATCCGACTCGGCAACCACACCGTTTTCAAGATTTTCAACATTATTAACATCAACTACATCGGAATAATTTTTGTGTTCAACCTTAACACTGCTGCAGCCTCCGAGCATACTAAGCACAAGACACAAAGCAGATATCAAAGCGATTATCTTAATTAAGTGTTTCATTCTAAGTCCTCCAAAGTCTGCGGTCATCGATAGCTGACCTCTTTATAAACTGTTCCAATAAAGGTAAACAACTGCTGAAGCAGTACGAATACCATCATAATAACGAATACGCAAACAAGCATACCTAAAATTATAACGATTGTCATTGTTATGAATTTAAAGAAGCCGAATTCGTGTACCGTCATAATGCCTACGCAAAGCATTATTGCTGTAAGAGCAAGACATACAACAGAAATTGCTGTAATAACAAGTCCTTCCTCGGGAACAAGTACATTTGAAAGTATTGTTGTAAGCACTGCACTTATAATTTGAGGAATAAGTGCGTAACAGGTTACAATATAAACCTGCTTCATATTACCCTTACCTTGGAATAGGGTTGTAAGACCCCAGTTAACAACTGTCCAAAGTAATACAATACCAAAGGTACGAATAAGTGAGAAAGCTGCACTGTAAGTGGATTTATCTATCATATTATACATAAATCCATAATAGATTTCACTAAATACGGTTGCAATAAAGTAAAGAACTAAAATAACGGTTGCAAGCTTAGCAGAGCCCTTATTGTAATATCTTACCTGCTGAGCACCCTCGAAAGGATGAACTACGCATTTGAACATAGTTGAAACAGCGGGATTTTTAATAAGCTTCTTTTCCTTCTTTTTCATATATACAAAGAAGAATATAAGTGCGCCTATAAGTGCTACAGCAACTATGAATAACCAAACGAAATTATCGGTAAGATAATCGTTTCTTACAAAGGTAAATGCCGAAGCATAGGTATCTTGGTCGAAGCCAAGCTCAGCATATTCAAGAGTAGTTTCATACTCCTCTTTAATCAAAGCGGCACGGGAAAGTCCGCGGTATGCAAGCTGAGAGTTACGATCGTAGGTAAGAGCCTCATTCCAATATTTTTCAGCCTCAACATAGTCACCTGCTGTTGTAAGTGCCTGTGCTTTTTTAACTAAAGAGCCGTATGGGGTTGGCTTATAAACCGTAATAGAGTTTAAAAGCTGATCTACAATAAATACCTTTTCGGTTTTGTCATCTACCTGAATATTAACAGGCTTACGGAAGGTACCCTGTTGACCGCCTTCCTCAAGACCGCCACCGAATACGGTAAGCTGATTACATTCCTGATCGTAAATAAATACGTGACCGAAGGTACTGCAAAGACCGTACATATAACCATAGGAGTCAACGTCCATAGAGGTTATGTAGCTGGTTCTCCAATCATAATTGCCCTGCATATTGGGATACTGTGCACCACGGTCATCTGCAAAGTTAAAGCTTTCAGCCGATTTAACGGTAGTAGTAGTTTTGTTTTTAAGAACGTTGATACCACCTGGGGAAAGCTTCTTAAGCTGACCTGTATTACTTACGTTGGTTTGTGCAGGTGCGGTAGCAGTGTAAATGAAGTTATCTTTATCTACCGCAATGTCAGTAAAGCTGTAGGGCAAGGTTTTTTCCTTGTTTTCGTGCTGTGAATCGGACATAATGTAAAGCTCATAAATTCTGGTGAAAATATCCAAAATGGAGCCTGAAACCGAGTTAGCACCATAAAATCCCGAAAATGCGAGACTGTCATCATACATAACGGCACCGTAGTATGAACCGTTACTAAGAACATAAACATATCCTTCAGAATCTACAACGATTTTTTCGGGCTTGTAAATGAAGTTTGAAGGAATAACATCATCATCAGGCAGATAAAGAACATTTGAAGCAATGCCATTCATATTGGCTATTATAACACGTTCATTTTCAGTGTCTGCGATGTAAATATCACCGTTTTTAGTTACAAAAACAGCCGAAGGCTCATTTAATGTGAGTGTTTCATTTTTGTATTTGATTTCGCTGATAACCTTTTTAAGGGAATAGTCGGAATTCATAATAACAATGCGGGAATTACCTTTGTCGGTAAAGTAAATAAGGCCTGCATCATCAATAAAAATATCCGATGGGGTAGTAAAAGCGCTTAAACCGAGGTCTGCACCTGTAATGGTTGTTTCATAGTCATACATAGCTGCAGAAGAAACATCCTTTTTGTCGCCTGGGGCAGTCCAATAGGTATATGTATCGTACGGTTCCTTGCTTATACGTTCTGCCGATGCAGGAACCATAAGCATTGACATTATAATGCCAACAAGCATTACAAGAAGGATAGCTTTACGATACAATCCGCTCTTTAATAAGGGATTTTTATTCATTACACTTTCCTCCTATGCTTATTTAATACCCGAACTACTCATGGTTTGGGTAACGCTTCCCTGTGTTACCAAATAAACCAAAATAGGGGGAATCATCATAATAACAGTAACAGCCATGGCACATCCCTGACGTGCGATACCGCTTTGTGCAATTGTAGAAGCCGCAAAGGGTAGGGTTTTAAGCTCTTCACTGAAGATTGTTCCTGCAGGCTGGATTGACCAAAGGTCACGGAAGGAGAAGAGGGTAAGAGTAAGCCAAGCGGGCTTAACGTTAGGCATAGCAATCTGCCAGAAGGTTCTGAAAGAGCCTGCACCGTCAATCTTAGCTGCCTCAATCAAAGCATCGGGAACGTTTGTATCCATAAACTGCTTCATAAGGAATACACCCATTGATGAGGGAATCATCGGCAAGATATATGCCCAATAAGTATCTATCATTCCAAGTGCGGAATAGATAAGATAACGAGGAATTTCCAAGGTGTAAGCATTGTAAAGAAGTGACATCTGAACAATAGCGAAAATAACCTTTTTGCCTGGGATATTGGTTTTTGCGAGTACATAAGCGGCAGCCGAGCCAACCAAAACGTGAAGGAAGGTGGTTGCAACGCTTATGAAAATACTGTTAAAAGCGTATCTGGAAAGGGGAACTGCAAGATTATCCAAAAGGCTTGGAAGTGTAAGATAGCTTTCAAACGTAGGAGAAATAACGTAAAAACGAGGCGGGAAAACAAGCAGCTCATCCAATGGCTTGAGGGAAGTGATAATACAGTAGTACATAGGAAGTATGGAGAACAAGCCGAAAAGAATTAAGAATAAGGTGTAAAAGAAGTTTCCGCCTTTACTACGGGTAAAACGTTTATACTGATCGCGTCGGGCTGCTTTAAGCTTAAGCTTTTTAAGCCTTCTTGCATCAGCTTTACTCATTGTAGCTTGCATTTATCTTACCTCCCCGCCATATTTACTAGCTTACCAAGAAGTGACTTGGTAGCGAACATCATTATAAAGAGTACAACCGATATTGCCGCGGCATAACCCATTTCGTAACGGGATGTACCAACGTCGGTAATAAGAGAAACAAGTGTATCGGCTGAGTTGTTGATACTGGGATATCCGCAAAGGGCAATCGGAACAACACTTATAGAGAATGCCGACTGGATTTGCATAACAACACCAAACATCAAAATGCTCTTCATTGAAGGAATGGTGATGTACCAAAGCTCATGCCAACGGTTTTTAACACCGTCAATGGCACCTGCTTCATAAAGCTCGGGGTTAACATTTTGTAAACCTGAAATGTTTGAAAGGAAGGTAACACCCATACTCATCCACAACTGTACTATACATATTATAGGTAGAGCATAGCTCGGATCTTTAAGCCACTGAACAGGCTCAACAATAAGTCCTAAAGAAAGAAGTGAGCTGTTTATGTAACCGTAAGCATCACCGCTGAAGAGTATCTGCCAAATAAAGTAAACGTTACCGGCAAGTGCGGGTGCATAGAACATAAAGGAAAGAAGTGTACGTATTGCAGGACCGAATTCATTAACCATCCACGCAAGCATAAATGCGATGAAGAAGCCCAAAGGACCTGTTACAATTGCCAAAACAAGCGTATTACTGAGTGCCTTGGGGAAAACATCGTCCTGAACAAACATACGCAAATAGTTATCAACACCTGAAAAACGAGGTGTGGAAACTGCATCGAAATCGAAAAAGCTTAATACTACCGAGCTTAAAACAGGTAATACTGTAAATGCAAAGAAAAGAATAAAGAAGGGGGCAAGCATTAAATAATATACTATATTGTTGGAAAACTTTTCTTTTCTTTTAACAACCAGCTTTAAAGGTTCTTTATTTGTTGTCATACTTGTTAGCCCTCCTTTTACTTAACATTATATTGATTGCGCTTACGCTCAATCTCAGCATCGGAAATTTCTGCCCACTTAATCATCATATCCTTAGCATTTTTGGAGTTGTTAACAACATTCCAGTATGCTTGGTCAATAGATCTTGCGGTGTAGTAGCTGCCTGGGATTTCGGGAACCTCTTTCATATTCTTCCACTGAGCGAGAAGAGCATTAAGACTATCCTTATCCCAACCCATTTTCTTAAGTGCCTCTGGATTAGATGTAGCAACTCGTCCCGAAACACCAAGTATGGATTCGCAGTTGTTGGAGTAATTAAGCTGAGTATCAGCTCTGGTCCACCACTTAAGGAATTCCCAGCCAAGGTCATGGTTCTTAGAAACCTTTAAAATACCGCAGCCTGTACCTGCACCTGCCTGACAGTTATTGATTGTACCGTCTTCATTTTTAAAGCCGGGAATGGGAACCATCTTCCACTTACCTGTAATTTCAGGAGCAGCCATAGTAAGCTGAATATACATTGTATAGTTTTGAACACCCATAGGCATTGTACCTATACGGAAACGGTTAAAGAAGTCTGCCGTTACGGGGAATTTATACTCATTGAAGAAGTCGGTCCAGAACTCGAATGCCTTAATTGAGGTTACAGAGGAAAGCTCGGTTGCCGAACCATCGGGTTTATAAATCTCGCCGCCCATCTGCATTATAAAGGTAGGAAGAATACTAAGAGAACCAACACCTGCGTTAACCATAGCGGCAGTAGTTATCTGAGTATAAGGCAAGCTGGCCTGAAGATTATTTCTGTTGAAAAGTGCAGAAATCTGCAGATACTCATCCCAAGTTTTAGGTGGCTTTACGCCAAACTCTTCAAATATATCTGTGCGGTAGAAGAGCATATAGAAGTTAAGAGTATCGGGCAGAGCATAAACACCTGCGGGAATATCGTCTGTAGAATCATTATCAAAGGAAAAAGGAAGCACTGCGTCTGCTGTCATAAAGCGTTCCATAACCTCATCGAAATCAGGGAACTGAGAAAGGTCTACCATAGAGCCGCGAAGTGCGAGATTAACAGGCTCGGAACGTGCCATATTAAGCGAGCAGTCGGGAGCCTTACCCGAAAGAATAGCATTAACATAAGAAGCATTAGACATTTTAAGGTTAACGCCTATACCTGTTTCGGGAGTGAAGGAGGACTGGATAAGGTTGTTAAGAACACGAATCTGGTCACGACCCCAGTTAGCCCAAATGGTTATGCTTTTATCGGTTTCAAGGTCTCCTGATATGTTATTGTAGTCAGCACTGAAAGAAGAGAAAAATCTCTGAATGCTATAGCTGGTTTTTGCCCACCAACTTGCAGCAGGGTCGGCAAACTGAACATCGGGAGCGCCAATTTCAATATAGTCTATGTTAAGACCCATTTCCATCATTGAATAAACAAGTGCACTTACACTGGTGTAGTTGTTATAGAAAAGCGTCTTGTACTGGTGAGCAGTCCATTTATGCTCAACCATATCATCTAAAACCTCGCAAAGTCCGCGAATGGTGGTTGCGTTGGTACCACCAGCCTGACCTGCCATTTCCTCGGTCTTAGCGGCAATGCGATAAAGCTCCTCGCTGTACTCGGTAAGCCTTTCGTTGAACTGAGGAATTTGCTCAAAAAGATTGTAGTCACGGCTGCTATCGGGGGATTCACCGGTAACCTTAATCATATCACGGTAAATATTACCAACCTTATAAATAACCTCTTTAAGCTCACGAACGGTTGCTGTGAAGTCACCTAAATTAACCTCCATAGAAATGGTGTTAACACCCTTATTGAAATATATAAGGTAGGGATTTCCGTTTTCATCGGCAAATTCGCTGTGCTGCCAATCCAAATCGTAATTAAAGCAGATGCTTGCAGCCTCAGCAAAAGGAACCTTGCCGTTTACCATAAGCTTACGGTAGGCGTTACCGTTAAGAACGTGTGACTGCTTATAACGGTATGCAAGCTTGTAATAGCCTGCTTCGGGAACATTTACTTTCCAAGTAATGCGTTGACCTGGGCTTGCCCAGTTAACATCACCAATATAGTTAATACGTGTAAGATAAGGGTTAGATCCATTTACAGAAGAAACGCTGGGGTCAGTCTGGTCATACTGTGCAACAAGGGAGTTACCGTTTTTAAGTGCAGCATCCTCACCCTCGATTTTAATAGTGTCGGCACTAACCTTTTTAGAGGTATCATAGTCCTTTGAAACCTCTGAATATGATTTGTACTGCTCGGGAACGCCAAATACAATCGCATCTAAAGCAACAGGCTCAGCAACCGACTCCAACTCAACGGTGTGTGTGCCGGCAGTAAGAGCAAAGGTATAGGGCATTGACTCCAAGCCTGTGGGGTCAACAAAATAGCCCTCTTGGAATGCAAAATACTCGGTTTGCTCAGCAGCAAACTCATTGCCTATACCATCGGTACGAACTGTAAGATAAAGAACATTGCCCTCGGCGTCATATCTTACATTGCCGTCTTTATCCTTAGCAACCTGATAAATAGGGTTGCCCTTTTCGTCATATTTTTTCTTGCCCTTTTCGTCAACCTCGGCAACGGGCTCATCTTTATATAAACGAGAAAGCTCAAATTCCTTCATAGCCTCGAACAAATACTTGCCGTCCAGCTTAAGGCCGAAAGCAACAGGATTATTGCGTCCGGGAAGTGCGTAATAAAGGAATTTTACGGTATAAAGACCGTCAGCGGGAACATTGATGTTGTAGGTAAGTGTACCATCTTCATTGGTCCACTTTACAACGGTGTTCTTTTCCTCGCCGTTTTCAGGCTTGAATTTATCTACCTTCTCAACCTCGGCATTAACAGAAGATGCATAATTTGTTGCATCAACTACAATATCCGCAGTCGCATTGGTAAAACCGCCCTTATCAGACATATAGTCCTCATAGGTCGGCAGTTCAGACGAAACGGGGATTTTATCTACCGTATTGGTAGAATTCTGAGTTTCGCCTGTGGCTGAAGCACCGGTTACAAAAACAGATGTTAAAATCATAACCATTGCCAAAACCAAGCTTAACTTTCTTTTCATTGATCTAACCTCCGATTTAATGGATTGCCGTTTTTTAAAACGCCTTATCTTACAACGCAGAATTCTACAAGTCCTTACTTATATAATATATACTCTTATAACGACTTAAGACCTCTACGGAAAAACAGATTATAAGACGGAAAATACCGCCTTAGCGAAAAAATTTTCGCCAAAACGTTACCAAAATTCCAGTATTTTCACATATTTTTGTCTGCGAAATTATAAATTCCACATAATTTCAATACCGTTTATTATGTAAAATGACATACCTCACAAACCTAAAATGATTTTTTTATGCAGTTTTTAGAGTGCACAAATAAACATTTTGTAAATTTGGTAGTTTTCACTAACAAAACACGGTATTTTTAATAAAATCGCATACTACTATTATATTTTATCATATTTTTGGAACATTTAAAGTCTAAAATTTAACTGTTAAATACGAAAAATTTAAACCGTTTTGTCGAAAAAAATCGATGAATAACAAAATATTGTGTGTTTTTCATTTTTTTAGTTGTTCAAACCGCAATAAAAAACTGTATTTTTTTGTTTAAAAGAATAAAAATATTTTTCAGGCATATATTCAAATATCCGATAATACCATAAGGGGTTGAAAATATGAAACAATCGGTCGCAAATCGTGCCACCCTTTTAGGGGAATACATAAAAAAACACGGTGCAACTGTCAGAAGCACCGCAGGTGTTTTTAATATTTCCAAATCCACCGTACATAAGGATGTAACAGAAAGACTTAAAATAAAAAATCCCGCTTTATACAGCGACGTTAAAAAGGTTCTGGAGATAAACAAAAGCGAACGCCACATAAGGGGTGGTCTTGCAACAAAAAGGAAATATAAGGGCGATAAAGCCGACTTAAAAAACAATAAATAATTTTCAAAATTAAGGAAATACTAACCCAAAGATAAAAAACGGGTGATAAAATGAAACTTTATATCAACAAACGCTGTATGGTAAGAATTATAAGCTTTGCATTAGCCTTTGTGACCATTTTTACGGGAAGTCTTATCTATAACGCAAATCGAATGAGTCTGCTTAAAAGACAGCTTACCCACAAATATCAAGCAGCTATGGAAAATCTAAGTAGCGAAATGGAAAACATCTCAATAACCTTGGGCAAAACCCTCTACACAGGCACCCCCGCCACCCTAACGCACCTTACAAACGAGCTTATTTTACAGGCAGGTACGGCAGCGGCGGCACTTGCTGAACTACCGATTAAGCACCAAAGCCTGAACACCGTTTCAAAGTTTTTAAATCAGGTAAGCGACTATTCCTTATCCATTACACGAAATGTAGTAAAGGGCGAAAATATAAGCGAAACAGACCGAGGAAATCTTATAAAGCTTTCAAAAATAGCCCAAAGTCTGAGTAACGGGTTGGACGAAGCCAAAAGCCTGTATAACAATGCCGAAAACTGGAATGAAAGCATAGAAAGTGCCCTGAATGATATAGAACTTGAAAGCGATTTAAATTTACATTTAAGCAACACCGCAGAAACTCTTAGCGATTATCCCACCCTTATTTACGATGGTCCCTTTTCCGACCACATACTAAAAAAAGAGTCAGAGTTGCTTGCCTCTGCCAAGGAAATAACCGAAAGCAAAGCCAAAGAAATCGCCGCAAAGCATTTAGGCATAAAAACTGAAAAATTATTTAATAGCGGTCAAGAAAATGGCAAGCTGGCTTCCTTTGTTTTTGGATTTGAAAACGGCACAATAGCCGTTACCAAAAAAGGCGGATTTGTGAGCTTTTTAAGAAACGAACGGGTAACCCCAAATCCCTCCGACGATTACAAAAGTGCAGTAGAAGCGGCAAAATCCTATATAAAAGGACTAGGCATCGGCAATTTTGAAACAAGCTACTACTTTGCCGACGAAGGAATGTGTGTTGTTAATTTCGCGTATCTTCAAGGCGACACAATATGCTATCCCGACCTTATTAAGGTAGGAGTTGCTCTGGATAATTTCGAGATTGTTTTTTATGAAGCCAGCGGATATATAATGAATCACAAGGCAAGAACCTTAAAGGTGCCAGTTCACACCGCCAAGGATGCAGCCGAGGTTATAAGCCCCCATTTGAAAATTAAAAGCACTCATTTGGCTGTAATACCGTCCGGTGGACAAAATGAGCTTTACTGCTATGAGTTTTTATGTACGGGAGAGCAAAAAGAGGAAATTTTGGTTTATGTTAACACCGAAACTCTTGCCGAGGAGCAAATTTTCATTCTGCTTAAAACCGACGGCGGCGTGCTAACAAAATAATCACGCAATATTTTATACCACTGTTTTACAACCTTATATTTAATCCTCGGTCCGTGATTGACGGAAAAATAAGCCCCAAATCTTCAAACTTTAAAACAAAGCCTCTGATATTTATTGGTATCAGTTTGTATCAGTATGTCGAAAATAAAAAGATTGTCAAGTGTAATTTAAAAAATAATAACGAATGCAGAGGAAATCCCCTGCATTCGTTATTATTTTTTAAAGACGTACCAGAAAGGATCATCACCGCCAAAGGAATAGTCTCCGCTTTTCCATTGGATAAATAAATACTCTGTATTTTGGTGCGTTTGAATAACATATTTACTTGCTGTTGATTTAGGGTTGCATATAACATATCCATTTACCCAACGCCATACTTCAGGAGTATCAGTATGAGATTCGGCTTCCTCATAGTTTTTAAAAGTATTTATAATCGATCCACCCTTTAAAAATTCCGCACTGCGCCAGTAAAGCGCATTGTAAGGAATAAAAGAGCACATATTTTGTGGATCAAAGTTGTCAATTGAGTGAACCAAATCGCACACATTCCATTTACCAAGAACATTTTCATCATCTGAAGCAACATCGGGTATTTCATCAACTATCATTATTTCACGCTTAGTATAAGATTTTGAATTCTTCTTTTTTAATACCCATATTTCTGGTTTGCCGCCTTCAAAATAATTATAAGCTTTAAATTCTATAAACAAATAGATTTCTTTACCAATTTTTTCAATAGTATACTTGTTTTGGGTTTTTCTGTGTGGATATCCGCAGTTTGATAATAAAAGGCCTTTAGTCCAAGCAAAGCACCAATATTTTTCACCGTTTGGCAGAAAATAAAGTTCTTTTACCAAATCCTTAGAATCACGCATTTTGGATTTATCAGGATTAAACATTTCTTTTGAAGGCAGAACGTCAAACAATTCCCAACGACCTATTACATTTTCATCGTTAACAAAGGGAATGTTTATATCTTCATTAAATAATTCGCTGTATTGACCGAGTTTTACTACTGGAATTTTAATTTCCACCGTGCCATCTTCATAGATAATTTTGTAGGTAGGCCCAACTATTTGATAGTAATTGTCTAACACATATTTATTAAGATATTTTGAGGCCTCGTCATACTCCTTGTCGGTACACACAAGATTTGCTGTATCGCTTGTGAAGATAATTGTTTTTTCAGTTAATTTAGAAGTTTTGGGCAATTTTCCAGTTATCTCAATTCCAAATCCAGTGTCAAAATCACTATTTATAAATTCTGTTTCATAATCAATAATTACCTTACGGCTTCCAATTATTTCTTTTGGGACATAATCTTGCATTTTGCAGAGGATATTATTATATTCTGCTTTGCATGTAACAATTTGGCGATCATACGCAAGATGTAACTCATCACTTTTTCGAATAACGATATCAAACATAGGCTCATTCTCCTTTATAGCTAAATTAAGCTTGCGGAGTGTATTTATGCGATTCTCGGTTTGTGAGATTAAGTTTTCAAGTTCTTTTTCTTTTACTGAAATAAGTTCAGAAAACTTTTCTTTAGGCATTCCAAAAAGTCCTTTAATTTCAGATAATCTAAATCCCAATTCTTTTAGAGCAAGAATTCGATAACAGTCAGATAATTTCGCCGCACTATAATAACGATACCCTGTAAACTGGTCTATCTTATCCGGCGGTAAAATACCTGCACTATCATAATACCTTAATGTCTTTACAGAGATATTGGAGAGTTTTGAAAGCTCGCCGATTTTATACATAAACATCACTCCGTTCTAAATGTGCAATGGTACCTTGCAGTGTCATATTATCATTACTGTTAAGTGGAGAGTCAAGCACTTTTTAAAATTTTTTTATTCCTTTATAAATGTAATACGGTTTTGAATACAGATAAGTACCATTTTTATTCGCTTCAACTAATTCGTTCATAAACTCATCGTATTCTTGTTTTGTAAGAACTCCTGTATTTTCACCTTCTACCCAGTCGGTTGTTTCACCGACAAGCCAGCCTACGTTTTGGCTGAATTCATAACCGAACATACCTTCTTTATATTCAGTTTCTATAACGTTGTGGACACGTATACTGCTTTCAAAAAAGCCGGAGTTATTAAACACTCCATAAACTCTTCTGCCCATCCAACCGTCAAGGTCATCCATCCAACCTTGCTTTGTTGCAGCGTATGAGTGTATACATTTAGTAATCAAATCTTGATTTTTACCGTTGTAAACCACACTATCAAAATCAGCGTGTACACATACTACCATACCGCCGGGTTTTAAGATTCTGTTTATTTCACTTACAAAAGTGTCTTTGTCGCTAATACATTCAAGCAAATCTTTGGTTAATACCACATCAAACGTATTATCAGGAAAATCAAGTTTTCCGGCACAGTTCATAATTTTAAGCTCTACAGGTGCGCTGTACGGAATAACACCAAAATTCCTATCGGTTACATCTACGCCTATTGCTTTTGAAACTTTACCTGGAAATTCGTTTATAATTCCATTAAGATAACCTGCATTCCTGCATCCTAAATCTACAATAGCAGCATTATCCGGTAAATCTATTAATTCGTATATTGCTTCATTAAGTGATGATTTGTTTAATTTCATAATAATTCTCCTTAAAATAAAAAATACTGTTGATAGCTTTTGTGCCGTCAACAGTTTGGTAAAAAGTTTAGTTTCTTTTCATCACTCGTTTAGGCACAAAGCGAAATAAGCCTGTACCTAAATCAGATACAAGCATTCATCGTCTGCGTCGAATAATGATAGAGAACATAACCTCAACTCCTATAAATATTTTTTATATAATATCATAAAAACATTTCTATGTCAAACTAAAAATTTAAGGCCTTGACTAAACTTATAGGATAAAAGAAGGAATAACCACTAATCTTAAATGTGTTTCTTCCTATTTAAAATAAGATACTCCTCAAATCACAACCACCAGCTATATGCAATGGTACCTTTAAAAGAAATCCAGGACTGGTTAAGTAATTCGGATTTTAATACAACGGCAAATATTATAGGCATTTGGAGCGTGAAACCAAGGTCAAGTCTGCTAATAAAATTGCAGAAAACTTGAGTCTTAAAGAAAAAAGGGACGGTTGAAAAACCGTCCCTTATGATACATAAAATACTATACATTTTAAGATAGTTATTTTGTTTTTGAGCACTTGTAAAAAATAAAAAAAGGCGTTGCTATTACACCAGCAGTTATTAACAATATAAAACCTACAAATAAAAATGCATGACTTGAAGCGAAATCTATAAGTTTAGGTTCAATATATTTATATGCAAATGTTTCGATAAGCCACCAACTTAACAATATAACGTAAGAGCATATGACAATAATATTTAATATTACTATGTATGGATATCTCTTAACAATTCTGTTAATGAAATTGCATTTTGCATTTCTACAGTCACTATCAGGACACCCTTTGCAATTAACCGCTATGCTCTTATTTGCTAAACGTGCTATCATAAACATAAATAAGAACAACAAGTTCATAAGGATATGTCCCATTAAAATAAATCTCCCAATATTTACTTGAACAATATTGGATATACTAAGATTTGTAATTTCACCCGTTACAGTGAAATACGCACCAACAATTACAAAAATTATAGATACAAATATACCCAGGATGGTAAGAACATTTGTCAATAACGAACTCATTTCAGTTTTTGCTTTATCAACATCAGCTTTTGCATCATTAAACTCCGTTTTTGCCGCGTTAAAATCTGTACGCGTAGTTACAAAGTCCGTTTTAATTATATCAAACTCTTTATTAAATTCATCGATTTTTTTATCCACATTTTCGTTAGTTTCTTTGATTTTTTTTGCTACGTTGTCATCAAATTCCTTTAAAACTTTTTCATGGTCTTTGATTTTCGTTTCAAGCTTTTCGTTAGGTGAACTTGAAAAAACTCTTAAATCATCTTGTTGCTTCTTAATATCTTCTTCAGATTTACTTATTCCTTTTCTAACAAGCAACTCATATTTTAATGCCGATGAAAACATATTAACATTATATCTGAATTCATTATCATTTAAATAATAATAAAACCCATCTTTTTCTTGTTTAATAAAGCTTAAATCACACGATTCGAGAGTGTCGTTGAAAGTTTTAATGATAGCTATAGGAGTAATCAACTCATTCCATCGTTTATTTTCCAACAAATCAAACATAAAAAAATAATGCGGCCTAAAAGATGGATTGATTGAGAAAACATTATATAATTTTATAAGGATGGATTCGATTTTTTCATCTTTTTCGTGCTTTTCAATACCAATATAATCCGTATTAGAAAAACATATTTCTTTCGCTATCTGTTCAATTGATTTTTGTTGTCTATCTCTTAGATTTGTAATTTCTTTATTTGTTTTGACAATATTCTCTTTCTTATCATCCATTTGCTTCAATCTCACTTTTCAAATCATGTATACCCGAAAAATAGTTTTGTATGGATTCAGTACTAATAATATTGTAATCGGCAGAATCGCAAATAGCTTCTTTCCAAGGGGCTTGTTTTTTAGTGGTAATTCCTAGTATTTGTTTATCATATATACCGTATTCTAATATGAAATTTTTAAGATAATCCCTAATAAGTGAAGGTATTGTAAAAACGAAATCGTATTGCTTTGTTATAGGTTCATATTCCCAATCATTAAAGATAAACTCTAATTCTTTTATATATGGTCCACAAGGATATGCATATATATCCTCTTCGAAAATTTTTTCGCCATATTTTGCTAAGTAGCTCCCTTGCGCCAAATACAACAATTTATTAACCTTGTAAAAGTCCATTAAAAATTTTTCATCAGACATAGACTCCTTGAAGTCTATTCCATAAGAAATAATCAATTTCGCTATATCGGCGGCTTTGCACATTTTATATCTGCTCCTTAAAATAGTATCTAGTATTAATAATATTTTGAAAAACAAAACTGGTGACAATATTCCACCAGTAGTCCTCTAAATCACCTCGGTAGGATTTGCTATTACCTACTGTCTATGGCATATAGTTTACACATTTAAATAGTATAACAAAAAAACTATTGGAAAGTCAAAGATATATTCTATTCTATGTTCGTGATAACCAAATATACACAAATGAGTATTTGAAAAAACAAACAACCTAAACATCCTACATATGGTAAAGAGTTTCAAGCCATTAAAATTGGTGCGGATAACAGGAATCGAACCTGCACCGAGTTGCCCCGACTAGAACCTGAATCTAGCGCGTCTGCCAGTTCCGCCATATCCGCAAATATCAATATTAAATAATGTTTATTTTGTAGTTGGGCAGCCGCGCCACGCGCGTTACCCTCAAAAATATAGTCGCCCTGCTCGCTTGGAGCGCATCGCATTGCTCCTTATTTTTTCACCTCAGCAAGCCACCTTCATCATCCACCGGATGCGGTAGCTTGCTTCGCCCAGTTCCGCCATATCCGCATATTTGAGTAAGAAGTAATAGGTAAGAGGTAATAAGTAATAAATAATTTTGAGCAAAAAATATGCTCCTAATTTTTACACGGTAGAGCTAACCGAGGTGGGCAATTAAGCTAATCCACTACCCTATTTTTACACGGCGGGCATACCGAGAAGGAGCCTACTTTTTAGATTTAATCTTACTTTCAGCTTATTCCTTATTAAATATATAAAAACGCATTAAGCGTTTTTAAACTATTAAACCAAAGTCCGTACAACCGATGTCTGCTTAAAGGCATCGGTTGCTACAGTTTTATTTGGTATGGCGTTAGCCACATAAATTTGCTTTAAATTAGTTTGCCTTGTTAAGACGGGTAGCAAGCTGAGATTTTTTGCGAGCAACTGCATTCTTGTGCATAATGCCCTTAGCCTGTGCTTGGTCTAACTTTTTAACGGCAACCTTAACGGTTTCTGCTGCGTCTGCAGATTTTGCTTCGATAGCAGCATCAGCCTTTTTAAGAGCAGTTTTGATAGCAGAGCGATAACTCTTATTGCGCTGATAGTTTGCTTCGCTTACCAAAACGCGTTTCTTAGCGGACTTAATGTTAGCCATAGTCCTTACCTCCTTAATAAAATTCGACGTAAAATAATAATACCACTATTTGTCGTAGTTTTCAAGTCTTTTTTTAAATTTTTTCGTATATATCAATAAATTAACATAAAATGCTCCGTTTTTTGATTATATTTGCCTATGAATAATAGCTTTAAAACATCCAAAACTAGTTTAAAGAGGTGTTTTTATGCAAAAAAGAACCGACCTTGCCTTAGAACAAAGCGAAATGCTTAGTGCTCTGCCCGAGGGTGTGGACTGTGAAGAAACAAAAAAAGGCGATGCCGTTATAACCAAAATAACGGTTAAGGATGGGCTTGGTGCTGCCGCTTTAAAAAAGCCGATTGGCGTTTATCTGACCCTTGAGGTACCGCCCTTTACCGACAGTCTTAATGATGAAGAACTTATCTCTACCCTTACCGAAAATTTAGCCGAGCTTATTCCTAAAAAAGGCTCGGCGTTGATTGTAGGCCTTGGCAACCGTGAAATCACCCCCGATGCACTTGGACCCAAGGCGGCAGCAGGTATTCTTGCGACCAGACAGATAGGTCCCGAGCTTCAAAGAATTGCCGGCATTGAGGGAATACGAAGTGTTTCTGTTTTAGCCCCTGGTGTTTTGGGGCAAACAGGCATTGAAGTTTTTAATCTTCTTCACGCACTGGTTGACGAAATTAATCCCTGCTTTTTAATTGTTATAGACGCACTTGCCTCACGATATTTAAAGCGACTTGGATGCACTGTTCAAATGTGCGATTCGGGTATTGAGCCTGGAGCAGGTGTGGGCAATGCCCGAAAGGAAATAAGTCGCAAAACCTTAGGAGTACCCGTAATAGCAATCGGTGTTCCTACAGTTGTGGATGCCGCAACGCTGGTAACAGACCTTACGGGGGGAAGCGGAAAAATAGCCGAGCCCGACGGACGGCAGATGATTGTCACTCCAAGGGAGGTTGATTTGCTCATCTCGCGTGCTGCTGCACTTATTGCGGACTGTATAAACCGTGCACTACACCCCGAAATCCCTCCTGAACTTATAAAAGAATTACTAAGCTAGGTATATAACAAAAATTGATTTCATAAAATTAAGGGTAGAAATGAATTGTTATTTATCGCACAAAATTCCCTAGCCAGAGCATTTAAGGATGATTCGAGTTTGAATGCTCTGGCTAATAAGGTTTGCTTCGCAAAGGTGGTGAGGTATTTGGGTAGAAAGCTTTTTTTCTTTTTTTCGTTTATATTATTATCGGCGGCTTCAATTTACTGCATTAATTTTGTTTGCGGATACGCACTATCTTCTGAATACACCGTCCCTGCCGATTTGAAAAACACCGCAAATAATATTGAGTTGCTTACCCCCTTTTTTGAAGAAAACCGCGAGAATAACTCTATAAATTTTAATTCCTCACAAAATGCTGACACAAGCAGTACGGGTGATATTTCCGCCGCAACAAGCGGCAAAGCTAAGGGGAAGATTTTAAACCGTACTATCGACTCCTCAGCCGCCAATTTAAAATATCAAAAAATTTATATAAAAAATCAAACGGGATTAAAAATCGACCTCAAGACCGAGCTTTTAACCCTGCCCAAGCTTAAAATAGCATCAACCGATAACCCGCAAGTCCTTATTGTTCATACCCATACCACCGAATGTTATATGGATGTGGAACGCGGTTACTACACCGATTCCGACAAGACCCGCACCACTGATGACTCCAAAAATATAACAGCGGTGGGCAGGGTGCTTAAAGAAAGTTTAAGCAAAAAGGGGATTGTAGCTATTCACGCAACCGAAAAGCACGACTATCCCGAATATAGCGGTAGCTACGGCAGGGCAGAACAAACAATTAAAAAATACTTGAAAAAATATCCCACCATAAAGGTGGTTATTGACCTGCACCGAGATTCCGTAACCGATGAAAAGGGTAATAAATCCGCACTTATCGCCAACATCAACGGCAAAAAGGCGGCTCAGGTTATGCTAGTTTCGGGATGTCAAAGCGGTAGTGTTACAGGCTTTCCAAACTGGAGGGAGAATTTTCGTCTTGCAATAAGACTGCAACAAACAATGGAGGTTATGTACCCCTCTCTTTCAAGGCCGATTTTATTCACCGAAAGGAAATACAACCAGCACCTCACCACAGGCTCACTTTTAATTGAATGTGGCACCGAAGCCAATGCCTTAGAGCAAGCAAAATATTCCGCCGAGCTTCTGGCAAACTGCCTTGCCTCTACCTTAAATATGCTAAAAACTAACTAAAGGATTTTTTAAAATGAAGCTAGTAAAAAATAAAAAAGTGAAGTTGTTTTTCCGTTCTTTTTTCATATCGTTTATAATTATTTTTTGTATTCTTACATTACTTTTAGGATTTTACGTTTGCTACTTGCGAATGGAAAGCAAAATATCAGGAAAAAGTATGCCCTTTCACACCTTTACAGATTGGTTTGATATAAACGCAACGGAATAGTTCGTAGGATAGGGTAATGTGTTATAATAACACCAAGAATATACATAGCAAAAGCGAGGCGAAAATTCACCTCGCTTTTGCTATAGATTTTCAATACTTTCCTCAAGAATTATTTTGTTTAATTTTTCTAGATTAATAGAATAAAACTTAAAATTGCTTTTCTTTTTAATTGCAATCATTTCTTCCGGAATTTTATATAAAAGACATTTGACCATATAGTTGCTTTTTTTCATATTTTCTTGAAGTTCTAACATTGATATTCCTTTTTCACTAAATAAAGCGGCTTGTATCAAATAACTATACAATTTAAGAAGTTCAAAATCATCACACCGAGCCTCAATTGCCTTTTCATATTTATTCCAAGTTACCAATTTTTGTTGTAATGATTTCTTTAATTCCTTCATAGAGGTTAAAATCATATTTAATTGCATTAATAGAAAAGGAGTCAAATCTCCAAGATTGCGTTGGTCATTACAAGTTTTAAATGCCTTATAATATGCATTTATATTTTCTTTTATTGTTTCTGATATTCTAAAAGAAATTAGTGGCGACAGAACTTTTGAAATACCATAGCTTAAAATAAATCTACCTAGTCTACCATTCCCATCATAAAAAGGATGTATATATTCAATGAGATAGTGAAAAATGCAAACTCTAAACAATTCTTCTACGGAATCATCGTTCAAGAACTGCAAAGCCAAAGTGGTTGCTTCTATTATTTTGCTTTCTGGGGTTAGCCCTACATGAATGACTCTATCTGTTTCGCTGTGGACGGAAACAGATTCCTTTCTAAAAATTTCGCCATCAGGATTGTTGCTAGGTTCTTCATTAATAACTTCTTCAAGGAAAACTTCATCATAAATATCTCTGATATCCTTGCAATTCTCCATAGATATAAATTCGTTTTTTATCAACTTGAGATATTTATTAACTAAACTTATAAAGCGTTGACGTTTTCCTCTTGTTTTTGATTGTGTTTCTAAAACATCCAACGCTTCTCCGATTTCTTTTCTGCTGCTATGGACACCTTCAATTTTATTGGTTATTACTATTTCATCTATTAGACATTTTTTTGAATATTGATCTATTGCAACACCGGGAAGGGCATCACATAATTTACCAATTTCTTTATCTAATTTAGCAATTTTATATGCAAGCGTCATGACCTCTGTGTTTTGCACAAAAAAAGCTTGGTTTTCACCAATATTAAAGTTAATTTTTATTGTTTCTTCTGAATTTAACCTGTTTAAATACTCCTGCGCGTAAACATCATTGTCACCAAAATATAAACTTTTTAATTCTTTGTAGGACATAAAATGTGCCTCCTTTTCGGCTGTATGCATCATAATAACATAAAACAATTTAAAAATCAAGTCTTTTTTAAATTGTTTTTTCAAAAAATACAAACTAAATCAAAAAAATCATTATTTTTGACATCTTGTTCCAAATTTGCTACAAGCAACAAAACGACCTATATTATTTATATGTGCAAATCATTGAACTATACAAGAAATGAAAATATCAAGGAAATATTGAATGAATTGTATTTATCGTTCCTAATGAAACGATTGATATTTAGTTAGTAAAATGATTAGTTTGTACAGCGGAGTGGATTGCACTCCGCTTTTGTGCTATAATAAACTCTTGAAAGTTTGTAATCAATTTAAAAATTGGGGTGGTCGTATAGCGAAAGGGCTCTTTACAAAAAAAGAAAGGCAAGCATGTTATGTTATACAACAAATTCAATTTTTTGTCTCCCCACTAAAATAATTTATACTATAATAATTAAAAGCTTTGCAACCTTTTTCAAAATTGCAACACTATATAAGTGAAAGGAGGTTAAAGAAAATGGCAATAGAAAAATCGGTAAAAGAGGAATACTTAAATTCGCTTACTCAAAATTATATGGATAAGCTGTTTTATTTTTATCTTAAAAAGACGGGAAACAGTTTTGAAGCAGAGAATTTGACTTCGGATATTTTGCTTAACGTTATTACTTCGCTCGAGAGAGGTAATAAGCCTGAAAATTTTGAGGCGTGGGTTTGGGGTATTGCTCGTAACCGTTATAGTGTGTGGGCGAAAAATAAGAATAATCGAAACGGATTATTTGCTAACTCGGATATTAGTGATTATGAAATCTCAGACAATAATGCGAACACCGAAAACAAAGTGATTGATAGTGAAGATTTAAATTTGCTCAGGCGAGAGCTTGCCTTTGTTTCATCAGAATATCGTAATATTGTAGTTGCCTATTACATAGAGGACAGAAAAATCAAGGATATTGCCGTTTCTTTAAAACTCCCCGAAAGCACAGTTAAATCTAAGCTGTTTCGTGCTAAAAAAATTTTGAAAGAAGGTATGAATATGTCAAGAGAATTCGGTATAAGAAGCTACAAACCCGAAAATGTTGATTTTGCCGCAAGCGGTAGTCAGCCAAGCGGTTTGCCTTGGAAAGCCGTCCAAAGAAGTTTATCTAAAAATATATTACTAGAATTAGATAACAACCAGTTAACATTAGAGCAATTGGCTATTGAATGTGGAGTTGCCATGCCTTATATGGAAGAGGAAGTTAAATTGCTTTTGGATGCAACACTTCTTCAAAAGGTGGGCAATAAATATGTAACAAACATTTTTATTGCAAGCAAAGAATGTCAGTATGAGATTTGGAAAGTTCAGAGAGAACATTCAAAAGAGCGTAGCCAAATGATAGATACTATTGTTACTGATTCGATTGCTCGATTTCGTGAACTCAGAATCGTTAAAAACAATATGAGTGACAATGACTTAAAGTGGTGGGCGGTGATTTTTGCAGTTGATTGCTTTGTGCAAAGTCTTGATGTGTATAATCTTTATTATCCCGAGAAACGTGCTAATGGCGAAACTTGGGGCTTTATGGGATTTGAAATGTATAAAGTTCCTGAAAAAACTGTTATGGGGCACAATGGTAACGGTAGTGAAAATGCGATGTTTTGGACATACAAAATCGGCGATGAGACTTTAAATCTTTGGGACAGAGCCGGCGAGATGGATTATACTCACACACTCTTCTTAGCTGATGTTCTTAAGAATAACCGAAATTATTCTGATTTTTCAGAAAGCGAAAAGGCGGTTTGGAAAGGTATTGAAAATCGTTTTGCTCATTTAGATGAGAACGGAAACATAGTTTCTGATATTTTGGTTTTAGCCGGTGACACAAAACAAAAATGTATATATATTTTACAATCCCATCCGTTAGCACAAAAACTTACAGAGAATTTCAAATCTGCTTTCGATGATACTATTAAAATCCTTAAAAAATATAGTCATCCTGTTTTAGAAAAACAGCTTACATATTGTGCTTCAATGGTTCTCTTTAATACCCGCATGATGACAGTACATGATGAGATTTTGGCAAATAAACTTATCGTTCCTAAAAATCCTAAAGAAAGCACAATTGCTATGTGGATTGAATACAAATAATCTTTTTTACCAGTATAAAACTCCTATGCTTACAGATAATAACAGTGTTATCAATTAGGCAAAGGAGTTTTTATTGCGAGGGTACAGAGTAACAAGGTTCTCGGCACCTTTCCAAAATCTCCGATTTTGTTGAAAGGTGAGGTTCTTATATATGAAAGCAACGGAATAGTTCGTAGGATAGGGTAATGTGTTATAATAACACCAAGAATATACATAGCAAAAGCGAGGTGATTTTCACCTCGCTTTTTTGCATCACAAACTATTCTATAATATCTTTTTCGTGAATGACAACACCATTATTTCTTAATTTCTCTTGCAGTTTTGAAACGTCTCATAAGCACTAGGTTTTCGTTCAAATCTAAAGCAAAATTTTTCTCGAAAACAGCGGAAATAAACAAAATTACACATACTTTGAAAAGAACAGAGGATGTATGCTCCTTTTTTTGTAAAATCTTTATACTTTTTTGTTTAATAATGTTGACTTTTTCAATGTAATATGGTAAAATATTCGAGCCAAACTAATTGAATATAATGATAAAAGCATTGTTTTAAAGGTGGTAGTGTTTCCTTTTGGTACACTATTGTTGTATCTATTTCATGAATTTGATAAAAATGCAAATTCCATCGATATAGATACTGCAATAATGCTTGTTATATTGAATTAGTTTGGCGACTATCGGAGTTTGCGCTTTTTATGCGGTTACTTCGGTAGCCGCATTTTTTATTTTTGATAAGATGAGACAATATACAAGTTCTCATAATAGTTAATAGGAGGTGGCTTTATTAAAAAATTGTGGAATTTTTTTGTTAGTATTTGTGTGGTAGTAACACTTTTACTTGTTGTAGTGATGTACATTCCACTTTTGTTTGGAATTAAAACATACGTGGTAACAAGTGGAAGTATGGAACCTGAAATTCCAGTGGGTAGTTTGGTTTATGTAGAGAAAGTGAACCCGTCGGAGATAAAGGTAGGAGATACTATCACATTTTATTTAAAGGATACTAACATTGTGGCAACACATCAAGTGTACGAGGTAGATATAAAAAATCGATTGTTTCGCACACAGGGAATTAATAATTTTGATGAAGATGGCAAAATCTTACATGATGCGGAACCAGTATATTATAACTACCTAATAGGGAAAACGAATTTTTGCATTCCAGTATTAGGAAATATAAATCGGTTTTGCACAACGGCACCAGGTTGTTACATATTAATAGCCGCAATTATTGTCGTTGTTGTAATATCAATCATTGTAGATTTGATACCCCAATCAGAAAAATCCCGTAAAGGGAAATTTACCAATAAGGAGAATACATAATGAATAAAAAGAAAACAAACAAAAAATCTCTTCTTTTAGTTCTTTTAGCTTTAGTATTAACAGTAGGAACTATTATGGGAACAATTGCGTGGTTAACAGCCACAGATAGTGTAACAAACTCATTTACAGCAGGTAACATTTCAAATCCTTATGAGCCAGAAGATCCAACAATAGACCCTGAAGATCCCGGCAACACAGATAGTACAGATCAGTTGGACGGCAATCTCTACGAACCGAGTTGGGATCCCACAGAAGAACATAAAATGCTTCCAGGTGCAACCTTTGACAAAGATCCTTTTGTAGGTATTGGACCTAAATCTGAAGATTCTTATGTTTTTGCATGTAACACAGACAGATGAAGTTGCCGAAGCTTCAGCATCCCTATTATCAGATAAGTTAGAGTATACTGTATCGGGTGATATTCTATTGACAAATACCGTGTATACCGCAGTTTACAAAAAGGTATTTACAATTAATTACTTTGATACAAACGGTAATTTAATAGACAGTGTTTACTTGCTGGACGGTGCTTCACGATCCTTCGTGCAAGATATTTCGGAAAACGAAGAGTCCTTGACTGTTCCTATAGATCAGGATGCTTTCTTGAAGATTTTTGATTCTATGGAAGATAATCAACTTTTCAAAGAATGGTATTGGTTACAAGAAGACAGTTCAGAAGTTGCGTGGAAAGATTTCTATAAAGAACCTGCTGTTGATAGTATGAAAAATGCAGGAACAAGGGTTATGAACTTGTATCCAGTTATTTTAGAGGCTACGGCAAAGGATTCCAAGGGACAAAACGTTACCGTTGTAACTCAAGAAACTATTAACATTGTAGATGGTCAAGAAGTAATTACGGTGAATGAGCCGGATATACAATTTAGTTTTCATTTAGAAGAAAGCGCAACAGTATTAGAGGCTTATTTGAATTTCCCTGCAACCGATAAAACAGGAAATCTTATTTCCAATAAAGAATGGTATGCACAACCATCCCTATTAATAAAGGTTGTACAAAAAACATTTAAATCAGGAGGCATTTTTAAAGAATCTAATATAGATACAACAGTAAAGCTATATGAAGATAAGGCAATATTAAGTGATGGTGGGGGTATCGCTCAAGTAGATGCCATAAAAGAACAAAACATAATTGCCTTAGAAGGTAATACTACTGTATTTTACTTTAGCGGATTGGTAACAATCGAAAAGAAACTTACAGGTTCTAATGAACCGTTTATATTTTACATAACAGAATATGATGATTCCACAAATAGCTATAGTGGAGAGAAGCATCCTGTTATTGTAAAAGCAGGTAGTAAAGCCACTATAGAACTTCCTTGTGGTTATTATTCTATTATAGAAGACAAAGCATGGGCATGGAAATATCAGTCATCAATTACTCAAAATGGTAATCCTATTGCTGGAGAAACTGCGGAAGTTGTTTTAAGTGTTGGAAAAAACGGAAGTGTTAAAACCAAGAAGGATGAACAGATTGGAAATATTATAGTCACACCGGTTGAATTCTGTTTTACAAATGAAAGAGATACTTCAAAAGAAAATTGGTTTAATGCCTATGATTATGAAAAGAATGTTTTCAACAAGGTGGAACCATAAACTAGAGGAGGGATAATGGTGATAAAGAATATGTTTAAGAGTAATTCTCTGGGTTCTTTAATTGTTTTGCTTGTGCTTATAATTGTTGCTGGCTCAGGAATAAAATATACCATTTCCTTTCTCATGAAGGATACTCTTTTAACAAATCAATTTGATGTAGGAACTGTTGATATAGAACTTGCCGAGACATTTGATGGAGTAGAAAAAAAAGATGTATATGCCATAAACAATGGCGATGTGGATGCATATGTCAGGGCAGTCATTTCGATCGGCTGGGCGGACGATAAAGGAACGATTATTTCCGAAATCCCTCAAGTTACGGACTATTCTTTAAATGTAAATAGTGAGTTTTGGGTAAAGGGCGACGATGGTTTTTATTATTATAAAGCTCCTATTAAAGCCGGGGGAAAAACCAAAAATCTGATTGAAAGTTGTCAACAGATAACACCATTTTCTGATCGACATCTTGTGGTTGATGTTATTTTTCAGTCTATTCAGGCAATTCCTTCAAAGGCTGTGGAAGATGCGTGGAATGTAACTATGGATAATAATAATTTTATTACTCCTATTGGTAAGGATTGATAATAGGGAGGCATTATGAAACGTATAAAACTAATAATTCTTTTGCTTTCATGCATTATATTCATTTATTCTGGTGTTCAATTGTCCTTGTCCTTTGGGAAAGAACCAGGAGTAATTTATGATGGAAAAGAAAAATCTTTTACCTTTATTAACACACAAGAAACTGATTTGTTCAAAGAATTTAAGGATGTAATTCCGGGGGATGTGCTAACTCAGGAAATTAAACTATATTGCCAGAATATATCTTCAACAACAAATTTGTTTTTGAAAGCGTCAATTGATGATTCGGTTGACTTACCGGACGACATAACACTAACAGTATATTCTGGTGAAAATATTATTTCTCACGGTTCAGCCAACACGGTAAATGGTATTGACGATTATGTGTTGTTAGGAACATTTTCTAAAGATGGAACAACGGAACTTTCTGTGGTTTTAACAGTTCCGACATCTATAGGTAATGAAATTTCTTATGTAGAAAAAAATATAGATTGGCAGTTCGCTGTTCAAGTATTGGAAGAGGACAAAAAACCGATTGATTCACCCTCAACCGGAGACAATAGCAACATTGAATTGTGGATCGCACTCCTCTTTATCAGCGGTGGCACAGTGATTACACTG
>JAGARD010000111.1 GCA_017622415.1 Clostridia bacterium | reverse complement strand
CAATTTTTTCAAAATGGTCCTTTAAAAGGTCGGTCACAACCATACCGAGTGCGGTTGGCTTAAATGCCTTTTGAATACGCTCAATATAATCCTTTGAAAGGATATTGCTTACTATTGGTGCGTAGGTAGAGGGACGTCCGATACCGTTTTCCTCAAGTGCCTTAATGAGTGTGGGCTCGGTGTATCTGGCGGGGGGCTGAGTGAAATGTTGTTTGGGATTTAGCGTTTTATTCTTAACAGCATCACCCTTTTTAAGAGGCGGTAATTTATCGTCTTTTTCCTCGTCGGCAGTATCCTTGCCCTCTTGATAGAGCTTAGTAAAGCCATCAAAATAAAGAGTAGTTTCTGTGGCTTTGAACATATACTTATTTGTAACAATATCTACCGATACAACATCATTTATACCCTCTGCCATAAGACTTGCCATAAAGCGGCACCAAATAAGAGAGTAAAGCTTAAATTGCTCATCTGTAAGAGCATCACGAACCCTTGCGGGAGTTAGCTCTACATCGGTAGGACGTATAGCCTCGTGGGCATCCTGTGCCGAAGCCTTGCTTTTGAAGTATCTGGGCTTTTCAGGAAGATAGTTTTCACCGTATTCTCTTTTTACATAAGCGTTAACAGCCGCTCTTGCCTCCTCCGAAATACGAAGTGAGTCGGTACGCATATAGGTTATAAGACCTATAGGATTACCCTCTACAGAAACACCTTCATAAAGCTGTTGAGCAACCTTCATTGTACGCTGACCTGTAAAATTCAGCTTACGTGAAGCCTCCTGCTGCATAGTAGAGGTTATAAAGGGTGGTGCGGGCTGAACCTTACGCTTGGATCTTTTAACCTCACTTACGGTATAATCAGCACCCTTTAAATCGGCAAGGATTTCATTTACCTTTTGCTCATTTTCAAGATTTAGCTTTTTGCCGTCAGCGGTGCCGTGGAAATGGGCATTAAAGGCTCCATTATCCTTAACAAAAACGCCGTCAATAGTCCAGTATTCCTCAGGGATAAAGGCTTCAATTTCCCTTTCTCTATCCACAATAAGACGCAGGGCCACCGACTGAACACGTCCAGCCGAAAGTCCCCTTTTAACCTTTTTCCAAAGGAAAGGACTTAGTTTATAACCAACTATTCTGTCTAGTACACGGCGAGCCTGTTGAGCATCCACCAAATCTAAATTGATTTTTTGGGGGCTTGCCATACCTGATTTTATACCCGTTTTTGTAATCTCATTAAAACATACTCGGTTTTCCTTGCTCATATCCAGCTTTAGAATTTGAGCAAGATGCCAAGAAATTGCCTCACCCTCGCGGTCGGGGTCGGTTGCAAGATAAACAAAATCGCTTTTATCGGCGGCGGAACGAAGCTCCTTAATAAGCTCGCGTTTATCTGACATATTAACATATTGAGGCTTAAAATCATTCTCCACATCTACGCCAAGAGTAGTTTTGGGTAAATCGCGGATATGACCCTTTGAAGCCATAACTGTATAGCCGTTGCCAAGATATTTTTTTACGCTTTTGATTTTTGAGGGTGACTCAACAATAACCAGCTTTGACATTTCATCATTCCATTCTGTAAAATAAAAACTTAAAGACTATTTAATTCTTTCATAGCGACCTACGGGAACTGCTTTTACAAAGCCAAAAAGCTCCAGTTCGGTTATTGCGGCAATAAAATCACTGCCTTTAATACCGCTTCTTTTAGACAGTATATCAGAAAATTCTGTGTTTTCGATGAAGGATAAGTAAATTTTTTTAGCTTTCTCGGAGCAACAAAGCTTTGAAGACTCAGTGAAAGGAAGTTTGTTTTCCTGTTGTGACTCGGTAATCTCTTCGGAAGGCTTTTTAGGTGGTGTCTGCTCCGATTTTTTAATATCAATATGCGGATTTTCTTTAGTGGTAGACCTACCCGATAATCTTGCCGCTTCTTCATAATAACCACGTTTTATTTCGGGGGTAAGACTGCCGCCCGCTTTAAGTTTATCCGAAAAGCGACCCATATATACCTCTATAATATCCTCGGCATTTAATAGCGGAGTTGCACCATCGCGAAGTAAATCATTCGTTCCGCCATACTGCGGAGCATTTATATTACCAGGCATAGCAAAGATTTCCTTACCCTGCTCCATTGCGTATGTAGCCGTAATTAAAGCACCGCTTTTTTGCCCTGCCTCAATTACCGCCACACCACAAGAAAGTGCCGATATAATTCTGTTTCTAATGGGAAAGGTATAACGAGTTGCGGGAGTTTTAGGTTCAAATTCAGTGATTACCGTACCACATAGCTCTGCCTTTTTTCTAAGTGACTCCTGAAGCATTAAGTAGTGACTGTCAAATCCACAGCCCAAAACAACTACGGTGCTTCCGCCTGCATTCATTGCACCTGCGTGAGCCATACTGTCCACACCGATTGCACCGCCGCTTACTATGGTAAAGCCCGAAAGAGCAAGTCTGGCACCTAAAGAATATGCCGCCTTTTGACCAAATTCGGTACATTTTCTAGCACCAACAATTCCTATGGTTGGGGCAGAGTTATCTAAAATTCTACCGCGAGCATAAAGGGTAACGGGTGGATTTTCAATATATCTTAAATTCGTGGGATATTCTGCATCCTCAGGAGTGATAATGCGTATACCGTTAAACTTGCAGTATTTTATAACATCATAGATATGGTCTGACGATATACGCTCAATTCTTGCAAGCTCATAAGTGTTTAAAATTCTGCTTTCTATCCACTGCTTAAGGGTTAAGGAATTTACCTTTTCTATATCCCCAAAGGTATCCATAACCTCATTAAGCTTATTGCTGCCCGGCTTTAAAATCTCGGCAAGCCTTATATAACCAAACTCCTTTGTAAAGGGGATTTTACTGTTCATCGGCACATCTCCCACATAACAATAGCGGCGGCGGCACCCGCGTTAAGGGATTCTGCCCTGCCCGCCATTGGTATTGTTATAAGGCGGTCACAAACCGATTTTGCTTCCTCGCTCATACCCGATGCCTCATTACCGATTACGGCAATTTCATCCTCGCCGAAATTCACCTTGTTTATGGGGGTGGCATCGGCGTCCACAACCGTTCCGCTTACCTTAAAGCCCTGAGCTTTATATTCATTAACGGTGGCTAAAAAATCGTTTGTTAGAAGTATAGGAAGTCGCAATAAAGCCCCCATAGACGCCCTTAGCGATTTAGGGGAATATGGGTCGGCTGATGCAGAGGAAAGTATTATGCCTGAAAATCCAAGTGCTTCGGCAGTACGCGATGCCGCACCGAGATTTGAGGGGTCCTGTACCCGTTCAAAGGCTATGAATTTACCCTTTTTAGGAATAGCAATTTCACCCTTAAACCTAGCGGTAAGGAGTATACCCTGAGGGGAACAGGTATCGGACATTTTAGCAAAAACGGTATCGCTTACCTCATCTGAAAAGGCAGAAATTTCGCACAAGCTTTTTACAAGCTCGGTATCCGCGTCCAGCACCGAGGCGGTGTAATAAACCTCTAAAACCTCAATATCCTCTCTAAGTGCTTCAGAGCAAAGCCTTGTACCCTCAAGCAGAAAAACGCCCTCCTCTCTGCGTTTTTTTGTCGAGGAGCAAAGGGCGGCAACCCTTTTGATTTTTGCGTTATCCTTTGATGTTATCATACCGTTTTCACCCCTTTTAAAAAGAAAATATGACTGGTTATTAAAAAACAAAACCGCCCGAGAAGGATTAAATCCCGGGCGATAAAATATTATTTTTCAAGTGCTTTCTGAGCAGTTTTTACAAGAGTTGCAAAGCCGTTTGCATCGTTAACAGCTAAGTCAGCAAGCATTTTACGGTTCATTTCTACGCCGGCTTTTTTAAGACCGTTCATAAATGTGGAGTAGTTCATACCGTTCATTTTAGCAGCGGCAGAAATACGGGTGATCCACAAACGACGGAAATCACGCTTTTTAAGTCTACGGCCGATATAGGCATAGTTGCCCGATTTCATAACAGCCTCTTTAGCGGTTTTAAACAATCTGTGCTTTGCACCGAAATAACCTTTAGCAAGCTTTAAAACCTTTTTTCTTCTTTTACGCGTCATCATAGCGCCTTTAATACGAGCCATTTTAAGTTACCTCCGTTGTTACTTCTTATTTATAAGGAATCATTTTCTTGACCGCTGCAACATTGGTAACGTTGGCAACTACGGTCTTGCGTAAATTTCTCTTACGCTCGGTTGTTTTCTTGTTAAGAATGTGAGATTTGTAAGCGTGTGCGCGCTTTACCTTGCCGGTTTTGGTAAGCTTAAAGCGTTTTTTTGCGCCACTATGAGTTTTGATCTTAGGCATTTTAAAGTCCTCCTTAAAAAACTTTTATTAATTACTTTGTTGGCTTAGGTGCTAAGAACATCAGCATATTTCTGCCTTCCATCTTAGCGGGCTTTTCCACAACGGAAACCTCTGAACAGTAAGCGGCAAATCTTTCCATATTTTCAATGCCGATTTCGGGATGACCGAGCTCTCGACCGCGAAAACGAATAGAAACCTTAACCTTATGTCCGTCCTTTAAAAAGCGTATTGCGTGATTACCCTTTGTTTCAAAATCATGGGTGTCGGTTGCTAGACCTAAACGAATTTCTTTCATTTCAACAACCTTTTGATTTTTGCGGGATTCCTTTTCACGCTTTGCCTGATCGAAACGGTACTTGCCGTAGTCCATAATTTTGCAAACCACGGGGTCGGTGTTGGGAGACATACAAACAAGGTCTAAATCCTTGCTGTAGGCTACCTGAATAGCCTTAGATGTTTCCATAATACCAAGCTGTGAACCGTCAGTATCAATTACGCGGACTTCCTTTGCTTCAATGTCCTCATTGATGGTTAACTCTTTAATGCTGATAATAAGCACCTCCAAAAACTGAAAGCACGAACAGCCTAAAAGACCGTTCGTGCGTAATTGCATAATAAGCCAATACCCCACAAAAGTGAGATTTAAAGCCTTATTAACCCCTTTAGTAAGCCTTGGGGGTGAGAACGATTCGGTCTGTTCTGCTTTATTGTCGCAAATTATAATAACATAAACCAATAGCTTTGTCAAGGGGTAAATTTAAAAAAAATATCTTTAAGGCGAAAAGTAAGGCTTTGCGTTATAATTACCCGCATATTTGAATATTATTAACCGAGGTGATAAGGTTGGCATATAGTGATAGAGAGCTGTTAGCCCGCATTTTACAGTGTGAGGCGGGTGGCGAGGGCGAAAACGGTATGAAGGCGGTGGCAAGCGTTATAATGAACAGGGTGCACGCTTCGGTGGGCGAATATTCGCGTCTTGGCGGAAGTCTTAGAAATGTTATTTTTCAAAGGGGTCAGTTTGATTGTGCTACCGAAACGTTAGGCGGCAGCTACAATCCCCAAAGCATTTACAATATGAACCCCCAAAACGAGCACTTTAACATTGCCGACTGGGCTCTTGCTGGCAATCGGCTTTGGAACTTAGGGCAGGCACTTTGGTACTTTAATCCCTTTAGCCCTACCTGCAGACAGAATTTCCCAGGTAGGTCAGGTGTTTTTGCGGTGCGAATAGGTAATCACTGTTTTTACAACCCCACCGAATATTATGCTGAAACTTGAAGGAGATATTTTTATGAATAACAATTCTTTTATGAACAACGGTATGCAGGGTAACACACAAAATGAGCTTAGTGGTAACCGACTTAATTCATCCTCCCCGGGCAGCAGTCCATCGGGCAACAACAATTTTACAGTACCCTCGGGTATTGGATATGATGCCTATCAAGGCTCCATACAGCAGATTATGAGGGATAACATTGGGGAATATATGGATGTAGAATTTTTAATTGGTACAAACGGACTTACCACACGAAGCGGTCTGCTCAGAGCGGTTGGCGTAAGCTACATTGTGCTGTACGACCGCTCTAAGGACAGATATATGATTTGCGATTTGTATTCGGTTAAATTTGTTACAATCTACAACCCGAATAGATGATACTAGAGGCTAGATGCTAGATACTAGAGTCTAGATAATTAAACCGACGACTTGTGCTTTAACGCATAGGTCGTCGGTTATTTGTATAAAATTATATTTTAAGACTGTATTAAACCAATAATTGATGTGGACGCGGAACGAGACTTAGTTACATCCATATAATCTATTCGTAATAAACGGACTTAGTCCGCGAATTACCTTAAAACCACTAGCTATATGGACGCGGAACGAAACTTAGTCGCATCCATATAACCTATTCGTAATAAACGGACTTAGCCCGCGAATTGCCTTAAAACCACTAGCTATATGGACGCGGAACGAAACTTAGTTGCATCCATATAATCTATTCGTAATAAACGGACTTAGTCCGCGCCATGTGTTTCCGAAAGCTCCCTTTGTTTTTCAACAAGGGGGGTATCCTTTCCGCCGAGACTTTTTATATATTCAACTATTAACATTCTTATAACCGCCATTACGGGAACACTTATTAAAATTCCAACGAAGCCGAAAAGTCCGCTACCTATCATAATGGCTAAAAGTACATAAATAGGCTTTAGCCCCACCGATTCGGCAACTATTCTTGGCTGAATTAGGTTGGCATCTAACTGCTGTACCACAATAATGCAAATTAAGGCAATAACTGCCTTTAAAATATCACCGCTTGAAATAAGGGTTACAAGCACAACGCCTACACCGCCTATAATAGAGCCAAAATAAGGAATTATGTTGCATAGACCCATTAAAATTCCAAGAAGCAATGCGTAGGGCAGTCCGATAATAACAAAAACAATAGTCATAAGAACGCTCACAATAGCCGAGTCAATAAGCTGACTGTAAATGTAGCTGTAGAAAATGTGAGCCGAACGCACAGTAACACCACCGAGCCTGTTAATTCGCTCCTTGGGGATTATCATACCAAGCAACATTTTGAAAACCTTTAGCAGATGATTTCGTCCAAGCAGAATATAAACAGATACAACAAAAGCCATAAAAACATCCACAACTGTACCTGTTGCACCTACGATTTCGCCCGCATATTTACCAACCGAGCTTATATCAAAAAAGCTTAAAATATCTGTAACGCTTAGATTATTTAAAAATCCAACAAGGTCAAAGCCAAGCACCTTTCCGTCGAAGCCTGCCATATTTTTAATGTATTCAATTGCAGAATTATAATATGTTGGAAGATTTTGAACAAGGTTCATTGCACTGCCGAAAATTCTTGGCAAAAGCATATAAAGAATTATGGCAAGAATTATAATAAGTGCAAGATAACAGCTTAAAACCGAAATTCCCCTTGCATTGTTTTTGAAAAAGGATTTTTTACTTTTAAGGCAAAGCTTTTCGAGTGCATAGGCAGGCTTGTAAAGTATAAAGGCTATGACAATACCACCTATAAAAGGACTTATAACACTTATAACATCAAAAATTGTTGCAAAAACCTGTGGAAGACGGTCTACTACCTTATAAAAGATGATTACCGCAACAACAAACAAAAATAGCGGCAACCATAATCTTCTAAAGCTTGAAATGCCTGATTTTTTATTTTGCATAAACACACTTCCTTTATCGCGTTTGTCCGTCACCGCGAATAATGAATTTTACGGTGGTTAAATCTTTAATTCCCATAGGTCCTCTGGCGTGAAGCTTGCCTGTGGAAATACCGATTTCGGCACCCATACCAAACTGTCCTCCGTCGGTAAAACGGGTTGATGCGTTCACATAAAGAGCAGCGGCATCAAGCTCATTTACAAAGCGTTCGGCATTTTTATAGCTTTCGGTAATGATACACTCGCTATGCCCTGTAGAATATTTTCTTATATGCTCCATTGCTTCATCAAGTGAATTTACCACCCTAACAGCCAAAACATAGTCTAAAAATTCAGTTGCATAATCCTCATCATTTGCGGGAATGGCATTTTTTAAAATAGCACAGGTACGCTCACAGCCCCTTATCTCGGTATTGTGCCCCGAAAGAGCATTATTTATCATAGGCAGAGCCTTTTCGGCTATGCTTTTGTGTACAAGCAGGGTTTCAAGTGCATTGCAGACCGAGGGTCTTTGGCATTTTGCGTTTTCTACAATTTTCGCCGCCATATTAAGGTCGGCTGTTTCATCCACAAAGGCGTGACAGTTACCCACACCCGTTTCGATTACGGGTACGGTTGCGTTTTCCACCGTTGCACGGATAAGTGATGCCCCACCTCGAGGGATAAGTAAATCAAGATATTTTAGCTTCATAAGCTCGGTAGCAGAGCTTCTGGAGGTATCCTCCACCAAATCCACCGTACCCTCGGGAAGACCTACCGCCTTTACTGCCGACTTTAAAACACGCATAATTGCAAGATTGGAAAAAATAGCCTCTTTTCCACCGCGAAGAATAACAGCATTACCAGCCTTTAGGCATATTCCAAAGGCATCGGCGGTAACATTGGGTCTGGCCTCATAAATAATTCCCACAACTCCAAGCGGTACGCGGACTTTAGTAATTCTCATACCGTTCGGGCGGGTAATTCCCTCCACCGTTTCACCTATGGGGTCGGTTTCAGCGGCGATTTCACGAAGCCCTGTTGCCATATCGGCAATTCTTTGCTCAGTAAGGCGAAGCCTATCAATAAGTGCGTTTGAAAGACCTGACGCTTTTGCGTTTTCTATACCCTTTTGATTTTCGGCAATAAGCTCAGCGGAATTTTCTACAAGCATTTTAGCAGCAAGCAGTAAAAGCTCATTTTTCTTATCACTTGATACTGCTGCCAGTATTGTCGCCGCCTGCTTTGCGGCAATTCCCATTTGTTCTAAGGTTTTCATTTATTTTTGTCCTTTCGGTTCAAAGAATGTTCCCACCGAATGACCGTCAAAAAGGTCATAAAGTAAAGCGGGATTATCGCCCGACATTACCTGAACGGCAATGCCCTTTTCGGTAGCAAAGCGTGCCGCCTCTAGCTTGGTATGCATACCGCCCGTTCCGCGGTTAGAGCCACTGCCCCCCGCCGCATTAAGCATTTCGTCGGTAATTTCTTTAACCCTGCAAATAAGCCTTGCATCCTCATTTTCTTTGGGATTAGAGTCATAAAAGCCGTCAATATCGGTCATAATCACAAGCGCATCAGCAGAGGACAAATCGGCAACTATAGCCGAAAGCTTATCATTATCGCCAAACAGAATTTCCTCAAAGGAAACGCTATCATTTTCATTAATGACAGGAATGGCATCCAGCTCTAAAAGGGCTTCAATGGTATTTATAACATTGCTTCTGCGTTCATCATTATCTATAACATCACGAGTTATAAGAATTTGAGCGGGCACATAGCCGTATTCAGAGAAAAAGCGGTCATAAATACTCATTAAATCGCACTGCCCTATAGCGGCTGCCGCCTGCTTGCCTCTTGTGGTTGTGGGACGCTCCTTAAGACCTAATCTGCCCACGCCGACAGCAATGGCACCCGAAGAGACCAAAATTATTTCCTTACCGCTGTTTTTAAGGTCAGAAATAACCCTTGCCAGCCTTTCAATTTTTCTAAGATTTGGCTTTCCGTTATCATAAGTAAGACTTGATGAGCCAATTTTTATTACTACTCTTTTTGCATTTTTAATATGCATTTTAAAAACCTTCTTAAATATTAATATATCCATTAGGCGAAAATATTTCGCCGTTGCAGTTATCCATTGCCTTTGTTTTAAAGTCGCCCGTGAAGCCCGCCGTACTACGGTTAAGGCTGATACCAAGCATATTTTCAACCAAGGTTTCAACAAAGGAGCCGAACATTGGATGATTATGTGATGCATGACCCGTAAGGGTTTCGCAGAGTGTGGTAGAACCCCACCTTGTTATCATACTACCAAAGGAACGACCGTCATTTTTAGTGAGCAAATCTATCGCCACTTCGCCCATATCTGCCATAAACAAAGCCTTGATTAAAAGGGGTAGACCAAAAATACCAACATCTAGACTTTTTTGTTTATATTCTTCAAGGAAGGGTATAATTTCCTCCAAAGAGATAACACCTGCCGCCCAAGGGAATAGCGGTGCACCCTGCTTAGAGCAGTCCCAAACGCCCTCAATTAAGAAGGTGTTACGAATGGCATTTTGCTTGGATGTAATTTTATTTTGCAAATCGCCAGCTACCGAATAATCGCCTAAAAGCTCGGCAATTTGTTTTAAAAATCCTAATTGCTCTACATAAAGGCAGGTGTTAACAAAGCTTTCGGTGAGTTCTACCTTTTCGGGTGTACACCAATCACCAAGGCACCAGCCACCCTCTTCCTCGCGGACAACTATGTTATTTTCGCTTCGGCTTTCCATATATTCACTAAAGCGAAGCATATTAGGATAATACTCTTCTAAAATGTCAATTTCGCCATAGTGCAGATAGTATTGCCACGGAACAATAATTATTGCACCGCCCCAACCTGCAGGACCACCACCGCCGCCGCCAAAGGGAGCGGTATGCTGAATGTGACCCGATTTTTTGCACTGACTGTCGGCAATATCTCTAATCCATTTACGGTAAAAGCTACGGCAATCGGCAAGGTACATAGCGGAAGATGCCGTTAACTGACCGTCACCCGTATAGCCAAGCCTCTCACGATGTGGGCAATCGCTCGGCACACCGCAATGCATATTGCTCCACTGCGAATTTTGATAGTTTTGAATTACAGAATTTAAAAGTGTATTCGGGGTTATGATTTTACCTTTAGGTTTTAAATCGGCCTGAATTTCCAAAACGGTAAGCTCTGTAACGTAGCCTTCAACCTTAAAAAATCTAAATCCGTGCCAAGCGAAAATTGGCGAAAATATTTCGCCCTCTCTGCCCGATGCAATAAACGCATCAGTTTGAACATCATACCCTGCAGAAAGGGTATAAAGCTCACCTTTATCATCCAACCACTCACCAAATGTAAGTGTTATTTTTTCGCCGTATTCGGCTGAGGTTTTAACTTCTACAACCCCTGTCAGATTTCGACCCGCATCATAAAGCGCACCTTTTTCATCTGCTTTAATAAGGGTAGGGGTAATTCTGTTTACCACCCTGTCGGCGGGGAAATGTGCCGCACGAAGTACCGCTTCTTCAGGGAGATAGACCGTTACCGAGTAAATTTCATCTCCGTCACCGAAAAGAGCAGGATAAAAAATATCGCTGTTATAGTGCATTTCACCCACAAAAAGTTGGTTGTAAATTATATGGCTTTGGAGTGCTTCAAACTCCTCATTTGAAACCAAGGTTTTTTCGCCCGCTTTAAGCATAAGGCGAATTTTAGGCTCGCCATATTCCATATGTCCCTCATCAATACGGGCACACTGATTATACCAACCATTGCCCAAAATTACGGCAATATGATTTTCGCCCTGTTCCAAAAGGTTAGACACATCATAAGCTCTATAATACTGCGAATAGGAAAACTCATCATTAAGAGGATAAGCAAGCTGCATATTATCATAGCTTCGTTTATGGTAGTCGGAATTAGCGGCAAAAT
Source organism: Clostridia bacterium (assembly GCA_017622415.1). Lineage (GTDB taxonomy): Bacteria > Bacillota > Clostridia > Oscillospirales > Acutalibacteraceae > UMGS1279. The sequence continues at coordinate 12,263 of JAGARD010000111.1, read as the reverse complement.
AATCATCACTTACGGGCTTACCGTTAATATAGCATTTTGAAAAGCCTAGTGTTAACAGATATAAAACGGTATTTTCGGTAGATGCAACCTCAAAGGTTTTGTGCAAAATGGGGGCAGTATCCGAAAAGGCGGCACCTATATACTCGGCGTTTTCAAAATCACCTAGTAATCCAACCTTGAAATTAGCTTCTGCAGTATCGGTTTCGCCATTTTCCAGTGCAAGCGTTACCTTAAAGGTATAGTCGCCAAGTCTTTCAAGGTCGGTTTTTGCCAAAACATAGGGTAGCTTAAAATCGCCCTCGCTTTGCCAAACAGTATCGCCCTTTTTATTTAAAATTTGTGATAAGATTTTTTTAGGCTTTATGCCTTCATATTCAAATGTAAAACGGTATGGTGGCTCGGCTGAAAGCTGAACCGCCATATCACAAACCTTTAAATTTTTAATCATTCTACCACCACATTATTAAAAAAGTCAAAGCAAATACAAGGTTTTATTCTACATCCTTGCCACAGCAACGCTTATATTTTTTACCGCTTCCACAGGGGCAAAGAGCATTTTTGCTGACAATTCCCTTACCGCGAACGGTACGGTCTATACTGCCATCGCCTGAGGTTTCATTTTCCTCGGCTACCTTTTCTCTTTTTACCTCTTCGTTGGTTTTAAATTCAACCATAAGAATTCTCATAGCTGTTTCTCGACGTATAGAATCGGTCATATTATTGAACATATCGGTACCGTCGTTTCGGTATTCCTGTACGGGATTATGCTGACCGTAGCTGCGAAGTCCCACACCCTGACGGAGCTCATCCATAGCATCAATATGCTCCATCCAATGCTCGTCAACCGTTTTAAGAAGCAAATAACGCTCTATCTCACGCATTTTTTCTTCGGTATATCGTTCTTCCTTGGCATTTAAACGCTCATTTGCACGGTCAACAAAAAGCTTTTCAATATCCTCATATTCAAGGTCGTTAAGCTCTTCTACGGTATATTCCAAATCGCCGTCCTTTAAAAGCCAGCTAAAACGCTCCTTAAGGGGAGCAAAGTTCCAGTTATCTTTAATATCATCTTCGTTTATATAGCTCGCAATCTCCTCTTTAAGAGTTAGCTCAACCATATTACGGATTTTCTGCTTAATATCCTCACCGTCGAGCACCTGATTGCGTTGCTTGTAGATAAGCTCACGCTGTTTATTCATAACATCATCATACTCTAAAACTCTTTCGCGGATACCGAAGTTTCTTGATTCTACCATACCCTGTGCGTTTTCAATAGAGCTTGAAAGCAGTCCTGCCTCAAGGGGTTGAGTTTCATCCACCTTAAGCATAGACATAATACGGCCTACCCTTTCGCCGCCGAAAAGACGCATTAAATCGTCCTCAAGAGATACATAGAATTTAGTGTTGCCTGGGTCGCCCTGACGACCCGCACGACCACGAAGCTGATTATCAATTCGGCGTGATTCGTGACGCTCGGTACCAATGATTGAAAGACCGCCTACCTGCCTTACCTTTTCGGCTTCGGGAGCGATTTCGGCCTTGAATTTAGCCATATAATCGGCAAATTTTGCCCTTGCACCCAAAATATCCTCGTTATCGGTATCGGCATAGCCTGTTGCCTCGGCTATGATTTCATCACTGTAGCCCTCTGCTTTAAGCTCTTTCCTTGCTAAAAATTCTGCGTTACCGCCAAGCATAATATCGGTACCACGACCAGCCATATTGGTTGCAATGGTAACAGAGCCGAATTTACCAGCCTGAGCAATAATTTCAGCCTCCCTTTCGTGATGCTTTGCATTAAGCACGTTGTGAGGGATACCTTCCTTTTTAAGCATTGTGCTGAGTATTTCGGATTTTTCAATGGTAACGGTGCCCACCAATACAGGCTGACCCTTTTCATAACATTCCTTTATTTGTTTAATAACCGCACCAAACTTTGCAAGCTCGGTTTTATAAACAACGTCGTTGTTGTCCTCACGGATAACGGGCTTGTTTGTGGGAATTTCTACAACATCTAAGTTATAGATTTTTCTAAACTCTGCCTCCTCGGTAAGGGCGGTACCAGTCATACCCGAAAGCTTGGAATAAAGGCGGAAGAAGTTTTGGAACGTGATGGTTGCAAGGGTTTTGGACTCACTTGCTACCTTAACACCCTCCTTAGCCTCAATAGCCTGATGCAGACCCTCATTATAACGGCGACCGAACATCAAACGACCTGTGAACTCGTCAACTATAATAACCTCGCCGTCTTTTACAACATAATCAACGTCACGTTTCATAATACCGTGAGCCTTGATTGCCTGATTAATATGATGTGCAATAAGCATATTTTCGGCATCGGTAAGATTATCAATTTTAAACTCCGCCTCAGCCTTTTTAACACCCTCGGGAGTGAGGGTTGCGGTTTTTGCCTTTTCATCTACAACATAGTCGCCGTCATAGTTGTTTTCCTCGTCGCTTTGTTTATCATCGGTCTGGACAACTTTAACCATTTTAAGCTTTTTGGCAAAACGATTTGCGGCGGTGTAAAGGCTTGTAGACTCCTCGCCCCTACCCGAAATAATAAGGGGAGTTCTTGCCTCGTCGATTAAAATAGAGTCAACCTCATCCACAATAGCAAAATTATGCTCACGCTGAACACGTTGTTCCTTATAAATTGCCATATTATCACGAAGATAATCAAAGCCCAGCTCATTATTTGTACAGTAGGTTATATCGGCGGCATAAGCGGCTTTTTTCTCCTCGCTGTTCATGCCGTGGATAATAAGACCAACCGAAAGACCTAAAAATCCATAGAGCTTGCCCATCCATTCCGAGTCACGCTTTGCAAGGTAATCGTTTACCGTAACAATATGAACGCCCTTGCCCGAAAGTGCATTAAGATATGCGGGCAGAGTAGCCACAAGGGTTTTACCCTCACCCGTTTTCATTTCACTTATTCGTCCCTGATGAAGCACAATACCGCCCAAAATCTGTACGGGGAAATGACGCATACCAAGCACACGGGCACTTGCCTCACGACAGGTAGCAAATGCCTCGGGAAGAATATCATCCAAGGTTTCTAAAGCCGCAAGACGCTCTTTAAATTCAGCTGTTTTTGCCTTAAGCTCGGCATCGGTTAGCTTTTTATATTTCTCCTCTAAGGAAAGCACCTTTTCCTGCAAGGGAATAATTCTTTTAATTTCCTTTTTACTGTAATTTCCAAACATTTTTTCTAAAAAGCCCATATATAAAAATCCTTTCGATAAATGAATAAAATAATACATAATACATTATACCAAAAGCAAGCCGAAAAATAAAGACCTATTTGTTAATTTTTAGATTAGTTTTATAGATAAAAACATTGCACCCACAAAATTTGTATGTTATACTTTGTATGTACTTTTTTATCAAAATAGAAATTAAGGCAAAGGTCGAATAAAATGGCAGGTAAAAATCTCACAAAAAATTTCACAAACGGAAGTATACCAAAACAGCTTTTTTGGTTTACACTTCCCTTTATGGCATCAAACGCACTTCAGGTGCTTTATAGCACTATTGATATGGTAATAGTAGGCAATTTCGTTGGTACTGCGGGGCTTTCGGCGGTATCACAAAGCAGTCAGATTATAAACTTCGCCGTAATGATATGCCTTGGTATTTCAAACGCGGGTCAGATTTTGGTTTCACAGGCAATTGGCTCGGGCAAGAAAAAAGAAATGAATAATATAATAGGCACGCTTTTTACAATTGTGGCAGCGTTTTCTATTTTTCTTACAGTCGCAATACTTATTATTCGGTATTGGATTTTAAATATTATGAAAATCCCTGTCCAATCCTATACTATGGCAATGGATTACCTGATTATATGCACGGCAGGTTTGATTTTTACCGCGGGCTATAATATGGTTTCTGCGGTACTAAGGGGAATGGGTGACTCCAAAAGGCCGCTTTTGTTTATTGCTATTGCATCGGTAATAAATCTTATTTTAGACTACCTTTTTACAGGTCTTTTAGGCTGGGGTGTTGCGGGTGCCGCGTGGGCAACCATAATAGGACAAGCGACTTCATTTTTGTTCTCACTTTTCTATCTTTATAAGCATAAAAAAGAATTTGGCTTTGATTTTAAGGTAAAAAGCCTTGCTCCAAATAAAAAATATTCAAAAATGATAGTATCTCTCGGCACTCCTATGGCAATTCAGTCGGGATTTATAAATCTTTCTATGCTTTTTGTAAACTCGCTTATAAACAGCGTTGGAGTTGTGGCATCTGCAACCTTTGGAGTTGGAGTACGAATTGACGATATTATAAACAAGCTTTGTATGGGTATACAGTATGCCGCTATGCCTATGATAAGCCAAAACATAGGTGCGGGAGAACAAAAAAGAGCCAAAAAAGTTGTTTACTGGGCGTGGATTTATTCGGGAATATTCACTTGTTTTTGCATTATGCTATATCTGCTTTTCGGAAAAGAGCTTTTTACCCTTTTCTCAAGCGACCCCGCAGTACACAAAATGTCGAGCACCTTTATAGCGGCAATTCTTTGGATGTTCCCCGCCTTTGCCATAATGCGCGGCAGCGGAGCCTTTGTTCAGGGAATAGGCAATGCAAAGCTTAGTATGGCACTTGCAATTTTAGATGGTGTTGCACTTAGAATAGGTCTTAGCTGGCTATTTGGAATTGTACTTAATTTAGGCTTTTTTGGCTTTGTTTTGGGCTACGGTCTTGCTCCTTACGGCTTTGCCATACCCAGTATGATATATTTCCTTTCAGGGATATGGAAAAAACGCAAATCATTAGCCGACGAAATGTAAGTATGCCTTTATAAGTTCTTTTTGCTTGACCTATAGCTTTAAAAGTAATATAATAGTTTTATAAAATCTACCAAAAGGAGTTTTTAAAAATGCTTTATCATAAAATGAAAATAGCAGGACTTGAACGCAATTTACCCCTTTGTCCCGTAAACGAAAATCTTTATATTGGTGCATTTGTAATGTTCGGCGATACCGAGCTTACCACCGCCTGTGCAAAGGAGCTTTTAAAGCGTGCCCCCGAATATGATTACATAATCACAGCCGAGGCTAAGGGTATTCCACTTGGTCACGAAATGGCACGTCTTAATAATGATGGATACTACTTTTTGGCTCGCAAGGCACCAAAGCTTTATATGACGGGGGTTATTGAGGTAAGTGTTCGTTCAATTACCACCGCCGCCGACCAAAAGCTTTTCCTTGACACCGCCGATGCCGAAAAAATGAAAGGCAAGCGAATTTTAATTGTAGATGACGTTATATCCACAGGTGAGTCGCTTCGTGCAATTGAGGAATTAGTCAATAGGGCAGGCGGAATTACCGTTGGTAAAATGACCGTTTTGGCTGAGGGTGATGCAAAAAAACGAGACGACATTATTTTCCTTGAAGAATTACCCCTGTTTAAACCCGATGGAACAATCCTTTAAGATTTTTAAAGAGAATTTAATGTTAACACTATAAACTATAAAAAGCGTGGCAGAGGTTTTATCCTCGCCACGCTTTTTATTAACTAAAGTTTTTTGTTAAGGGCTCAGCCTATATCTTCTCCATAATAGTCTAATACATTATCTACCATTTCGGAGCCATATTCTTGCTCAACGCCATCCATAACCTGATCCATAATACCCGCTCCGCCGATAGCCTTTATAAGCTTACCGCTTATATCCAAAATTTGTTGATTAAATTCAGCTTCATCAGCGGTGCCTTTTATCTGCTCTCTAACCTTTTCGGTTTTTTCGCTCCACTCATCAGCCTTATTTGCCATCTCTTCTGCCTTTTTCTCAATATCAGGGTCGGTTGGATTTTTAGAATAATCCTGTAGGAGCTCAACATACTCGTCAATAAATGCCTCGTACTCCTTTAAGGTATTTTTCCAATCACTGCCGCCACCGCAAGCAGTAAGAGAATGCATAAGCATAAAAACAAGCAAAAATGTCAGTAATTTTCTTAACATAATAACTGCCTCCTATAATATTTGCGTTAAACTACGCTAAACTAATTATACCACATCACAAAAATTTGTAAATGCTTATTTATTGGTATTAAATCTCACTTTTGGTGCGTTTTACTGCCGTTTTCCACTCACTATAAAGCTTATCGGCATCGGCAAGGGATATTTCGGGTGAAAATACGGTATAGCCGCCCTTTTCCACCATTCTTGCTATTTCGTCGGTGCTTTGCCAAAAGTCCACAGCAAGACCCGCCAGCAAGGCGGCACCAAATGCGGTAGCCTCGGTAACCTTAGGCCGTTTTACCTCTATACGAAGCATATCGGACTGAAACTGCATTAAAAATCGACTTACCGATGCACCGCCGTCCACCTTAATTACGGTGATTGGGCAACCGTATTCCTGTTCCATAGCACGAACTAGGTCGGTCACCTGATAGGCAATGCCCTCTAAAACGGCACGACAGATATGTGCTTTGCCTGTACCTCGCGTTAGCCCCGTAAGGGTGCCTCTGGCATACATATCCCAATGTGGTGCACCTAGACCCGTAAAAGCCGAAACGAAGTAAACTGAGCCGTTATCCGAAAGGGTTTCGGCAAGGCTGTCGCACTCGCTGGGCTTATTTATTATACCCAGTTCATCTCTGAGCCATTTTATGGAGGAGCCTGCGTTAAAAACACTTCCCTCAGCGGCATACACAGTATTTTCACCGATTTTCCAGCCGACTGTTGTTATTAAATTATTGGATAAAACAGGCTTTTTTCCAATATTCATAAGTGTAAAACAGCCCGTTCCGTAGGTGTTTTTGGTATCTCCCACACCGAAACAGCACTGCCCGAAAAGAGATGCCTGTTGGTCACCCACCGCACTGCAAATGGGAATACCCTTATATTCGGGTAGTGCGGCACAGTCAATTTCACCGTAAATTTCACTTGTAGAAACAACCTTTGGAAGCATATTCATTGGAATACCCATTGTATCACAGAGCTTTTTAGAATATTCCAAGGTATTTATATCAAAAAGCATTGTGCGGGATGCATTGGAAACATCGGTTATATGTAGCTTTCCTCCGCTTAAATTCCAAATCAGCCAGCTATCTACAGTACCTGCAAGAAGCTTGCCTTTTTCAGCCATTTGTCGGGCGTTTGGAACATTATCCAAAATCCATTTTATTTTTGTACCGCTGAAATAAGCATCAATGGGCAGTCCCGTGATATTTTTAATGTATTCTTCAAGACCCCGTGCCTTTAGATTTTCACAGTAGTCGGCGGTACGGCGGCACTGCCAAACAATAGCATTACATATAGGCTTTCCGCTTTCCTTTTCCCAAACTATTACCGTTTCACGCTGATTGGTAATGCCCACCGCAGCTATCTCCGACGGAGAAATATTTTTATCCTCTACCGCCTTTTTAAGGGAATAAAGCTGACTATTTAAAATATCCATAGGATTTTGCTCCACCCAGCCGGGAAGGGGGAAAATCTGCTCAAAATCCTTTGAGGCTGTAGATACAATTTCTCCCGCGCGGGAGAATAAAATTGCGCGGGAGCTGGTTGTGCCTTGGTCTAAAGCTAAAATATATTTTTTCATTGACTAATTACCGTAGTATTCGTTGTAGTAGCCCTCGTCATAAGGATTCTGGGGTTCAGAGGAGCTTTCGGGCTGAACAACATTTGTGTTATAGTAGATTGTAATTGCTTCATCGGGCTTCATTTTTTCACCCATTTTGGGAGAGGTTTCAAAAACAACAAACTCCTCGGTTGTTTCTTCGCCAAGCTTACCTATAACTGTTACATTGTTATAATCAATACCAAGCTTTAACACCTCAATAAGGGCTTGATCTTTATTCATACCCTTTAAGGCTTTGGGGATTGTTACCTCCTCGGGGCCTAGGCTAACAGTAAACTCAACAACTGTACCTTTTTTAGCAGAGGTACCGATTTGTACCGACTGAGCACAGATTTTACCACGTGATACCTTGTTGTTATATTCTTTTTTAACAACCTTAAAATCAAACCACTCGGCATACTCATTGTTAGCAAGCAGCTCTGCCAAGGATTTGCCTGAAAAATCGGGTACTGACAGGTGCTTTTCGGGAGTAGAGGATGCACTTATTGTGTGATATGATTCATAGCTTGATATAATTTCAGATGAAGCCGAAGCGGTATCTTCATCATCATTTTGACTTACAACATAGAAAATACCTGCGATTATTGCCAAAATAAGAGCGGTAGCAAGTGCAGCAATTAAAACATATTTTTTGTTTCCTCCGCCCGATTTTTTGCCGTTGACAGAGCCTTTTTTAACTTCAGTCTCAGGCTGAACTACCGACTCTGCCGCTTGAAGATTTGCCTTTAAATCCTCTATTTTTTTAGTGCGGTTTGCAGGCTCAAGCTGAAGTGCATTTGCCATTGCAACAAGCACGCTTCTTGGCACCTTTTCGGCAACCGAACGTGAAAAGGTCATATTGTCGCTTTCTAAACGCTGTTTGGAATCAGGTGGCGGATTGCCTGTAAGTGTTCTGAAAAGGGTTGCACCAATGGCATAAACGTCTGTGGCGGGGGTAAGCTCCTCACCGCGATACTGCTCAATAGCCGCAAAGCCAGGATAAAGCTGTGCACTCATTTCACTTTTAGCATTACGGACTGCCGATATTAAGAAATCTGTTATACGAATTCTGCCGTCACGACCCACAATAAGGGTTTCGGGTGAAATTCCGCCGTGGATTATTCCGTTTTCGTGTAGGGTACGAACTGCGTTTATAAGGGGTAAATAAAGGGGTCGAATTTGCTCCCAGCTAAGTACCCCGCCGTTGCGAATTAAAAATTCCTTTAGGGTTATTCCTTGCAAATGCTCGGTAACGCAGTAGGCGGTATTGTTAACCTCAAAAATATCAATAATTCTGTAAACTGCCGAAAGGTCAGAAAGACCCGCAAGGGTTTTATGCAGTTCAATAAACTTCATAATGCCTTCGTTGTAAATGTAAGATGTATCACCGTTTATGGTAACGGTGGCATCTGCGTTTCTAAAGCAAAGTCCCGATGGGAAATATTCACTTATTTTTACAACAGATTCTGTAACGGTATCAAAGCTTAAATAGGTAAAGCCCTCGCCGTTTGCACTGAGCACCTTGCCCACAAGATACCTACCCGCAAGCATAGTACGGAGCGGAAGTGCATTGGGCTCATCATACTTACTGCTGTCAAAGCCACAAACCGAGCAGACAGTTTCACCGTTCAGACTACTCATACAGCCCATACAAAGCTTATTAATTTCTTGCATTTGTAATTCTCCTTTCAAAAAAAGAAAACTAATTTAAAATTAATTTATGTAAAAGCAATTTGCTTTTTAAACAACACTTTTTAATATTTCGGCGGCGGTTTTTTTATCATTTGAAATAGCCGCTTTAAGCTCATCAATTCCGCTGAATTTTGTTTCGCCCCTTATGAAATCCACAAGGTGAATTTTAGCCGTTTTTCCGTAGAGATCACCCTCAAAATCCATTACATGGGTTTCGCTTATAACATAATCGGTTTTAAAGGTGGGTCTGACGCCAATATCGGTAACGGCTTTATAATTTTTACCGTCAATTTCAGCCATACTTGCGTAAACACCGAATTTCGGGGTAACTAACTCTAAGGGATAAGGGATATTAAGGGTTGGAAATCCCATTGTGCGGCCTCGCTCATCCCCGTGAGAAATTTCACCCGAAAAGCAAAAATAATTTCCTAACATTTTGTTTGCCGATTTGATTTCACCCAGCGAAATCAAATTTCTTATTCGAGTGCTGGAAACAGGTTCGTTTTCTACTAAAACAGCATCGGCACAGATAAATTCAACCGAATTTTCTTTGCAAAAATCAGCTATCTGCTCGGTGGTGCCTAAAGCCCCCTTGCCAAAGCGAAAATTGTAACCTGTAGCAATTATTTTCGGTGAAAATTCCTTTTTAATAAAGGTCAAAAATTCATCAGCCGAAATATCCTTAACCTTTTCAAAGTCCATAATCTCGGTCTTTATACCAAGCCTTGAAATGGCTTTGATTTTATCCTCAGGGGTCATTAAAAGATTGTTTTTTGAATTAAATTTTGGTGGTAAATTAAAGGTAAGCACAAGAGGGGTAACGCCTTTTTTTAAAACGCTGTTAAGTACCGCCTTATGCCCTAAATGAAGTCCGTCAAAGGTACCGAGGGCTACTGCATATTCGGGCATATTGCACTTCCTTTCGTACTAGATACTAGATACTAGATGCTGGATGCTGGATATCTGAGCCGATAATTTGTAGGTTATCGGGTAAATTATACCGTAGAAAAAACAAAAATTGCGGTATTTATGTGGAAAACACATAGGTAGTTCCCTACAGGGTTGAAAGGCGAAACGCCTTTCAACCTACAATTTATCGGTTTAGTCATCTAGTCTCTAGTTATTGTTAAACATTTAATTTTTAGGGCGGATTTTTCATAATCCACCTCGCCGAGACCAAAAAATCTGTCCCCGTTTTTTACGCGGTAGATTTCTCCATTTTTAGGCTCAGACTTAAAATGAAGCCTTTCGAGTGAAAGCTCACCGCCGTTTGAAAAGCGTAAAGCCTGCTTTTCGGAAACGGTTAAAAACGGATAATTTAAAACTGCATTTTCGGCACTTTTTAAAAATGTGGCTGTGTTTTCGGGGGTTAAGTCCTCCAAATCCACACATTCTTCGATTTTAAAGCCTGCCGTTTTGGTGCGTTTAAGGGCGGTAAGGGTTGCTCCTGTACCTAGTTTTTTGCCAATATCATCGGCAAGGGAGCGGATATATGTGCCCTTAGAGCAAAGCACTCGAATTTTAAACTCATCGCCCAAAAAAGCTAAAAGCTCAAGCTCGAAAATCTCTATTTCACGCGGCTCACGTACTATTTCCTTGCCCTCACGTGCCAAGTCATAAAGACGAACACCATCCTTTTTAAGGGCGGAATACATAGGCGGAACCTGCTTTTGCTTACCTAAAAAGCCCTTTAAAACAGTTTCAAGCTCCTCTTTTGATATATTTACATCGCTTTTAGATAAAACCGTTCCTGTTTTATCCAAGGTATCGGTAGTAATTCCCAGCTTAACATCAGCAATGTATTCCTTATCGGCATCCAAAAGATGGCTGGAAAGTACGGTATCACGGCCTACCAAAATCGGCAAAACGCCCGTCGCCATAGGGTCAAGCGTTCCTGTATGCCCCACCCTTTTTGTGTGGAGCAGCCATTTAATTTTAGCCACGGCACCGAAGGAGGTTATTCCCTCCGGCTTATTTATCAGTAACAGTCCCTGCAAGATTTTCCTCCATAACTGCCTTTACAGCTTTAAGAATTTCTGCCCTTGCCTGCTCGGCGGTAAATTCGGCTGAAAGCTGACAGCCTGCGGCACGTATATGACCGCCTCCGCCTACCCTTTTGCATATTTCAGATGCATCTATAGGCGGATAGGTGCGAACTGAGATTTTAAAGCCGCCCTCCAGTCTTTCCCTAAGGGTGACGCCAACCATAACGCCCTCAATACTGCGGGAAATAGAGGTAATTCCCTCTAAATCCTCATCCTTACAGCCTGTTTTTTCATACATTTCACGGGTTACGGTTATAACGGCACATTTATCTTCAAAATAGAACTCCATAGCCTCTAGTGCCATTCTTTCAAGCTCAACCCTTATGCGGCTTTTGGTTTCAAACATAATACGGTTGATTTCGGCGGTATCAATACCCAGCTCAATTAAATCGGCACCTATTCGATGGGTTTTTGCGGTGGTGTTGGAAAATCTGAAGCAACCCGTATCGGTTGAAATACCCGTGTAAAGAGCAAGTGCCAAATTTTTATCAATCTCTACCGAAAGAGCCTTTGCCAAATCGTAGATACACTCACAGTTGGCGGCGGCATCGCTATCTAAATAGGTAGCAGCCGCATAGCCGATATTTGAAACGTGATGGTCAATGCAAAGCTCAACCCTAGATGCATATTCAGCCTCTAGCTTTCCCAAAAGCTTAGAGTCGGCAACATCTACGGCAACCACAGTGGTTTTCTGATTAAAATCGGCATTCTGTGGTGCCAAGGATGTGAAATATGAATACTTTTCGGGAAATTCGTCAGGGCAAATAACCGTCGCTTTTTTACCCATTTTATCAAGCAGCATGGCAAGACCGAAGCCCGAACCTAGGGTGTCGCCGTCGGGATTTTGATGTGTTAAAATAACAAAGTTATCCTTAGCCTTTAAAAATTCGGCGGCTTCTGAAAGGGTAATAAAATTACCTTTTGTAGTTTCCAAATTAATCCTCCTCATCGGGGGTGTT
>JAGARD010000110.1 GCA_017622415.1 Clostridia bacterium | reverse complement strand
TATAATTATATTGCCCTTGATGATGATGTTTGGATGTACACGGGTATCACATCTGTTGTGGATGATGCCTCTAATATAGGTTTTATATTAGTAAATCTTCGCACAAAAGAGGCACGCCAATACACTATGAACGGTGCAGAGGAGTATTCGGCAATGGAATCGGCAGAGGGAATGATACAAGAGAAAAATTATAATGCAACCTTCCCGATACTTGTAAATGTTGCTGATACACCATCATATTTTATAAGTCTTAAGGATAATGCAGGACTTGTTAAGGCTTATTCCTTTGTTTCGGTAGCCGATTATCAAATAGTAGGCGTTGCCGACACTATTGCAGGTGCTGATGCTGAATATCGCAGGCTTCTTAGAAGCCTTGGCGGTATTAAGGAAGAAGAAAAGCCCGAGCCCGTTACCACCGATATTTCAATAACGGTTGAGGCTGTTTCCTCGGCGGTTGTAGACGGAAACACAGTCTATTATATAAAAGCAACCGACGGCAAAATTTATACCGTCGGCATAGGTGTAAGCCCCAATCTACCTTTTATTAAGGTGGGGGATGTTATAAAAGCGGTGGTTAATACCGAGAATAATGCAATTAAATCTATTAATTAAAAAATATTTTTAAGCTTATTTTTTACCGCTTCATACCATTCAATTATTTTAAAACGCATCTCGTAACGGGGTGCGTTTTCTGCTATCTCAGCAGACTTTTCATTAACAGCTTCGGTTAGTTTATGCTCCTTTTCGGCGGCAGGAACGCACATTGACGGGAACATAACACACCACCAATTTTTGCCCTCGGCCTTGCCTATTAAAACCCTTACAGCTTCATATTCGCCTGCGGGCAGGGTGAAGTTGTCATAAACACGTGTATCAAAATACGCTTTTCCTACGCTGATGCTTACAGGCTGATTTTTGCCCTCTTTTAGCAATACTTCGTGTGCAACTTCTTTTAAAAAATCAGTGTTTTCATTCACTAGTTTAATTGCTTGCTCTTTGTTTCCTGCCGTTTCAAAAAGACCATTTGATTTTTTCAAAAGCTCATCACGGATTTTAAGCTTTAGTGCTTGGTCTTCTGCACTGTCTGAATTGGCTATTATGTGCAGTCTTAAAATATTTTGTTTTAAATCATTGCACTTTGCCTCAAATCCCGCAAGAGAAAAAATCATACTGAAAAGCATTGCTGCAAGTATAGCGGTAATTAAATCTCTTTTTAAAAAATCCTTACTGAAAAATCTTTTTAATAATTGCATAATAAAAACACTCCTTATTTGTTTTGGTTTAAGTACAAAAACAGTATGGGAGTGTTTTAAATTATTTATTCAATTATTTTTATTCCGTAGCTACAGGTTTTGCAGGTGTAAACTTCTTTGTATTTTTCTTTAAGAAAATCTATTAAGCTATCAGGAATGTTTTTAAAAAGTCCAAAAACAGTAGGTCCGCTACCTGAAAGCCCCGATAAAAATGCACCCTTTTGAAGCAAAACTTTGCAAATCTTTTCTTGCTCGGATCTATCATCTGATGCATACAAAAAGCTGTTGTATGAAATTTGCGGTGCAATATTTTGTAAATTATCTTTTATATGAGTTAAAAGGCTGTCAGCTTCGGATAAATGGGGAATAGAAAGATTATCAATGCGTGAATACATTTCGCCCGTTGAGCCTTTTTTGTGGTGCTTTATTAAAACAACATCATAATCACCCACATAGCTAAGAGGAGTTAACTTTTCACCAATTCCACCGGCAAGGTAGGTGCCGCCTAACAAACAAAATGGGACATCTGCACCAAGATGTAACGCTAAATCAAGTAATTCATCTGTAGTTAAAGGGGTTTTAAATAAGCGATTAAGACAGGTTAAAACTGCGGCGGCATCGGCACTTCCACCCGCTAACCCTGCTGAAATCGGAATTTGCTTTTTAAGCCTAATGTTAACAAAAGCAGTGGTTTTAATTTTTTCTAAAAATAGTTTTGTTGCTTTTGTAACGAGATTTTCACCTTCAATAACGGCACCCTCGGTTTTGATGGTTATGCCGTTTCCGTCTTTTACCTCAACTGTAACTTCATCGGCAAGATTTACCGACTGAAAAACGGTAGAAATATCGTGATAACCGTCAGGGCGTTTGCAAAGAACATCAAGCTCAAGATTTATTTTAGCGTTTGTAAGAGCAGATATTTTTTTATTTTTCACTATTTTTAAGTTCCTTTATAAATTCTTCTGTGCGTATTAAGGCTTCTTTCAAATGGTCTACCGAATAGCAGTAGGAAACACGAACAAAGCCCTCTCCGCAGTCGCCAAAAGCCGTACCTGGCACCATAGCAACCTTTTTAGAATAAAGAAGCTTTTCGCAAAATTCCTCACTGGTAAGACCTGTTGACTTAATACAGGGAAAAACATAAAAAGCACCAAGGGGCTCAAAGCAGGTAAGACCGATTTTATTAAATCCGTTTACAACTAAGCGGCGGCGAGTGTCATACTCATCAACCATTCGCTTAATGTCTGCATCACCGTTTTTAAGAGCCTCAATAGCAGCGTACTGCGAGGTGGTAGGGGCAGACATAATTGCAAACTGATGAATTTTGGTCATAAGAGCAATTATTGGGTCTGGTCCTAAAGCGTAGCCTAAACGCCAGCCTGTCATCGAATATGTTTTGGAAAATCCCGAAACAATAACCGTGCGTTCCCACATACCGTCGATTTCGGCAATCGAAACATGGCGTTCTCCGCTGTATGTAAGTTCGGCATAAATTTCGTCAGAAATAACCATTAAATCATGCTTTTTAATTACGGGTGCTATTTTTTCTAAAGCCTCTTTTGACATAATTCCGCCTGTCGGATTTGAGGGGTATGGCAGTACCAATACTTTAGTTTTATCGGTGATTTTTTCTTCCAATTGCTCGGGGGTTAAAACAAAATCGTTATCTGCCTTAAGCTCAACAATAACGGGAACACCGCCTGCAAGCTGAACAATAGGCTCGTAGCAAACAAAGCTTGGCTGAGGTATTAAAACCTCATCACCTGACTGTACTAAAGCACGCACAGCTAAATCAATCGCTTCGCTTCCGCCTACCGTAACAATAACCTCATTAGGGTCATAAGAAAGGCTAAAGCGCCGTTTCATATAGCTTGTAATTTCTTTTCTAAGAGCCTCCATACCGCGATTAGCAGTATAACGTGTTTTACCGTTTTCAAGAGATTCAATGCCTGCGTGGCGAATATGCCAAGGAGTTTGAAAATCAGGCTCACCAACGCCTAATGAAATAACGTTTTCCATCTGTTCGGAAATATCAAAAAATCGACGTATTCCCGAAGGTTTTATTTTGGTGGCGGTGGGATTTAATTTTTTGGTATAATCTATCACAGCCAAAAGTTCCCCCTATCGTCGCCCTCGTCACCGCAAAGAACAACATCCAACTCTTTATAGCGACGCAAAACAAAATGAGTTGCGGTGGAAATAACACCTTTCATCGGGGCTAGGACCTTACCAACGAACATAGCAACCTCTTGGAAGGTTTTGCCCTTTACAATAACTGATAGGTCATAACCGCCTGACATTAAATAAACGGTTTCAACCTCATCATATTTCATAATCTTTTTAGCTGTATCTTCAAAACCAGAATCGGCTTGAGGGGTAACTTTAAGCTCAATAAGTGCAGAAACGTATGCACTGTCCAGTCGTTCCCAGTCAATTACAGTTTTAAAACCGCGAATAACACCGTCTTTTTTAAGCTGTTCTATTTCAGCACAAACCTCATTCTCGCTTATTCCCAGCATTGTCGCAAGGTCGGCGGTGGTATAACGTGCATTTTTTTCTAATAACTTTAGAAGCTTTTTGTTCATAAAATCTACTCCTCAATTTTGATTATACATTTTTATTTTACTATATTTAAATCGAAATGTATAGTCTTTTTTTAAAAAACAGAATATTTTTTGGTTTTTTCTTGACTAAAATGCTATATGATATATAATAAAAATGAAATATTTAAAAAATCCCCTAGGGTGAGGGGTTGCTTGTAACCCTACGTAATGTAATATAATGTAGTCACAGGAGGTGAAAAGCTATGTCAAAATATACTACAGGCGAGGTTGCTAAAATCTGTAATGTAACTGTAAGAACAGTTCAGTATTACGATACTCGCGGGATTTTAACTCCAAGTGAGCTAAGCGAGGGCGGCAGACGAGTTTATTCCGAAAATGACCTTCAAAAAATGAAAGCTATTTGCTTTTTAAGGGAAATAGGTCTTTCAATAAATGTAATAGGTCAAATATTAAAGGATGACGGCTCTGCCAAGGTTATTGAACTTTTTTTAGAGGAACAAAAGCAGATTTTAAATACTGAAATCGCCGAGAGGCAGGAAAAGCTAAAAAGCTTGGAGCTGCTTTCAAATGAGGTAAAAAATAAAACCGATTTTACCTTAAAAAATATTTCAGATGTAGCTTGCATTATGGAAGCAAACAAAAAAATGAAAAAACTTAGACGCAATCTTTGGATTATGGCGGCGGTAATGGGAGTATTTGAATACGGAACATTATTACTTGCGATTTTCACAGGTATGTGGTGGGCATTTGGCATTGGAATGGGCATTGTAGTAATACTTTCCATTTGGCTTTCTGCTTATTATTATAAGGAGACTGCCTATATATGTCCTGAGTGCCACAAGGTGTTTAAGCCGAAGTTTAAAGAAATGTTTTGGGCAAGTCATACCTATAAAACCCGTAAGTTAACCTGTCCCGAATGCGGTAATAAAGGCTTCTGCCTTGAAACCCACGTTTCGCAAATAGAAAAGTAACAAAAATCCTGAGTTCTTATTTTTGGGAACTCAGGATTTTTAAGCATCATTTCGCTTTTCTTTTCTTCAAATTCATTAAAACATAAATAACTACAAGCAAAACGGTAAAGCCAACAAGGTAAAGGTACATCGTATTTATTGAAACCTTATCTTCAAAAAAGTAGATATTGCAGTCTATGGAGTTTTTTATTTCATCAATGGCTTGGTTTGGTATTCCAAGGCTTTTCATTTCAGTAAACACACCTCTTAGCGAATGGTTGCGAAGTAGGGAGGTACCATAGGTACCTGGCAAAAACGCAACTATATTTTGAAGTCCTTTGGAAAACTGTGAAATTGGCATATATGCACCGCAAATAAATCCGTAACAGGATGAAACAATGCTTCCAACCGCCGAAATTTGTCCTTGTGATGATAAAAAGTAGTTTATTATACTTGAAAGTGCAGTACCAAACATAACAAGAATAAATACATCAAGTAAAATTAACAGTATATCTGTGAAATTTAAATACCAACCTATTGTCCAAATATATATTAGGCTTGCAACGGTTGCAATAAGGCATATAATAAGCGTGGTAATAAAGGTAGAAGCATAGTAACCAATAGCTAATTGTGAGCCTTTTACAGGTGTTATTGTAAGGTCATTTATTGAGCCGTTTACCTTATCCTGTACCATAAGCATATTAGAACAAAAGGTTACTGTAACAGTACAAACCGCAAGAAGTGAAGAAAAAAGCTGACCACCGACACAACCATTTATAATTGAGTCTGATATCTTTAAATTAGGTGCAATTGCGTTTAAAATCTGTCTGAATGAATCCTCATAAACATTCCCCAAAAATGTAGCATATAGAACAAGCAAAATCATCGGAGTAATTAGGGAAGTGAATAAAAGGCCCTTATCCTTAAAAAACATTTTAATGTTTCTATTTATTAAAGAGCGAATTGTTTTCATTTTAAAGCACCTCCGTTTGCTGTAAGGGATTTTCCTGTAACAGCAAGAAAAACATCATCCATTTTGCCTTTTGTGATTTCAAAGTCTTTAAAAATATCAGGATTTTTTATTATAAGATCGGTCGCCACCGCAGTACTTGGTACAGAAATTCTAAAAGCATCTCTAATTGCTTCATAATTATAGCCTAAATTTTTAACATCCGATTCCAAAACGCCGTAAAGGGTGATATAGTCACCGCTATATGTGTTTTTAAGCTCTAATGGAGTTCCCTCGGCGGAAATTTTACCGTTATCTAATATAACAATATAATCGGCATCGGCGGCTTCCTCCATATAGTGGGTTGTTAAAAATACCGTCATTCCCGTCTGCTTTCTGAGTACCCCAATAACCTCCCAAAGATTATGCCTTGTCTGTGGGTCGAGACCTGTTGTAGGCTCATCTAAAATAAGAATTTTTGGACTATGAAGTAAAGCCCTTGCAATATCTGCCCTGCGACGTTCACCGCCCGAAAGCTTTCCAACGGGACGGTTTAAAATTTTATCAAGTTCTAAAAGCTTAGAAAGCTCATTTAATCTGTTAGAAAAATCATTGCCTGTAATACCGTAAAGGGATGCTCTGTTTTTTAAATTTTCCTTAACTGTGAGCGGCTTATCCAAAACGGAATTTTGGAAAACAACACCAAGCTCATTTTTTATTCCTTCTACGCTTTTATCAATGTTGTTGCCGTCAATTAAAACGGTGCCTGAGTCCTTTTTAAGTTGACCGCAAATAATAGAAATAGTAGTGCTTTTTCCTGCTCCGTTAAGACCTAAAAAGGCAAAAAGCTCGCCCTCTTTAACCTTAAAGCTAAGGTTTTGTACCGCTTTAACATCCTTAAAGCTTTTATTTAAATTTGTAATTTCTATAATGTTTTTCAATTGGTTGCACCGTCCTTTAAAGCATTGTATACATCGCTTGTTATTTTGCTTATTGTCTCAAAATCTAAATCTAAATATCCTGTTGCAAGCATTGTTGCAAAGCCATGCATCATAACCCACATTTTAATATGAAAGCTTGTGGCATCCTTATCAGAAAGCGAAAGGTTTTTTGTTATTATATTAACTTCATCTGAAATTGAAATATCTTCAATAGCTGTTTCGCTTGTTCTGTCGCGCATAAAAAGTAGTTTAAAAAGATTTTTTTCTTCCTTTGCAAATCGAATATATGCCATACCACGTGCTTTATATTCGGGGTATTTTTCTTTTTCTATTTCATTTCTTTTGTATTTTCCAAAAAGCTCAGCGGCTTTATAAATTATTTCTTTTTTTAGCTCCTCCATATTTTCAAAGGCGGTGAAAATAGGGCGAGTAGAGGTGTTAAGCATTTTTGCTAAATCTCTTGCCGTGAGTAAGTCATAACCGTTTTTTCTTACAAACTTAAATGCAACCTCGGTAATTTCCTTTTTAGTATATTTTGGGGTGGGGGGCATAAAAACAACTCCTAACAATATATAACAACTGTTGCATAACATCTGTTGTATATTATATCAGCTATATTTAAATTTGTCAATAAAAATCCTAAAATAGCAATATTTGACTATTTTTAAGCAATAATATTATTGCTTATTGCTAAGAATTATGATATATTAAAATAAATAATAATGCGATTTTGAGGTGTATTTCTTATGAAAAATATCGCGGTAATAGGTTGTGGCGGTCAAGGTACATGGCATTGCAAGCAAATTATGAATAGCAATGTTGTGACACTTGCAGGAACTTATGATATTGACCCTAAAAGAATGGCTGCTGCAAAGGAGCTTGGTATTAATTTGTATGAGTCCTTTGAAGCTGTTTTAGGTGATGAAAAGGTAGATGCTGTTGTTATAGCGGTACCAAATGATGACCATAAAGAGCTTGTTATAAAAGCACTTAATGCAGGAAAGAATGTTATATGTGAAAAGCCTGTTGAAATGTCTGTTTCGGCACTTGATGAAATGATTGATGCCGCCAATAAATCAGGTAAGCTTTTTACAGTTCACCAAAACCGTAGATTTGATGTAGATTATCTTGCAATAAAGAGTATTGTTGAGAGTGGTGAGATTGGTGATGTTATTCGCATAGAATCTCGCATTCATGGCTCAAGAGGTATTCCTAGTGATTGGCGTTGCACTAAGGCACAGGGCGGCGGAATGATTCTTGATTGGGGAGTACATCTTATTGATCAGTTGCTTCAAATTTTCAAAGAAAAAATTGTTAGCGTTAATTGTGTTACAACCAATATTACAGGCACAGAGGTTGATGATGGCTTTAGACTTGATATGATGTTTGAAAACGGTAAATCAGCTTATGTTGAGGTTGGTACATATAATTTTATTGCTATGCCAAGGTTTTATATGCAGTGCAAAAAGGGAAGTGCGCTTATTTCGGATTGGCGAGAGGAAACAGAGGTTGCCCTTATGACCGCTTGGAACGAAAAGGATGTTTTACCAGTTCAAACTGCCGCGGGCATTACCAAAACTATGGCACCGCGTGATGAGGTTACTTTAAAGCAGTACCGTGTGCCACGTCCCGAAAGCGATGTTCACGATTTTTACCGCAATTTCTGCTTAGCACTTGACGGTAAGGCTGATATTATGGTTACTCATGCCGAGGTCCGCCGTGTTATGCAGGTTATGGAAGCCGCATTCGCTTCGGCTGAACAGGGTCAAACCTTGAAGGTTAATATTTGATTTTAAAATTGTAGATATGTTTGTAAAAAACATTCCTTAAAATAGCTAAAAACTGCAATAAAATGCTTTGTCGCATTTTATTGCAGTTTTTTTGTTTATAACTATTAAATTCCGTCGTATAATCCCTTTTTAGTCATTTCGGCAATTGCCGCTTTAACAACAGGTTTATCCTCTTTATAGGTCATACCGTACCATTTATCTTCGGCAACAAGCACCTCAACCTGTTTTTTACCTTTTTTAATAAGCTCGTCAATTTGGAAGGGGAGGAAGTATTCTGATTTGGGAACATTAATTTTTTCATTTAAGAATTTATTAAATCCATCCTCTAAATATCCAAACAAATCGGTGGTGAATCCCCACATATTCATTGAAACAACGGTATCGGGAGGAAGAATAACTTTTTTGCCGTTTGCATCCTCATAAGCACAGTCTTTAATATTGGTGATTTCGGTTATGTTGGTAAGGTGATTTAATGAATTTGTTTCGCAGATACCGCGTGCAACCGTACCATTATCGGTAAGGGTGTTTTTAAGTCTGAAGCCAACCATACAGTAATCGCCGGTTTGCTTTGCAAGACAGTTATTAATCTGCTTGTAGGCAGAGGGACCGTAAAAATCGTCTGCATTAATTGCGGCAAAGGGTTGTGTTACAAAATCCTTACAGCAAAGAACTGCGTGACCTGTGCCCCAAGGCTTTTCACGGTCGGCAGGGACTGTAAAGCCAGAGGGGAGCTTATCGAGCTCTTGGAAGGCATAGTCAACATCTATTTTCTTTTCAATTCTTTTGCCAACTATTTCTCTAAAGTCCTTTTCGATAGCGTGCTTAATAACAAATACTACCTTATTGAAGCCCGCTTTTTTAGCGTCATATACTGAATAATCAAGTAAAACCTCTCCGTTGGAGCCAATAGGCTCTAACTGCTTTAGTCCACCAAATCGACTACCCATACCTGCTGCCATAACTACTAAAGTTGTATTGAAATCGCTCATTTTTATTCCTCCGTTTTATTTTCAGAAGTGCTATTGGACAGCTTTGTGCTTCCAATAATACTTTCTTCATCCGAAAATCCCTCTGTGCTTTCTCTCATAAACAAAATTTTAATAGTCATAATTAAAAGCTTAATATCAAGCAAGATTGAATATTTTTCAATGTAGATTAAATCCATATTAAGTTTATTTTGTGGTGAAGTATTGTATTTTCCGTAAATTTGTGCGTATCCCGTAAGCCCCGCCTTAACCCTATGGCGTAAATCAAATTCGGGAAGCATTTGAGTGTATTCAAAAACATTTTCTGTACGTTCGGGTCGGGGTCCAACTAAGGACATATCACCCTTAAGAATATTTATAAGCTGTGGTAGCTCGTCCAGTCTTAATGGGCGAATTATTTTTCCTATAGGGGTTATTCTGTCATCGTTAGATGTGGCTTTTCTAAGTGCTCTTTTGTCGGCATCAACTATCATTGAACGGAATTTTAAAACATTAAAAATCTTGCCGTCTTTTGTAACTCTGTTTTGCTTAAAGAAAACAGGTCCTCTGTCATAAAGCTTTATAGCAAAGGCAATTATTATCATAAACGGACTTGCAAGTAAAAGACCGATTAATGAAACCAACAAATCCATAGCTCGTTTAATAAGCTGTTGCTCAATGGTCAAACCGCGATTTCTGCATATTAAAATGGGTGTATCAAAAATCTGACTTTGATAACTGTTGTTAATTATAATATCATTGCTTGAGGGAGCCATATATATTCTTTTACGCTCCTTATAGCAATATCTCAAAATATTATTTTGAAGTGATTTTTCAATATCACCTAACAAAATTGCCTCATATTCATTTACTGCATTTAGTATTTCGTCCTCATTAGTATCAGAGGTTATTATGCGGTCGATTGCATAGCGTTCTTTAATTTTACTCATTTTGGCAACGATGTTTGTTTGGTCGTAGTCTGGATGAACTATAGCCAAAATATGGTGCGGTTGATACATTGAATAATAAACTGTGTTTAG
Organism: Clostridia bacterium; assembly: GCA_017622415.1. Classification (GTDB taxonomy): domain Bacteria; phylum Bacillota; class Clostridia; order Oscillospirales; family Acutalibacteraceae; genus UMGS1279. The sequence continues at coordinate 776 of JAGARD010000110.1, read as the reverse complement.
TGCGTAGCAACCGAAAAATATTATTACAAGCTGTATTAATACAGAGCCGAGAAGCGGAAGCGGATTAAGCATATCGCGAGCTATAAGGGATAGCTCCAAATACATAACAAAGTTGGTGAACACCATAGAAAGCGAAAAACTGTAAATAACCTCGTGTAAACGAAGTATGCCTATTTTAAGTCCTCCGTATAAATTGCTAAAGGCTAAAAGAATAACCAGATATGAAAAAACAACAACATAGTTACCTTTATTACTGAACAACGCTTCGATATAGTAGCTTTGCCAACATCCAATAAAAACAAAGGTCATTGAAAGAATAAGTGCAAGCTTAAAGCTAAGCATAATTGATTTGCGAAATTTATTTAAAATATTCATAATGTACTCCAATTTTTAGGAAAAAGGTTGAAAATTACATCTTTAATTAGCATACCTCATAAATGCAAAAAAGTCAAGTAAAAGCATCAATATTCGTAATTTTAGAATATTATATGTGTTTGGACTGGTTGGGCTTGACACTAATATCATATTATGGTAAAATTATTTAGTATATAATTCGGTTTTGAAATCGGGCAAACCAGTTCGATATTTCAAAACCTAATTGGAGGAAAAGTGAAATGAAAAATGCAGAAAAAAATAAATTGTCCTACGTTTTTTCGATTTTGCGCGTTGATGTGGGCGTGAACTTTTATGCTATTGATACGATTAGCGGTGAGATTGTAGGTTCTACAATTTCCGAGGATGTAGGAAAAGATTATGCAGAGGTGGGCTTCGATTTG
>JAGARD010000109.1 GCA_017622415.1 Clostridia bacterium | reverse complement strand
GGGGGTATAATACGGGACAAAATATTTTTTAACGCTCCATCTCCGTTTTGTGTGGTCTAAACTCCCACGAAACGCCCAAAAAATCGGCGTGGAATTTCTCATTCCATACTGGCTAATTCTTTATCTATTGCCGCAATCTTCCTTTGTAGGCGTTCTATGCCTTTCTCTGCGGCTTTGCGTTGTAATGTCAATTCATCTTTGCGGGATAAATAAAAACGCTCTCCGCCGTGTTCGCAGCTGCCGCAATCGCAATTAAAATCTTCCTCTTGCTCCATTCGCAGCTTTTCCGCTTCGTCTGCGGCAAAATACCTTTGCTGTTGTTCTTCGCATTTCTGGCAAGCGAGCGGGAGCGGGTTTGCTTCTATCCATTCAAGCATTGTTTTCTTCCTCTCCTTCCTCTTCTTCCTCTTCTGGCGGCTGCTCTTGCTCTTCCATAAACAAGAAAAAGCCTATTGTTTCAATGTCAAGCATCGTCAATCACTCCAAAAAATTCCGGGTGTGCTTTCTTAAATTCCAATAGCTTCCGCTCTGTTTCTTCTCGGTCTGCCTTTGTCGGCGGCGGGTAATGCTCTTGTATTGCCTTTAAGATATTTCCAAAGCTGATACAGCCTTTTCCGGGGTTTAAACCATCTACGCTATCACTCATAATTATGTTGTCTTGAATACAATAAAGCTGCTCTAGCGTGTATTTGCGTGCTGCCCGGAGCGTAAAAACTCTTTGCCCCTCGCCTGTTTCAATGTCATAGCAGCAGCCGCCATAAATAAAATCTTGCTTTTCTTTTGGAGAACACCCGGCAAGCCATTCTTCCTGTGTTGGAAAATCCTTGTTTAAATCGTATTTTTCCATCGTTATCCCTTTCTTTTAAAGAAACTGAAAAAGCCTTTCTTTTCCGGCGGCGGTGGCGGCGGCGTTGTTTGTTTCTCTTCTGGCTGCGGCTGCGGCTCTACATCAACGGCGGCGGGTTCTTCCTTGCTCTCTCCCCCGGTCAATGCTTTTACATTCATCGCCGTTAGCTGCTGCTGTTGGTTTATAATTTGGCTGCTCTCTTCAAGCCGTGCCAAAAGGCTGTTTATCTGCTCTGTTTGTGCTGCTATCTGTTTATCTTTCTCTTGGAGCTGCCGCCGTTGTTCCTCTAGCTGCTGCTCTAAAATATCTAGTATTCTGTCGGTGCTGCTTTTCGGCGGCGGTGCTTCACTCTCTCCCGGCTGCGGCGGCGTCTGCTCTTCCACGATTGCCGGCGGTGCTTCTTCCGCTGCTGTTGGAGCGGGAGCGGAGCTATACAAGATTGCGTAGGCTCTCCGCTCAATGTATTTAACCCCATCAACCACTTTTAAATACCGTTGAATGGGGTTGTTTGCCTTGCCTAGCTTCTTGTAGATACTCTGGACTGAAACCCCCGCCAAATCCGCAAATTCCTTGACTGTCAAAAGGTCTTTTTCCATTCTAAACCCCCCTTGAAAACCCGGTTTAACACTCAACCCCATTATAAACCCGGTTTAACCATAAATCAAGCCTGCGGAGCGGGTCAAGACCAGTATTTATAAACCGTTGGCTTTGAAATGCCTGTTTCCTTAATACACTCTGCTTTCGTGCCGTCCGGGTGCTGCTGCCGCCATCGTTTTACCTCTGCTTCCTTTGTCGGTCTGCCCTCTGGCTTCATTTCCCCGGCTTCTTTTAGAATTGCTTTGTTTGCTCTGGCAATCTTCAAATGTAGCTCTTGCCGCCTGTGATTTCTCTTGTTTTTCTCTATTGGAATGTCGGTTAGATTTACAATGCTATCAATGGGAAAAGTAATGTAGTTATCATTATACATTTCCAAAGCTGCTAATACATCTTCCCTTGTGAAGCGGTTTGTTTGCTCCTGCGTCAGCCTGTCAAACGGTTTTACAAGCTCAAACGCTACACGCTCAAGCTCTTCTCTGTCTATCCCGGCTTTCTTTGCGTAGATTGCTAAAACCATAATACAAAAATACCGATGACCGACCGCCGCCCCGGTCTGTATCTGCCGCACCCACCAATAGAACAAATCTTGTTTTGTAGTCCAAACGCCCCTCGGCTTCTTCTCTACAATGCGGCTTTGATACCATTCCGGATATTTCTTTTTTGCTGCTTCAAGCGTTAGTTTGCTTTTGTAGGTGTATTCCTTTACTCTTGCGTGTTCCTCTACAAAACCATTCAAATACTCAATGCTAACCGCTTTTCCAGTAGCAAACGCCCTTGTTCTGCCGCCGTCCTTTGTTATGCCGCCGACCATTCTAAACCCTTGAAAAAGGCTTTCTATCTGCGGCTTGTCGTATAGTTCCGTAGTGTATTTATTCCATACTTTCTTTGTCAAAGCCTTTTTAAGCTCTGCTAGCTGCTTTACAATATTCTTGAAACAGGGAAGCGGCTGCTCTAGTTGGTAGTATAGGTGTATTCCGGTCCCGCTGAAAACTGTGTATGTTGGCTGCGGGAGAAACCCGTTTTCCATTTGAAAAAACAAATCCCGCAAATAATGCTCTTCCGTTATTCCGTCAAGGTCTATTGCTATCGCATACATAAAACGAGCATTGGCGGCTACACGGCTTCTCCCGGCGTAGCTTATTGGCGAAATGATTATAAAGTTTTCACTTTTCAAAAGCTCATCAAGCAATTTCCAATCGTCTGTAATGATGTGGCGGCGGGCATTTACATTCTCTTTTGCTCTTGGTAAAAGCTCTACGGCTACGGCATTATACCGCCCTGTTTCCTGCTTGCCGTGTTCCTCTAGCTCTCCTGGCGGGAAGATAGACCTATAAAACCCCCGCGGCGGGACTTCCTCATAGTAGGTCTGGAGATATTCGGCTATAAACTCCCGCATAGATAGACCCCCTCAGCCCATAGTTAAACTGGCGTTATATTATCAATAGGTTTTTTTACTACAAAGTATTGTATAGCACCGGGCGGGAGATTGTCAAGGCTCTTGGAGGCGGCTCTAGGACGCTCTAGGACGGCTTTTTTATATCCGGGTAATACAAACCCCTTTCCAAAAGCAAAAAACGCTCACAACGGCTTTAAACGGCTCTCACGGAGATTTTGTATTTAAACACGGAAAACGGCGGGAGCTTTTTAAACTCCCGCCGCTGCTGTTTTACTTCTTCTTGCTGTCGGCAATCTCTTTGTAAGCGTCTGCGTAATTGGCTTTAAACCACTTCAACGCCACAAGGAAACCTGCTTTCCGCTCCTTGCCCTTTTTGTCGGTCATCTTCTTGTTCTTCTCGGCTTCAAACTGCTCCTTGCCCTTCTCGTCCTTCTTCTCGTCAAAGTAAGCAATAATATCCTTGTTGCTAACTCTGGCGGCGGTGGCTTCTCTCTTCTCCTTGACCTTGTAGCCGTTGAGAATGTAAGTGGAGATAATACCACGCTCAATCTCGGTCAAAGCACCAGATACAGAGATAGTCTTGGATTTTTCATTAACTTTATAATTTGCCATAGCTAAAACCCCTTTCGGTTTAATACGATAATCAACTTATACCACAAAGAAAACCGTAAATCAATAGGCAGCGGCGGTATAGCTTTACACTTTTCTTTGTGGTGTAAGCTGATTATCTCCCGCCGCTGCCCTCTTTTAGCTATTCTCTTTTACAAGCTCAATGTATTTCTTTAGCGTGTTTCTGCTAATCTTATGCTTTTCCATTAAATCAACCTGTTTAATGCTTCTATCGCCCAAAAATGCTTTTATGTCTGCTTCAAGCTCTGCCGTCATTTTGTCAAGCTGTCCCGGCTTTCTGCCCTGCTGCTTCTCACTTGCGGAAATTCCGCATTTAATGCGGTTAATGAGTATCAGTCTTTCTTGCTCTACTCTGTCAAGCTCTACAATAATCAGTAGTTTAACGGTGCTTTCAAGGCTAGTTCTTGCTACTATGTTCTGCTGTTCGGCTACATTCAAAAGCTGCTTAATGTATGCGGTGCTGACGGTGGGATTATCAATAAATACTAATTCAATCCCTCTTTCCAAAAGCTCCATATATTTGTTGTAGCCGTTGTTTGCTTCTCTGGTAAATCTGCTAATGTCCTTAAAAACGATTGTGTCCCCCGGCTGAACGAGCTTTTCAAGCCTGTTCCATTCCTTGCGATTGTCAAAGCTCTTGCCGCTCACATCTTCTTGAAACTCTGCTACAAACTCTATACCGTTCTCGGCGGCGTATTTGTTTAATGCTGCTTCTTGGCGGTTGTATTTCTGTAATCCTCTTTCCTCTTTGGTAGAGATACGCTTATACTTGAAATAGTTATTCATTGTTTAACCCCCTAGCGTCATTTTAACTAATGTTTTATTGACACTATTATACTACCATCAAAATAACTGTTTGTCAAGCTATTTTGACACTTTTTCACTATTTATTTTTTGCTAGGGTTATTTTGACACTTTGCTTTTCTGCTGCTTCTCTACTCTACATCAACCGACAATGTATTATTATCTTGTATTCTCTTGTAGTATTTCTTTATTTACCGTTAAATAACGGTGTTGTATTGCGGTTAAATAACGCTGTTGTATTGCCGTAAAATAACGGCGTTAAAATACAAACTGCTTGCCGCTGCTGCTACTACTCACTAATTCCGCAATCTTCCTTGTTTCTAATACCTTTTCTTCCGGGATTTCAATTATTATTTTATCTTCTGCTTTGCCTATCTGGGACTTGTCATAGAAAACAAATACCGTTTCTTTCTTGTTCCCGCTGTTCTTCGGTATCAAATAGCCTTGTTCCTTTAGTTCCTCAAAAGCTGTGTTGTATGCTCCTATTCCTAAACCGCTCCATTCGCAAAAGTCAGCACTTGATAAAGCGAAACTATACTTGTCCTGATTTTTTGCGAAATACATATAGAGTTTAAAGCCGCCTTTGCTCTGTAAGCGTCTGGCGGCTTCGTCTAATGCTTCTAAATTGTTTGCGGTGTATCGGTGTTGTTTATCGGTCTTTTCCTTGCTGACCGTTATCTATCTCTAATTCGGCACGGTTTTCATTCTCTAATACTCCTTTAGTCTATGCTGCGGCGGCGTTCTGCTGCTGCTTTGCCTGTTCTCGCAACTATCTATGTAATTCTGCGTGTTCTGCTTTCGTCAAACATAGCAGATTACACGCCCGGTTATCCCCTCTCCGCAAGTTCTTGTGATGGACTTCTTTTTCCTCTGCGTAGTTCTCGCAAAAATACTTTGCTACAAGCCTGTGTATTCTCAAATCTTTTGTAAGGTATCTTCCCTTTACTTCTGGCTATTTGCTTAACTTCACACGCAAATACCCTTTACCGTCTGGCGTTGGCGTTAGTATCTTCTCTTCTCCTATTAGGCTCTTAACTCTGCCCCAGTTGCTAACCTAGTATCTAGGTAATTCTTCAATGATTTTCCAAAGTTCTTCATCTGCTGGCAAGCAAATACACTCCTTTCTATTTTTTTGCTCTGCGTAGCTAGCTAGAGCTTTATTTAGCAAAGTCTTTCAGTAGTTCCTCTAATGCCTTTTCAATAGCTTTTTCCGCTTTCTTCTCTATCTCCGCTTCAAGCTCCTTTTCTTCCTTTGCTAGCTGCTCTTTGCGGCGGCGTTCTGCTATTTTCTATTGCTCCCGGCGGCGGCGTTCTTCAAGTAATCTCATTGTTTCTTGCTGCTGCTTTCGCTTCTGGATAGCATAGTTTTCTTGTGCGGTTTTGCCGTTCTATTGGTAGTAAATCCAATCGGGCATTTTCCCGGTATCGTGTAAGTATTCAATTTCTTTCTGTGTAAAAGCCATTATAAGCCACGCTCCTATAAGATTTTATTTAGTGTTTGCTTGTTTTTGTAGCCTAGAGCAAAATAGCCGCCTAGCCAGTTATACAAGCTCTTTTCTGTCATTCCTAAAAGTTCCGCTAATTCGTAGTAGTTTTTTATAAAACCCATAGCTTTGTATAGCTTAACTCTTTTTCTCAATGCTTCATCATTCATTCTTTATTTCTCCTTTTTTTCTTGGATAATTCCATCTAATACGGCAAAATAAAACTCCCGCCGTCAGCGTCTGCTGCCCCGGCGGGAGATACTAAAAGAGTATATTTACTTTGCCATTGATACTTGCTTTTTGTTTCTAGTAGTTTTACTAGAAACGCCCAAAAATTTTTTGTGGGAGCGGGCGAATAGTCTAGACCCCCCGGGGGTATAATACGGGACAAAATATTTTTTAACGCTCCATCTCCGTTTTGTGTGGTCTAAACTCCCACGAAACGCCCAAAAAATCGGCGTGGAATTTCTCATTCCATACTGGCTAATTCTTTATCTATTGCCGCAATCTTC
>JAGARD010000108.1 GCA_017622415.1 Clostridia bacterium | reverse complement strand
TGGGAGAGCGCTTGAATGGCATTCAAGAGGTCAAGAGTTCGATCCTCTCCGTCTCCACCATTAAAACACCGCTAAAGTCACTTATTTAAAGACTTTAGCGGTGTTTAATTGTTTTGAGAATTTTTGGTTAATTATTAAAAAATTTCTTTTAATAAAACTATTTAAGCTTCAAACAATAGTATCACAAACGCAATAACTTTTTTAAAAAGGAGTGAAATAGAATGGCTAGCAAACATGTAGTTCCCGAAGCAAAGGATGCTATGAATCGCTTTAAGATGGAAGCTGCTAACGAGGTTGGTGTAAACCTTAAGCAGGGTTACAATGGTGACCTTACTTCTAAACAGGCAGGCTCTATCGGCGGTCAAATGGTTAAAAAAATGATCGAGTCTTACGAAAACAGCATTAAGTAAGAAATCTTAATTTTATAAAAACGGCCCTCGAGGAAATATCCCCGAGGGTTTAAATTTTATTCTAAAAACTGTTTTAAATCTTCGGACGGTGAACAGCCTACATATTTTTTATATTTGCGATAAAAGGCTGAATAATCCCTAAATCCGCTTACTTCAAAGGCATCCGACACACTTTGGGTTAAGTACAATTGTTGACGGGCGGAAAAAATTCGCTTTCTGATTATATATTCCCATATAGTGCAGCCCATAACCTCTTTAAATCTTCTTCCCAAATAGGCTTTATCCCTATAGATTGCTTTTTCAATTGTATTTAACGAAATATTTTCGCCAAAATGACGATCAATATAGCGAATTACTTGCTTTACAAGGTCATCTTCTGTTTCATTATAGTTATTCGCATACTGTGAAGAATTCATAATTTTATATACAGTTAAATTAATCAATGAACTCAAAAGAACTTTTTTAGCATATTGTGAATCAGAATTTTTTAAAATTTCAATACTTTCCAAAAGCCAATCAATTTCTTTTTCAGAAAATTTTGTAACATAGCCACCATTTAAAGCAATTTTTAAAAGCTCTGCACATTCGTTGGGTAAATATTTTTCGCCAAATAACAATGCAATACGTTCGTAGGGCTTTTTATCTGACTTTAAGATAAGGTTGTGAGTTTGCCCACACAGGGTAAAAATTAAAACTCCTTTTTCTAAAGGTATAATATTACCCTCAACAACAAAATCTCCATCACCGCTTAAAAATAGATAAATTTCATACATATTGTGTGAATGACTTTGAAAAGCAAAGTTATCAATAGACGGTATAGCTGTAAGAGTGTGATGAATTTTAAGCCCATCTTCACGATAGGAAAACAATAATTCTTTTTCCATTTAACATCACCAAGGTAATAATAACATACAATGTCACTATTTGCAATATTATATTTAAAAATTACAATGTACTTGCAAAAAAAGATATAGTATACTAAAATTGCAAATGATATAAGGAGCGTTGTTTATGCAAAATTTCAAAAAAGATAATTTAACAGTAAAAATTTATGACACACGTGCCCAAATGGGTGCAAACGCAGGCAAAGAAGTTTCTGAATGCATTAAGGAATTGCTTAAAGAAAAAGATGAACTAAATATTATTTTTGCGGCTGCACCTTCTCAAAATGAAGTGTTAGAGTATCTCGCAAACGATAAAACAATTCCTTGGGAAAAAATCAACGCTTTCCATATGGATGAGTATGTTGGTATTGACCCTGTCGCCCCTCAAGGCTTTGCAAGATTTTTAAAAAATGCTTTATTTGACAAAGTTCCCTTTAAAACAGTAAATACACTTAATTCATTAAACGACCCCGATACAGAAGCCGTAAGATATTCCAAGCTTTTAAAAGAAAATCCCGTTGATATTGTATGTATGGGCATTGGTGAAAACGGTCATATTGCATTTAACGACCCTCACGTTGCTGATTTTAATGATTCTGTACTTGTTAAAAAGGTAGATTTGGACGACATTTGCCGTATGCAACAGGTTCACGATGGTTGCTTTGCAACCCTTGATGATGTGCCTAAATATGCTTTAACTCTAACCGTTCCCGCACTTGCCGCAGGTAAATACCAGTTTTGTGTAGTTCCTGCCGCAACAAAGGTAAATGCCGTTAAAAATACAGTTTACGGCGATATTAACGAAATGTGTCCCGCAACAATACTTCGCAGGCTTGACAATGCTGTACTTTACTGCGATAATGATAGCGGTGCTTTAATTAAGGAGTAAGTTTTAATGGCAAAATATCCTTTTAAAATTGGTGTAATTACAGATGAAGTGTCGCAAGATATTTTCAAAGCCGCAGAATTTGCAAAAAAGCACGGGCTTAATTCATTAGAAATCCGTTCGGTTAACAATCATTCTCCCTACGAGCTAAACGATGAGGATGTAGCAGAAATCAAAAAAGCTGCTTACAAAAACGGACTTGAAATTGTAGCCATATCTTCCCACTTTTTAAATGCGATTTTTTGGATGAGGCTGCAAAAAAAGAACATATCGAGGGCTTTAAAAAATGTGTTAAAATTGCAAAAGAGCTTGGTGCTACCATGATACGAGGATTTGATTTTTGGGCAAGCGGTGTTTCTTTAGAGGAAAGAGCAATAGCGTATGAGCCCATTGCCGAAATCTGTGAAAAAGAAAACATCACCTGTGTTATTGAATTTGACCCCTCGGTACACAGTTCAACAGCAGCTCTTACAGCCGAGCTTGTTAATAAAATAGGTCATCCAAATATTAAAGCTTTGTTTGACCCAGGTAATCTGCCCTTTGCTGACACCACAACTCCCCCATTTCCTAACGCTTATAATCAGTTAATGCCGAATATCGCACACATTCACATTAAAGATACTATTGTTGTTGACGGTAAAGCAGATTGTGTTAAAATCGGTGATGGTATGGTTGATTACAAAGGTATGTTTAAACAACTTATTAAGGATGGATATACCGGCAATGTTATGCTTGAAACACATTACAGGAAAAATGTTGAATTAACCGAGGAGCAACTTAAAAGACCGGGTGGTGCCGCTTTTACTGATGGTGCTTACCCTGCAAGCGAAGAAAGTATTATTGCACTTAAAAATATTATTGAAAGTGTATTGGAGGAATAAATTATGCAAAAGTTAAACGTAGCAATAATAGGTCAAGGCAGAAGCGGTAGAGATATTCACGGTAAATTTTTCAAAAGCGAAGCCAATACAAAATATAATGTTGTTGCAATTGTAGACCAAATTGAAGCACGTCGTGTACGTGCCAAAGAGGAATTTCCTAATGCAACTATTCACGCCGATTATACCGAGCTATTTGGCAGAACAGATATTGATTTAGTTGTAAACTGCACCTTCTCACAACAGCACACTGAAATCTCTATTGACCTGCTTAACCACGGATTTAATGTTGTTTGTGAAAAGCCCTTTGCAAAAACCTATGAAGATGGTTGCCGTATGGTTAATGCTGCTGAGAAAAACGGTAAAATGTTAAATGCTTTCCAGCAATCCAGATTTGCACCTTATTTTGTTAAAATTAAAGAAATTCTGACAAGCGGAATACTTGGAGAAGTTATTGAAATCCATTCTACTTTTGGTGGTTTTGCACGTCGGTGGGACTGGCAGACCTCCCTAGACCACGCCGCGGGTAATGTACGCAACACAGGACCTCATCCACTTGACCAAGCCCTTGCCCTTTTAGGTTTTTCTGATGATATTTCTGTTTTTTCAAAGCTTGCTTGCTATAACGACTTTGGTGATGCAGAGGATTATGCAAAAATTATTTTAACTTCACCCAACAAGCCATTGGCTGAACTCACAATTTCAAGCTTTAACGGTTATCCTCAACCCCTATACATTATCAGCTGTAAAAACGGTTGTCTTAAAGCTACTTCCAGTGAAATTGAAATAAAATACTTTGACCCCAAAACCGCTCCCAAACAAAAGCACATCGTTACTCCCCTTGAAAATGAAGATGGAACACCAGCATACTGCACAGAAACTCTTGATTGGAAGACCGAAACATTTGAAATTGTAGGCGATGTTTTTGACAAAGGCAGCGAAGACTATTACAATATGATTTATGATTATCTTGTAAATGGCAAGGAAATGGAAATAACCCCTTATCAGGTTTTAAAACAGCTTAAGATTATTGACCTAATTCACGCACAAAATCCCCTTACCATTAAGCCTGAATTACGTAAATAATGTTAGGAGAAAAATAAAATGAAAGTAGCTATTTTAGGTTGCGAAAACTCTCACGCTTGGGCTTTCGCTGATTTAATTAAGAACAACGAAAAATATAAGGATGTAGAGCTTGTTGGTATTTTCGGTTATGATGACATTGGCATAAAAAAAATAACCGAAGAAGGTAACTGCGATTATGTAGCTAATGACCCACACGAATTTTTAGGTAAGGTTGATGCTATAATTTGTACCGCACGTCACGGTGATAACCACTTTGAATGTGCTATGCCTTATATAAAAGCGGGTATCCCCTGCTTTATTGATAAACCCTTTACTGTAGACCTAAATAAAGGCATTGAAATGATTGAAGAGGCTAAAAAAAGCGGTGCGTTGCTTTGTGGCGGTTCAATGCTAAAATTTATGCCAGGTCTTAAAGAGGCTGCTGAATACATTAAAGAAAACGGAAATGTTATTTCGGGTAATGTTTCGGCACCTATTAATTTACATAATGAGTATGGTGGATTTTTCTTCTACACTCAGCACCTTGTTGAAATGATGCTTACCGCTTTTGGAGATGGGGTAAAATCCGTACTCGCACGCTTGGATGAAGAAAAATCTAAAATAACCGTAATTGCCAACTATGGCGATTTTGACGTAACAGGTCATTATTATAATTATAGTAATTACACTTGTGACGTTGTTACGCATAGTGGCACAATCCACGCAGAATGTATATCGGGTAAAGATGATATTGAGTTTGCTTACGAATTGGAATTAGATGAGCTTTTCAATATGATTAAAAGCGGCAAAATGCAAGAAAGCTACGAGCGTTTGCTTTTGCCTGTTAGAGTTCTTAACGCAATCTACGAATCTTGCAAAACAGGTAAGGAAGTTAAAATTTAATGATAAGATTAACAAACTGTAAAATTGTGTCAAATGGCAAAATAACCGAAGATTACGATATTTTAGTAGAAAACGGTGTCATAACTGATGTTGTTCCTACCGTCCCTGATAAAACAGCAGTTGATTTAAAGGGCAATTATATCTCTGCGGGATTTATTGAGCTTCACTGCCACGGTGCTATGGGTTATGAATTTATAGACGGCACCGAAGAAGCATATTTTAAAATCTGCGAAAAACACGCAAGTCACGGCACAAGGGTTATGTATGCTACCTTTTCTGCGGCAGATTTTAACCTGCTTTACAAAGCTTTAGAAACCTTTGAAAAGGTAAAGGATAATCTGCCTTTAGAGGTGCCTGGTGTTCATCTTGAAGGACCGTATTTTGCTTTAGAGATGAGCGGTGCACAAAATCCCAAATTCATTCACGAGCCCAGAGTCGAGGAATACGTGCCTATTATTGAGCGTTTTGGGCATTTAATAAGCAGATGGTCATACGCACCGGAGTTAGATAAAGATAACAAATTTTTAGATTATCTTGTAGCACATAACATCACTCCCGCTATTGCCCATTCCGCGGCAGAATACTCTCACGTCCTTTCCGCCTTTGAAAAGGGTAATCGACTTGTAACTCACCTTTACTCTTGCACCTCTACAATTACAAGGCACGGCGGTTTTAGGCATCTGGGAATTATAGAAACGGCATATTTACTTGACGATATGTACGTTGAAGCTATTGCAGACGGTTGCCATTTGCCGCCCGAGCTTTTACGGCTTATTATTAAACAAAAAGGTGCCGACAAAGTTGCTCTCATTACCGATGCTATAAGGGCAGGCGGAATGACCGCAGAGGAAATTAGCGGTGGCAATTCGGGCGGTATGAATTTTATTATAGAGGATGGCGTTGCAAAGCTCGCCGACCGTACTGCCTTTGCAGGTAGTATTGCTACCTCTGACCAGCTTTTAAAACGCACTGTTGCCGCAGGTATTTCACTTGAAGATACTGTAAAAATGATGACCGAAACCCCTGCTAATATTATGGGACTAAAAACAAAAGGCAAAATCGCCAAAGGCTACGATGCCCTGTTTACTGTGTTTGATAAAAATTTAAATATTGTAGAATTCAAGTTTTAATAATTATTAAACATTAAAACCGACCATCTTTCAAAATTGATGGTCGGTTTTATCTTTGTTATGTTTATTACTTATTATTCTATAAATAACAACGCCCGAAAGGCTTATTAAAAGAGTTAAAATTAAAATAACAACTGCTAAAATATAGCTTTTTGTTCCAAGTGCATCTCCGCCTATTGTTGAGGTTACAATAGCGGGTATTCTGCCAAACGAACAAATTAATATTAAAATCCACATTTTAATATCGGTAACACCCACAAAATAGCAAAGCAAATCTTTTGGGGTACCTGGTAAAATAAATATAATCGCAAAAAGTAAAATTCTTTTTGGTGAAGAATGTAAAAATTTAACTGAATTTATTTTATCCTCATTAAAAAATAGTTTTACAAACCGCATTCCAAATTTTCTTGTAAACAATAAAACAAATATACTGCCGATAGCCGATGCTAAAAAGCAAAGTAAGGTTCCTTCCAGCGTGCCAAATGCATAACCTGCAACCATTTCAAACGGCTCTCCGGGTAAAAATGCTGCAATTATTTGCAAAATCATCATACCTATATACGCAAGTCTGCCCCACACTCCGTTAGAATTTACCCAAACACGGAATTTTTCGGGCTCGGAAGCAAATTTGACAAGCGGATTTCCAACATACCAACATAAAATTCCAATTAAAAGCAATACGGTTATTATAAAACATATTTTTAAAATTTGCTTATTAATTTTTATACTCATACAGTAGCTTCGACCTGTCCTGACTTTTCACGCCAAACTGATGATATTGTTTTAGGCAAAATAAGCTTTACACCTTTTTTAACAATTTTAAACTCTACCCTATCTGCATAGGTTATTTCTCCATCCATATTAACAGGAACAGCTCTATCAGCCACAATCTCAACCTTTTTACATTTACCTATTTTACAAATATCAAGTCCAATATGAGTACCTGCACGATAATCATCAAGTAACGATAAAATTTTGGGTCTGGAAACAACCGAAATTACTGAATAATCCAATTCACCGTCAAAGGGTTCAGCATCAGGTGTAGGATAAAATCCCCCGCCGTAATACGGTGCATTTGCAACAACCGCAAATAAAGCTTTTTGCTCAATTTCCTTTTCTCCATCGTCAATTTTAATTTTTAAATTGACACCCATTTTGCTGAAGAAGGTATAAATTAGGGCTAAAACATAAGCCATTTTCCCCGAAACAAACGGCCATTTTTTGAATTTAGACATATTTGATGCAACCATAGCATCCATTCCTATTGAACAAGAGTTAAGAGCATATCTATCCCCTGATTTTATAAGGTCAACCTCAATTTCCTCACCGTCAATAAGAGCAGGCACATCTAAAAACAATTCTTTATCGGAGTAATATGAAATATAGTCATTTGCACTGCCACATGGTACAACACCCAAGCTAACATTTTCATAGCCGTAAATACCGTTTAGCACCTCAAAAGCAGTTCCCTCGCCACCGCAAGCGTAAATGCGAAGCTCTTCACCGCTCTCAGCAAGCTTTTTGGAATATTCCATTGCTTCACCTTGAACAGATGTGTAAAAAATTTCATACTCACCGCCGTTTTTACTAAAATATTCTTTTACAGCTTTAGCAAACGGCTCTTGAACTTTTCCTTTACCTGCGGTAGGGTTAATAATAAAAATGTATTTCATTTTATCACTCTTTTTCAGCGAAATTTGTTTTAAAATATGAATATAACTGACACTTAATCATTCCATTATAAAGCTTGCGGCGTTTATCGGCAGGTCTGCCAAAACGGCTTTCAAAATCATCATTAGGACAAATAACAAAATATTTTTTACCGCGTTCAGTAGGCATAACCTTACCCATTATTCTGTAAAGCTCCTCCGCCTCTTTAATTTCCAAAAGTCGTTCACCGTAAGGCGGGTTTGTTATTACAATTGCTCTATCATCAGTGATTTTAAAATCTGAAATATCCTTTACCGAAGCGGTTATTAACTCTCCTACACCTGCTTTTTTAGCATTTTCCAATGTTAAATTCACAGCATCTTTTTCAATATCCGAGCCAATACCCCTAAATTCGACATTAGATTTTATTAAATCAAGTGCATTTTTTCTTTGATTAGCAAAGGCGGTTTTATAACTCTCGCCAAAACGCTCTGCTACAAAACTTCTTTTAAGCCCAGGTGCAATATTTTTGGCTATTAAAGCGGCTTCAACCAAAATTGTTCCCGAGCCGCAAAAAGGGTCATACAAAACTGTATCGGGAAAAATTCGTGCTTGATAACACATAGCCGCCGCCAAGGTTTCTTTAATAGGTGCTTCTAACGAATGAGCTCTGTAACCGCGTTTATGTAATCCCTCACCTGAAGTATCAATTGCAACTACAACATTATCCTTTTGAATTGAAAATCTAATTTTGTGTATGGGACCCGTTTCCTTAAACCAATCAATTCTATGGCAAAGTTTCAGCCTTTCAACAATAGCTTTTTTAATAATAGCTTGACAATCAGGTACACTATGTAAAGAAGAATTAATGGAATAACCCGTTACTGGAAAAGCATCATCCTTACCAATATAATCCTCCCAATTGATTTTCTTAACCGCTTGGAATAAATCCTCAAAGGAAATTGCATTAAACCTACCCGTTACAATCAAAACCCTTTCGGCAGTTCTGGAAAATATATTAGCGGCTGCGAGAGCATTTTCATCTCCCTCAAAAAACACCCTGCCATTTTCAGCAACCACATTTTTTATATCAAGTCTTTTAAGTTCGTCTGCAAGAATACCCTCAACACCAAACATACAGGGTGCAAGCATTAAAAAATTACTCATTTTAAATCTCCGTTTTAAATTATTGCAGTTTTATGCCGTGTTACATGACAGCCAATATTTACCGCGACAGGTAAGCCTGCTATATGAGTTGGTGCGTATTCAACATTAACACCAAGTGCGGTTGTAATACCGCCAAAACCTTGAGGTCCGATACCAAGCTCATTAACCTTTGTTAAAAGCTCTTGCTCAAGCTCAGCATAAAATGGATTTTGATTTGAACTTTCTATAGAGCGACAAAGAGCTTTCTTAGAAAGCAATGCACACTGTTCAAAATCTCCGCCAACGCCAACACCGATTACCATAGGCGGGCAAGGATTACTGCCTGCATTTTTTACAATTTCTAAAACAGCGTCAATAACCCCTTGTCTACCTGCGGCAGGAACAAGCATTTTAACACCGCTCATATTTTCGCTTCCAAAACCTTTAGGCACAGCTGTTATTTCGACCTTATCCCCAGATACAAGCTCGGTATGAATAATTGCGGGAGTGTTATCATTAGTGTTAAGCCTGTTAAGAGGGTCGGCAACAACAGACTTTCTAAGCAAGCCGTCAATATATGCGTTTCTCACGCCATCATTAACCGCTTTGGTAAAATCACCGCCTACAAAATGAACATCTTGTCCAATTTTAATAAAAACAACAGCCATTCCTGTATCTTGGCAAATTGGAACAGAAATCTCCTCTGCGGCTTTAACATTGTCAATAAGAGTACTTAAAACCGCTTTGCCTGTATTATTTGTTTCAATATTTTTATATTCGCAAATCGAACTATATATATCGCTGGGCAACTTCATATTAGCATCAATAAAAAGCTGTTTTACTGTACTCTCAACAACAGATACGTTAATCTCTCTTAACATATTTAACAATCTCCTTAGACCAAAAACAGGACAGACGAATATAAAAAAACGTCTGCCCTAAAACAAAACTATTTTACAAAACCGCGTTTTGGACGGCGAACCTCAACATTTTTACGCTTGAGATCTGAAAACTTTTCATCACTTGTTTG
>JAGARD010000006.1 GCA_017622415.1 Clostridia bacterium | reverse complement strand
TCTGTATTTCTACAGCAGGTCTTGCTGAAAGTTGTTCATTCACTGGTTCATCACCTCCATTGTTTGAGGTGCCTCTTTTAGGCTTACTCACATCCAATGCTAAGTGATGTTTAGTGTATATTAGTGTAACGACTTGTGGCCATTCCTCCTGCCTTCATTACAAAGGTTATCAACAGTTCGACCACTACTTTTCGGCACCAGCTCGACGGCTTATTGTTCTTCGTCCGTCTATTCTCATTATGAGAACCTGATACCTTTCCTCGTTCCCTTAACTTTATCTGTGCATATTCTCTTTTAGGTTTCTGCTATGGGCCTGTCGGATTCATATGCGCCTTCCGCATATAAGGTATTTCATAGATCGCGATTTTTACTTTACCTCACCGACGTCCCTCTAAGGGGAATCTCCGTGTTTCCACGTTTCGCCAGTTTAGACCCGTACATTCGCAGATTCGTCAGTACATTTCGTACATTCTAACCATGAGAGATTTATAGACCCCCGACATATCATTTCCCATATCGTTTACTTTAGGTTTTCTTGACAGGTGGGCTCTGGCCACTTGTGTACCAATCTTTACTTGCCTATTTCATTGACTTAGGTACTCTTTCTGCCGACTTCACCGAGCTTCTGACTATTTAGCTTTCGCTATATATGGCCAGTCGGAGGATTAGGGATAGTCCTTCAAGAGGGTTGCCCAACTTTCGTTGGCTCTATCATTTGACTATTCAAGTTAAGAGTTCTCCTTAATTATCTATCGTAGCGTTTCAAACAGGCGGGCTCTAACCACTTTTGTACCAATTTTACTTTACTACTTCGACTTCTTAAGTGCCTTAGCTTTTCACTAAGGAACGAGTCGCACCACTGCCCTGACTTTTATGTATTGTCATTGCGTAGGCAAGCTCAAGCTCATTTACATTTTCGTTATAATAAATCGCTACCTTATCGTCAAACCGTACCCTTAAAAGAGAATTTTTTCTATCTACCTTTTCCAAAATACCTATATCGCCGTTAAAAACTCCGCTTCCCTCTTCACCGCTATCGCTTGTCCACATAATATCATAATTATTTTTAATTTGCATAACCTTATCGCCTTCGCGAAGCTCGAAATTTTTAAAGGTTATTCTTTCGCTTTTTTTCTTCGTAGGATTAAGCCTATCCTGAAGCATATTATTAAGACTTATACTGCCCAAATCAAGCATTTTTGAGGGGCAGAGTACCTGAATATCGGTAAGGGGCTTATAACCGTAGGCTTCGGGAAGTCGCTTTGCGGTGAGCTCCACAACGAGCTCGGCAGCCGAGGCTCCGTTTAAACTACGAAGCATAAAAAAGTCGGAATTTTTTAATGAAAGCTCAGGCTTTTCTCCTGCGATTATTTTGTGAGCATTTGCAACAATAAGACTTTCCATTGCCTGACGAAAAACCTTTGTAAGAGCAACCACCGGCACCGTTTTCGAGCCAATAATATCTGCCAAAACATTTCCCGCACCAACACTTGGAAGCTGGTCGGAATCACCCACCATAATAATTCTTGTTCCAAGTCTTACGGCACGAAGCAGACTTTCAAAAAGCAGAATATCCACCATTGACATCTCATCAATAATAATAACATCATAAGGCAAAGGATTTCTTTCATTACGAGCAAAAACGTGTACATCAGAATCGTTCCACTCAACCTCCAAAAGACGGTGGATAGTTTTTGCGGCACAGCCAGTAAGCTCGCTCATTCTTTTAGCGGCACGACCTGTTGGTGCCGCCAAGGCGATGCTTAAATCCTTAGATTTAAGTATTTTTATAATAGCATTAAGTGTTGTTGTTTTACCTGTACCAGGTCCGCCCGTCAAAACGGTTATACCCTTTGAAATAGCCGTTTTTATGGCAGTTCTTTGAAGCTCCTCATACTTTATATGCTGTGCATTTTCAATAATATCTATTTCCAAATCTGCCATAAGCTCGGCAGGCGGTGCGTATCTCAGCATTACCGAAAGGCGTGCAGAAACAAATTCCTCAGCACTAAAATACTGTGGCAAGGCAATATACTCTATATCTCCATCCACAAAGAGACGAAGTTGTAAGGCTCTGAGCATTTCATCACACACACTCGATACCTCTGAAAGCTCACACTCCAAAAGTCTTGCAGCAGTCGAAACAAGCTTATCCTTAGGAATACAGGTATGACCGTTTGAAAGATTATGCCTTAAAACAAATTCAAGACCCGCAGAAATACGAAAATCGCTATCCTTAGGAAGAGCAAAATACGCCGAAATTTCCTCCGCCTTTTCAAAGGAAAAGCCAATATCCTCGGTGCAGAGGACATACGGATTATTGCGTATTATTTCGGTCGCATTTGAGCCCAAAACATTAAAGACCTTAAGTGCTCCCTCAGGCGAAATGCGAAAAGGACTTAAAAAAAGCATTACATCACGCACACCGAACTGCTTATTATATTCATCAGCTATTTTCATTGCTTTATCTAAAGAAATTCCGCGGATTTCCGAAAGACGTTCGGGCTCGGTTTCTATTATTTCAAGGGCACGGTCACCAAAACGTTCCACTATATTACGGGCAGTGGATGGACCCACCCCACGTATTGCACCTGAAGAAAGGTAGCGAAGTATTGATGCGGTATCCGACGGGGTGGCTTTTTCAAAGCTGGTTACCTTAAATTGCTCACCATAGGTTGGGTGCACATCAAATTTTCCTGTTACCTCAATTAGGTCACCCACCGCTAAAAAGGGCATACTACCCACTATTGTTATTAAATCGTCCTCGACCCTTAATAGGGCAACAGTATAACCATTAGAATTGTTTGCGTATGTAATATGCTCAACCGAGCCGCTAAGCTTATTAGCATTTATTAAACCTTCCTCGGCCGACATATCACCACTCCTTTTTTATTTTAAATCCTCGCAAAGAATAATATCATTACGGCTATTTGCTATTTTTTCGATTTCTTTATATGTTTTTTCGCTAAGCGAAGCTGTATTTAGCACAGCTGATGAAAAATCGCCTTTTCTTTCCCACGAAAGAAATTCCAAAGCATACCTTAACTGCTGAACAGCGATTTCTTCCTTTAAATTAACAATCAAAACTAAGGGCGGTGTGTCTTTGGGACGCATAATGAAAAGCCAAAATCTGCGTAAAATTTCGGTTATACCTAAAATTGCGGTAAAGGTAACAAAGCAAACCGACAAAACTAACCACATAAAATCACCTCAAGCCATATTATGATTTCAAAATGCTTTTGGTGATTTAAAGCCCATCTTTTACGGATGGGCTTTACTATGAAATTAACCGATATTTACCGATGCGGTATAGGTACCTACCTGCCATACGTTATCGGCACCTATGCATACAATACGTGCCGAAACTGTGTGCTCGCCCGACTGAAGTCCCTCAAGCTCGACTTCGGCATACAAATCCGAAGAATTTAGCTTATTTAAAACCTTTTCGGGTCCCATAAGTTTAACATTACGGATTTCTCTGGAAAGCTTAGCTGATACCGAATTATTTACTATAACCAGCTTTTTAACCCCAAAAGATTTTACGGTGTATTTTTCCAGTCCTGCAATTTTAACTGTAACAGTTTCAATATTATCTTTGTTCTTTACGCCCTCTGGAAGAATAAGCGTAGTTTCAAACTTTTGATTATTTCCGCTTATCTGTCTAAAATCAATTTCGCTGAGCCTTATTTCATTAATTTTATCAACTGCCTCAGGCGGACCGCTTATAAGCATTGAAGCGTGCTCTAAATGATGCGGTATCATTGTATTTTTAAAGGCTTTTGGTGCGTTGATAAATTGTGCAACAATGGGAACAACCTTTTCCTTGTAAATTGGAACTGTTATTTGAATATCAGGTGCTGAAAGTCCGTCTGCCGAAGTAATTGTGAAATTTTTCAAATCAAGCTCTTTGCCATTTACATCGAGGAATTTAAGCTCGCCCTCAAAGGAGTCGGTAGCACTTAAGGTTTTATTAACCTCGGCAACAGCTAAAACCTTGGAAATTTTTTCAATATCGGTACGGGCTCCCTTAACATTAAGAGTTGCGTTATTACTATCGCTTATAAAGGGCAGCTCTGCCACAAGGCCGTTTTGAGCCTTATGACCTATCGCATGGACAGTAACCTCAAACTGCTTTGTATCAATATAATCAAACTCAACATTAATTGTTTTTGGCGAAAGGGAGATTATTTCAAAATTATCCTCTGCACCAGCCTGCTTGTTGGCTCTGAGCTCCAACGAATAGGTACCCGAATTAGTTACATTTGAAATAGATGCGGTAACTGAAATATCATCACCGGAAAGGTCACTTACAACATAAGCAGGTCCCCTAACGGTAACGCTTGCTGTATAAACCGAAGGGTCGCCTATAATATCCATACCCATTTGGCTTACGACAGTATTTTCTATAGGAATTGCAACGCTTAATCCCGCTATGGTGTTTTCAGAATCGGGCGATTCCATAATTGTTACACCAAACCACAAAGCTATTGCAACTACAACCGACACAATCATAGCGATTTTTTTATTTTCAAACAATCTTCTAAATGATATGTGTTTATTTTCAGCCACAAAAGCTCCCCCTTTCTAAAAAATACTCTATTTATTATCGGATTCGTTTTCAAGTTTTGACTCTTCGGTATTTTTTTTGCCGAACAAACTCATTATGCGAGTAAAAAAGCTGGCATTGGACTCACTTGAATCAACAAGCAATTCGGTGAGCTCATTATGAAGTGTGATTGCATCAAAGCCTCTGCGAAGCTCGCCGTTTACGGCAAGCGATATTGTTCCCGTTTCTTCGGATACAACCACCACTACCGCATCGGAATTTTCGCTCATACCAATAGCCGCTCTGTGACGTGTTCCAAGCTCCTTATTTAAAGCGGTGTTTTGGGTAAGCGGTAAGATGCAACCTGCCGCATAAACCTTGCCCTGTCTTAAAATCATAGCACCGTCATGCAGGGGTGATTTAGGATAAAAAACATTGCCTATAAGTGGTGAAGTGGCTTCGGCATCAATTAATGTTCCCGTAGCAACAATTTCACCAAGCTTAGTTGTTCTTTCAAAAACCATCAACGCACCGCATTTTTGCTCCTGCATTGAGCCCGCGGCTTTACAGGCGGCATCTATGCATTTATTTATACGTTCCTCCTCAGAGTCGGTTATTGCTCCTTTGCCAAAAAAGCTCCATTTACTGGTACCTACACGCTCTAAAGCTCGACGTATTTCGGGGTGGAAGATAATAACGGCGGCAATAAGTAAGGAGTCCATTACTCGCACCATTATCCAGTTTACTGTAACCATATCTAACCAGTCAGCAATAAGTGCCATTGCAAGCAATAGCAAAAGTCCCTTAACAAGCTGACCGCCACGTGTTTTACTAAAAAACTCTATGCACTTATAAATAAGAAAGGCTATTACCAAAATATCCAAAATATCTACTATTCGAATATTTGTAACAATGTAAACAATAAGCTCCCAAAAGGATTTTATTGCATCCCAAACAACCTGCATTGTTTCACTCACCCTTCAATAATAACTATACACTAATATTTTAACATTAGTTAAAGGTATAATCAAGTAGAAAAATATATTTTTTTATTTATTTTATATTGCATTTAATTTAACTATTGATTTTAAAGTCAAAATATGGCATAATTAGTTGTATAAAAATATAAGTGAGGCAAAGAGAATGAAACTAGGTATTGTTGGTTTACCTAATGTTGGTAAATCTACTCTTTTTAACGCAATTACAAATGCGGGCGCACAGTCGGCAAACTTCCCCTTTTGCACAATTGAGCCTAATGTGGGTATGGTTGCCGTTCCCGATGAACGCTTGGATGCGTTAGCTAAAATGTACGACCCCGAAAAATACACCCCTGCAGTTATTGAATTTGTTGATATTGCAGGTCTTGTAAAGGGTGCTTCTAAAGGCGAGGGTCTTGGAAATAAATTCCTTTCACATATTCGTGAGGTTGATGCTATTGTTCATGTTGTTCGTTGCTTTGAAAGTGATGATATTATCCACGTTGAGGGCTCGGTTGACCCCTCCCGTGATATTGAAACCATTAACATTGAGCTTATTTTATCCGATATGGAGATGGTTTCCCGACGTTTAGATAAATCGGCAAAGGCTATGAAGGGCGATAAATCCTTAGCTCCCGAAGTTGAGTTTTTACAGCGTCTTTTAAAGGAGCTTGAAAACGGTGTTTCTGCACGTGCGGTTGAAACAAACGAGGCAGAAGCCGCAATTTTAGCCGAAATGCCCCTGCTTTCTGCAAAGCCTGTAATTTACGCCTGCAATATGAGTGAGGACGATTTTGCGAATGGAATTGACGGCAACGAGCGTTTTAAGGCGGTAAAAGAAATTGCCGCTAAGGAGGGTGCCGAAACACTTCCCATTTGTGCTGAAATGGAGGCTCAAATCGCATCTCTTTCACCTGAGGAAAAGGAGCTGTTTTTAGCCGATTTAGGTCTTGATAAATCAGGTCTTAACCGTCTAATTAAAACCTGTTATGACCTACTTGGACTTATTTCCTACCTTACAGCAGGTAAACCCGAGGTTCGTGCTTGGACAATCACCAAAGGCACAAAGGCACCTGGGGCGGCTGGCAAAATCCACACCGATTTTGAACGCGGATTTATTCGTGCAGAGGTTGTTGCCTTTAAGGACCTTATGGAGTGTGGCAGTATGACCGCCGCTAAAGAAAAGGGTCTTGTTCGCAGTGAGGGCAAGGAATATGTAATGCAAGACGGCGACGTTGTTCTGTTTAGATTTAATGTTTAACATTTTTGGAGGTTTTTAAAAATGATTTTTGAAAATATGGACAGAATAGTTTTCACTGGTGATTCGGTGACCGATGCAGGCTGTGCAAGGCCTGTTGGCGAAGGCCTTTTTGATGCTCTTGGTCATGGCTATGTTCGTGAAATTGAAAATCTCCTTGTTGCTTGCTACCCCGATTTAAAGCTTCGTATTACAAACACAGGTTTAAGCGGTAATACAAGCAGAAATCTTTTGGAACGTTTTGACGATGCAGTTATAAATCTTAATCCCGATTGGGTTTCTATTTGCATTGGTATTAATGATGTTTGGCGTCAATTTGATGAGCCCGCAATCCCCGAACATGCAGTTACCCCCGAAGAATATAAGCAAAATGTTGAAACAATGATTTTGCGTATAAAAAATGAATTAAAGGTTAAAGGCGTTTTCCTTTGCTCCCCCTACTATATGGAGCCCAATACTTCCGACTGGATGCGTGCTAAAATGGATGAATATACCGCCATTTGCAAGGAGCTTTCTGAAAAATATGATTTAATTTTTGTTGATTTTCAGGCAATGTACGAAAAGTATCTTAAGTTTTTTCATTCGGCAACAATCGCTTGGGACAGAGTTCACCCAAACAGAAAGGGTGCCGTTATGATGGCTAAAGAATTTTTAAAGCACTGCGATTTCGATTATAGCAGAGAATTTTAATTTTCATTTTACATATAATAATAAAAAGGAGTTTTTTAAATGATTAACGGTAACGATATTGCTTTACACAATGCAGATTTCGGCGATTTTATTAAAACCCTTGACCACTGCAAGGGCGATGTATTTTTAGAGACTGCCGACGGTGACGTGCTTAACCTTAAATCTAAGCTTTGCCAGATAATCGGTATTGCTAATATTTTAAAGGGTGCAGAAATTTCCGAAGCTAAAATCCGTTGCTCTAACCCCGAGGATGAAACCTTACTTTTTAGATTTAATCTTTACGGTGAAGTTCCCAAAGATAAATAATTTAACATTATAAAATCGGACATCTCTTTTTTAAAAAAGGATGTCCGATTTGTTTTTACTATTCAAAAATTTCCCAATAATAACGGCGGTTTGAGGTTGGAAAATCACTTAAAACTCCGTGCTCGGGGTCATAAAATGTGCCCCTAAAATAAAGCGACCAATGCCAGCAACGGGGTGTTTCTAAACTTAAAATGCAAATTTCAGGAAGCCCCGAAGCATTCTTAACCTCTATTCGGTCGGGGCAGTATTTTATGTTCAGGCTTTCTAAAGCAAAAAACATCTGCTTTAGGGTGGTTTCTCTATCGGTTTTAACTATTTTTATAATTTCATCAACAGTTTTATCCGAAAGCATTGCGAGAACTGCCTGACCGCACTGCAAATCGGTAGGCTCCTTTATGTATTTTGGATTTTGAGTTAAAGGCATTTTTATCCCCCTTTTTGTTTTTAAAATTATAACAAAAAATATAAAAACATTCAACATATAAAAATAATCAATTTAATTATTTTATCTATAGCATTATAAATCCTGTTTTTATAATGAAACCGCAACGCAGTAGTTGGTGCTGCATTGCGGTTTTTCTACAAATATTTTCTTATATCAACAGTAAGCTTTTCTTCAAGATTTATAAGCCGTTTGGTAATGTCCTTGGAAAACTCATCTGCGGCTTCATACTCGTTTAAATAACGGTTAAGCGATTTAACACCCATATTGCATCCATCGGTCATTAAATCGGCAATAGTATTATCGGTATTATCCATTGAAAGCTTCCAGTTTGTTTTAAGCCACGACATTCCTTTTGCGATTGGATTTGGGGCTTTGCCTTCATCCTCAAATTTATCTAACTGCTCATTGATTTCGTTTTGTAGCTTCTTGTGCTCTTCCTTACACTCGGTAAGGTATTTTTCAAGTTTTTCGGACTTTACATTATCCAAAACCTCTTCAATGGAATCTATTCCCATTCTAACCCCTGCATCGCACTCTCTAAGAAGCTTAATTGTATCTGACTCTATCATTCAAATCACCCTTTCGGTGTTATTTTAACCCACAAAGAATGATTTATTCATTATTAAAATGTGATAGAGCAACCTTTAAAATCTCCCGTACTGCGGGGTAAAAATCAGCAAATTTTTCTATTGGTAAGGGGTTTACTCCTCTACCTGCCTCAATAGTATAGGCAGGCTTTAAATAGGTCATTATAAACCAATCCTTATACCCCGCAAAGGACTGAAATTCTACGGGGTCGGTAAGGGTGTAGCCCGATACTGCTGCCATTTTTTCACCAAGCTCCCTACCACCCTCGGGCTGATAGCTTCCAAATCGCCAATAAATTTCCTCACCTTGAGTATGTAGTGACACCGTTAAATCAAACATTATTTCACGACTAATATTTAAAATCGCACGCGATTCGGGTTGGTCTAGTGGTGCATACCCCACAAAATTCGCAGGTCCGGGTTTTGTAAAGCCTGCCAAAAAT
The DNA here is from genome assembly GCA_017622415.1 of Clostridia bacterium. Classification (GTDB taxonomy): domain Bacteria; phylum Bacillota; class Clostridia; order Oscillospirales; family Acutalibacteraceae; genus UMGS1279. Next base: position 3,221 of record JAGARD010000006.1, on the reverse strand, counting down.
TTTTGGCTCTTTGCTTGCTCCCACATTGCGGGATAGTTTAGATTTAAATCCACACCTTTTGCATTTGCTTTCCAGCCCGTTGGAAAGGGTATTGAGGGATAATTGTTTGCAAGTAAAACTAAATCATAATAGGCTTCGCCGTCTCTTTCCATCGCTCCTGTTACCAAATCTACCCCATCGGGATTTACCATTGGTACAACATAAAGGGTGGTATTATCAAAGGTGTATTCGGCGTTTACCGTATCCATATAGGTCGCGTTTACAACGCTGTTCGCATACTCCTCCACAAATTTCAGCACCATAGGGGTTGTTATCCATTCATTTGCGTGATGAGATGCATTAAAAAACACCTTATTTTCGCCCTTGCCCATTTTAAGCATTATAATCGGCTTATCAAGAACGCTTCGACCTACTACCTCTACCGAAATAAAGGGAAATCTAACGGCTAGCCCCTCGCAAACAAGCTCTAATAGCAAAGACGAATATGCAATATTTGTTGGAACAGGCGAAAAGTTAAAGGGTACTATCAAGCTACTGCCAATCCTTAAATTATACTGAGAAACATTTGGATTTGCATTTTCTATAAGTGCCACCGTACTGCCCAATTTATTTGCTATACTGTAAAGAGAATCGCCGCCTTGAACGGTATACACAGTGTAGCCTGTTAAAAAAGGTCTAAGTGCGTTAAAGGTGTTTTTACCCACTATTCCGTCGGGAGAAAGTCCTCTGCTTTTTTGAAAATCTATAACCGCAGATTTTGTTCTGCCACCGAAAATTCCATCAATTAAAAGTGGGTCAAAGCCTGCTCTTTTAAGTCCAAGCTGAACTAACTGTACAAGACTTCCACCGTCTCCCTCTTTAATTAAAAACATAAAATCACTCCTTGGTTAATTATATGTAATAGAAAGCAATCTATATGAGGAGATTTTTTATGCTCATAAAAATTAATTTTACCAAAAGAAAATTATTTTATAAAATAAAATGCAAGCAAATAAATGAAGATTTTTATATTTCTGCACCAAATCCGCGAAATTTAAGGCAAAAAAACAAGCTAATAGCCTTTTTGTTTCCCTTTGAAGGGCGAATAATTTACCCCGACGGTTTTAACACAAGCGGTTATCCTGCATCATATCCCGCCTTTGAAATAAAATGCAAGCGTATGCTTTATAATTTTTTAGAAAACTGTAAAAAAAGCAAGCCTGACATAGCTGTTATTACTCCGAACGGACTTATAAAGGATAAATTTTATTTTGATTTAAGCGAATATGTAGGAAAGATTATTATAAAATCTAAAAGCCAAAATAACGAACTGAAATCTGCACTACTTGGGCATAGTGGCACCGTACTTGAATATAATACCGAATATGACGAAGCAAATAACTATGTAGCCGTTTTAGAAATGCCTATAAAAAAATAAATAAAACTTAATATTTCTCTTTATATTTTATAAGCTTTATGATATAATAAATAAGTTAATGATTTTTTAAAATTAGGAGAAGGCTATGTCTGATATTAAAAAAGAAATTTCCAGAAGACGCACATTTGCTATAATTTCCCACCCTGATGCGGGTAAAACAACCCTTACCGAAAAACTGCTTTTGTATGGAAGAGCCATACAATCGGCAGGCTCCATTAAGGGTAAACAAAATGATAAACACGCCGTATCTGACTGGATGGAAATTGAGAAAAAAAGAGGTATTTCAATCACATCATCGGTAATGCAATTTGAGTATAACGGTTACTGCATAAATATTTTGGATACCCCAGGTCACCAAGACTTCTCGGAGGATACCTACCGCACCCTCACCGCCGCCGACAGCGTTGTAATGGTATTGATGCCGCAAAGGGTATTGAGCCACAGACCAGAAAACTGTTTAAGGTTTGCGCTATGCGACATATTCCTATTTTTACATTTATTAATAAAATGGACCGCGAGGCAAGGGATTCCTTTGAGCTTTTGGACGAGCTTGAAAGTGAATTTGGCATAGGCACCTACCCTATGAACTGGCCGATTGGATGCGGTGTTAATTTTAAGGGTGTATTTGACCGTGAAAAGCGTAGAATTTTAACCTTTGCCGACTCCCACGCAGGCGGAACACGTATTGAGGCAATCGAGTGCGATATTACCGACACCGAAAAAATGGATAGTCTTATTGGCGAATACTCCCGTCGCGATTTACAAGACGAATTGGAGCTTGTAGACGGTGCGGGCTATGAATTTGACCTTGATTTAGTTCGTTCGGGTAAGCTCTCTCCTGTATTTTTCGGTTCTGCTTTAAATAACTTTGGTGTTGAGCCATTTTTAGAAAACTTTTTAGAAATGACCACCGAGCCTCTTCCCCATCGTTCAGGCGAGGATATTATTCTCCCCACCGAGGAGAAATTTTCAGCATTTGTATTTAAAATTCAAGCCAATATGAATAAGGCTCACCGCGATAGAATTGCATTTATGAGAATTTGTTCAGGTAAGTTTGAGCGTTCAAAAGAGTATTACCACGTTCAGGGCAAAAAGAACATTAAGCTTTCCCGCCCACAACAGATGATGGCACAGGAAAGAGAGGTTATTGACGTAGCCTATGCAGGAGATATTATAGGTGTTTTTGACCCTGGCATTTTCTCCATTGGTGATACAATTTGCGATGCGTCGCTCAAAGTTGAATATGCGGGTATACCCACCTTTGCTCCTGAGCATTTTGCAATAGTAGAACAGATTGATTCGCTTAAACGCAAGCAGTTTGACAAGGGTATAACTCAGATTGCACAGGAAGGTGCAATTCAGATGTTTTTTATACCTAATTCGGGTATGGAAAGGGTTTATGTTGGCGTTGTTGGTACACTTCAGTTTGATGTACTTCAGTTCCGTATGGAGTCGGAATACGGTGTTAAATACAACCGAATTGATACTCCCCTGTCACTAGTTCGTTTTGCCGAAATAACCGACGGCACAGAGTTCAGCGAGCTTAATCTTATGTCCACCACCAAGCACGTTGTGGATAGAAAAGGTAGAGATTTACTGCTGTTTAATGCCGAATATGAGATTAACTGGGCTCTTGATAAAAACGAAAATCTTGTACTCAAGGAATTTAGCCAGCTGGAAGAATTTGAATAATAAAAAAGGGGATGTAAAAAAATAAAATTTATTAAATCCCTTTAAATAAAAATAAAATGAAATGAAAAAGCTGCAATAAAAGTGATTTTTTAACACTTTTATTGCAGCTTTT
>JAGARD010000107.1 GCA_017622415.1 Clostridia bacterium | reverse complement strand
TTTACGGGCACCGATAGATTTTTTTATGCCTATTTCTTTTGTTTTTTCGTTTACGGTTACTAACATTATTGTCATAATTCCAATTCCCGAAACAATAAGCGAAATTCCGCCAATCAATTTTAAGACAACCGTTATAATGTTCAATAGATTATTAAGGGTGTTGCGTTGTTTATTTAAATCCTCTACTTGAAGTGCCCCAGAATATATTTTTTTATTACCAATAACTGATTTTATTTTTTCAACACATACCTCATTTGATAAATTACCTGTAAAATTCACTGCAATCTGCTCTATTTTTGAATTACCTGATATTTTTTGCAAAGTAGTAAACGGAACATAAATAATATTCGGTAATAAATCACCCACCGAAGTTTGTAAAACACTGCTACCAGGCTTTACAACACCTACAACGGTAAAGCTTATAACCTCTCCACACAAAAAAATATCAAGTTTTTTTCCAAGTGGATTTTTATTATTAAAAAGCTCTGCTGCTGTTTCTTCGTCGATTTGACACACCGCTTTTTTAGAAACAATATCGGAATATTTAATTTTTTCGCCGTTTACAGTTTCAACAGAAATAACACTTTTTGCATTTTCATCGATACCGCATATCAAGACAGCCGAATTACTGTTATTTTTCAAAAATCCCGTAGACGTTATCAAAGGAGTTGCACTTTCCACATAGCTTTGCATTTTAATGCTTTTTAAATCCTCGTTAGAAAACAGTTCAGAATTTTCTGTTGCGGTTTTTGTAAAACTCACTCCGCAAATTCCCAAAGAGTCTAATTCACCGTTTATTAAATTAACTCCGTTATCGCTAATTACACTTATAATCAATACAGAAAACACACCGATTGCAATACTTAAGGAAATTAAAGCCGTTCTTCCTTTTCGTTGCCTAAGACCGAAAACACAAAGCTTAATTATCCCCAACATTTTTAATCCTCACAAAATCTCCCGAAAAGCTTTCAGGCTCTTCACAAACAGTATTAAAATTACATTTTCCCGAAATAACAGCACCTTTTTCGTCCTCAAAGACAACATCAACATATTCTTTTACTGCCCAGTCATTATCAATACGGTAAACATAGTATTTACCATTTTTTTCCTGAGCTATCCCCTCAAAAGGAAGAATAACAGCATTTTTTATTTCTGTGTATATAATTTCCGCAGTAACGCTATAACCCGACTTTAAAGATTTAGGGTGGTCGTCAAGTTCAATAACGGCATCTATAACAGTAACATTAACACCACCATAGGTAATTTTATATGCAAAATCTGATAGCTCTTTAATCTTACCACGCAACATTTTATCACCCAAGGCTTTACAAGAAATTTTAACCGCTTGACCTTCGGTAACTTTAGATATGTCTTCCTCACTTATTTGTGCATTTACAATAAAATCATTATAATTTTGCTCGACAATTCCTTTGCAAAAAACACTTTCGCTAGCCGCACCATTAACCACAGAAACGGTAGAACATTCTTTTGCCAGCTCATTTGAAATATTGGGAATTTGCGATATTGAAAAGACTAAAATCCCACAAATAACCATTAACAAAAAATATTTTTTCATAAAAAAACAACCTCCTAATCAAAACTATTGTTTGAAGGGAGGTTGCTTTTATTATAATTATTTTGTTTTTACAGCGGATTTTTTTATTTTTTCGGTTGGGATACTCTTTCTTTGTGAAGATGGTCTTGAAGATGGCTCAAAAACTCTTTTTTTAACCTCTACCCTATCATAGAATTTTTTAAGGGCAATAGCTGCTTTAAATTTTAAGCCACAATTCTCACAAAAGAAGGATGAATGAAACCAAGGCTTTCTAAGTCTCCACGCAGAAGTTCTATTTGCCTTACAATCACATTTAGGACAGTTAATATTTAACTGCTCTTTATTTATGGAAGGATCTGATATATCATTAATATAACGGACCTTATACATCATTCTTTCATAAAATTCACTATTGCTTGTATCAATTATAAATTTTTCAAAATGCTCTTTAACATAACATTTTCTAAGAATTGCCGCAGAAATATAGCTATCATCCAAAGCACGATGCAAGGTTTCGCTTTCAAAATCTATACCGAATAAAATTGCAGCATTTGCAAGGGAAATCTGATTTTTTTGATTTTTTCCAATAAGGCTCAGCTCATACTGAAAATACTTTTGCAAATCAACATATCTGCCAATTTCTGCTGCTTTAGGGTCGCCTATAAAATCAACACAATTATGATACAAGGTATGTAAATCAGAGTTGCTCCAAGTAAGGGTGACCGTATCCTCGCCCACCCATTTTTTGTATTTATCCAATGCTTCGGCAAATGGAATACCATTCTGCATTTGCTCATTTGTAATGCCTGTTAATTCTTTAAATCTACTGCTTAAATTTTTGGTAAGAGCAGAACGAACTATTTGTGAAAAACGGTCAATCTCATTAAAACTCTCATCCAATTTAACGGCACCGATTTCAACAATCTCATTAACAAAGCCTTTTAGCTTTTTGCAGTAGGTATCGTTCCATTCCAAATCCATTAAAATATAATTCATAAGCTTAGCCTTTATTTTTTGATTCAGCCTTCATTCTGAGTTCTTTATTTAGAATTCGCTTTCTGAGTCTTATGGATTCGGGAGTTACCTCAACAAGCTCATCATTTTTTATAAATTCCAACGATTGTTCAAGGCTAAGCACACTATGAGGAACCAGCTTAAGTGCATCATCAGAGCCAGCGGCACGCATATTTGTAGCCTGTTTTCTTTTGCAAACATTGCAAACAATATCTTCATTTTTGGGGTTTTCGCCAACAACCATACCCTCATAAACGGGCTCACCGGGGCCAATAAACAGTCTACCGCGGCTTTGGGTATTTAAAAGTCCATAGCCTGTTGTTTCACCTGTTTCGTGAACGATAATTGAACCTGTATTTCGGCTTTCAATATCGCCCTTATAGGGCTCATAGCCGTAAAAAATATGATTCATAATACCATTACCGTTTGTGTCGGTTAAAAACTGTGAACGGTAACCTAAAAGTCCGCGGGCGGGAATTAAAAACTCAAGGTGAGATGCACCGCCTTCACGAGTTCCCATATTTCTGATTTCAGCCTTACGGGTACCAAGACGCTCCATAACAGCACCCACATATTCCTCGGGAACTTCAATCATCAAAAGC
>JAGARD010000106.1 GCA_017622415.1 Clostridia bacterium | reverse complement strand
CTGTAAAAAGTGTACACTCTTGTTTCTCATACCCTTATGCAAGTAAGTTGTGTTATGAATTAAAAGTGTGTAGCAACCTTTTGAAACAGAGTCCCTGCATTTTTTGGTGCGTGGCTCTTCTTTCAGGGGGAGCTACGCATTTTTTAATTCTAAAAAGTTAAAAATGTAAATATTTTATACAAAGGAGTTCAGGGAAAATGAGAGGAACACAAACAAAAGTATTGTCAATTCTGCTTTCACTCGCGATGCTGTGCGGCTTGACTGTGCCTACTGCTTTTGCAGCTGACAGCAGATACTTTGACACAACCGACCACTGGGCAGAAACAGCCATCAATCGGTGGAGTGATTACAATGTTATTGAGGGTTACGGCGATGCCTTTAACCCCGATTATTCAATCACACGCGGGCAAATGGCAACTATTTTGTCAAAAACCTTGGGGCTAACAGAAACAGCAGAAAATCCATTTAGTGATATATCTGCCGATGATTGGTATGCTCCCTATGTTCTGCGTTGCTATAAAGCAGGCATAATGCTTGGTGATAATGGCAAGGCAAATCCCAATAATGAAATAAGCCGACAAGAGGCAATGACTATGTTCTGCCGTGCTTTGGGTATTCAGGGAGACGAAACAGCAGATTTAACTGTTTTCAAGGACAGCGGAGCGGTTGCTGATTGGGCACTTCCCTATGTTTCCGCTTTAGTAAACAGTGGCGTAGTAAGCGGTGTTTCAAATGATATGCTTGCACCTGGAAGCTATGTGACAAGGGCGGCTATTGTAACTATGCTTGACCGTGCGGTGGTACAGTATATCAATACAAGCGGTGAATATGACCTGACAGATAAAGGTGGTATTATTCTTGTAACTGCTGGTGATGCAACCTTAAAGGGAAAGACAAAAGCTGATATTCTTATCTCGCAGGCAACTAACGGAAAAGCCGTGACCTTTAAGGATGCAACTATTGCTGGTGCGGTTACAGTTCAGGCTGATACAAAGATTATAAACAACAATTCGAAACTTCCCGAAATTGATGCAAATGTCGAGATTGTTAAGACAGAGGAAGAGAAGAAAACCACTAAAAGAAGGGGTGGAAGCTCGGGTAGCTCGTCACCTGTTATCTCTAACCTGACAATTAGCGAGGAAAAAGTTGTAACAAGCGGTACATACAACAATGTAACCATTACCGATGCAGTAGCAGATGGCGAGGTTACACTCAGCGGTGTCACAATAAATGGTGATTTAACAATCAAAGGCGGTGGCTCAAGCTCCATTAAACTTGATGCCTGCACAATTCAGGGCAAGGTTATTATGGCAAAGGAATCGGGAGAGGCTCCCCGTCTTGAATTAACTAATACCCCGATAACTGCGGTAGAGGTACAAAAGCCTGCTATCATTGAGGCGGTAGATAGTGCATCTGCTGTTACAAAGATTGAGGCAATTGCTGACATAGAGATTAAGGGTGAAAATACAAAGATTGAAATCCTTGCAGTTCCCGAAACTGCTGAAAGTGCCGTAGTTGTAACTGTAACGGCTGGTAATGTTTCTACTGTTGAGGTAAAAGCTGAAACAAGTGTAACAGGTGCAAGCAATTCTGTTGATACAATCGTAGCAACAGCAACGGTAACTGCTGATTCTGAGACAGTTCAAAAGGTGGAAATACCAGAAAACGCAACAGAGAGCGTAAGCGTAACTGTAACAGGCGATGCATCTGTTGATGTTGAAATCAACTCAACAAGTGGTGCGGCTGTAACGGGTACAAATGTAACTGTTTCTACCACTCTTGAAACCGCTCCCGATAATATAACAGTAGGCGGTGAGGCTGTAACTCACATCCACAAATGGGGTGAGCCTGAAATAATATCTGCAACTTGTGAGCAGGAGGGCAGAAAAATCTATTCTTGCACTGCTGATGGTTGTGTTGAACCTGTAATGACTAAAAAAGAGGTTATCCCTGTATTGGGTCATAACTACGGCGATTGGAAGTTGTCTGATAATGATTTGCACGTCCGTGAGTGTGCTAATGATAAAGACCACTATGAAAAACAAGAACATACTTGGGACGAGGGTAAAATAACAACAGAAGCAAACTGCGGTCAATGTGGTGTAAAAACATATACCTGCTCTGTATGTAAAGGAACAAAGACAGAATCAATAGACCAGAAAGACCACAATTGGGGCGAGTGGGTAAAACTTGATGTTAACAACCACAAGAGGGTATGTAAGAACAATGCAGAACACACCGAAACGGCAGACCATACCCCTATTATAGATGCTGAAATCGAGGCAAACTGTACAGAAACAGGCAAGACAGAGGGTTCTCATTGTGATATCTGTAATAGTGTGATTATTGAACAAACCACAGTTCCGGAAAAGGGTCACGATTTCACAGGGGAATATGAGAAGGATGCTGATGGTCATTGGCATATCTGCGAACGCGACAATTGTGAAGAAACCGACACAAAGGCAGGTCATACCTACAACACAACAAACTGTGCAGAGGTTGCAACCTGTACTGTATGTAATTATGAAAAGCCAGCGGGCGAGCATACTTGGAGTGATTGGGTAAAGATTGATGATAATAACCACAAGCACACCTGCTCCTGTACCGCAACAGAAACAGAAGAGCATAAATGGGATGACGGTAAAATCACAACCGAGCCGACAGAAACAACAGAGGGTGTAAAAACCTATACTTGCTCTGAATGTAAAGGAACAAAGACAGAGGCTGTGCCTGTTTTAAGCACGGTGCAAATTACATTAGTTCAGGACGGCGACAAGATTAAAGCTACTTGGACTGGCACAGATTCACCTAACTATTACTTTATGTTTGCAGATGAAAATGGAACACTTTCAGGCGGCTGGTGGGTAGATGGTGTCTGTGAAATCCCTGATTTAGTAACATTTTTCCCAAGAGTTGATACAAACAGTGCATATTCATTTGTGTTATATGCAGCAACCGCAGATTACAATATAGGCGAGGAAATTGCAAGACTTGAAAACTGCTTTGATATTACAGTTTCAGGTGAGCCAATGAATTATGAAATGGCATTTAATACGCCAGAAGACGGAGAGCATACAATCACCTTGGGAACAGCGATACCTGCTAATGTTCATCATTTAGGTGCTTGGTACAGAAACAATAAGTTAAGCAGTATGGATAGCGGAAAAGCATCTTATGAGACTGCGGTAGGCAGTACATTTACAAGAAACCATAGTTCAATTCAAGATGGGGATGTCTATGACCTACGCTTACTTACCACCTATATACTTGAAGGACAGACTATAAAAGCTGTTATGACACCAGCATCAAAGAAGACCTATGTTGCAAACAATGTAGAAATTACGCTTTCACAAAATGGAACTCATATAGTAGCAAACTGGACGGGTGCAAATTGTGATAATGGATATACTTGGGCATTGATAGAAGATGGTGATATTCATCAGCTTGACTTTGTGGGAAAAAATGTTTCTGCTACTGCAGATTTCAAGCCTTGTCTTACCAGAATCGATTCAGGTGTACACTCTTATGATTTTGTGCTTTATGAGTATGATGAAAGTTCAGAAGATTGTATTGGAAAAGAACTTGGCAGATTAGAAAATGCTATTGAGGTAACTATTGCTGGTGAATTGGTAGGTTATACAATGTCATTTACTGCTCCTGCCGATGGACAGTATCAAATAACATTAAATGCTGTTCCGACAGAAGGCAACACCTATTTAACCAGATGGAATAGGGGCAAGTCAAATTATTCAAGTATATATGTGAGTGACGGAACGCAGACCTATACAGAGACCACATTTATGGGGGCACTTCAAGATGGTGACATTTATGATTTGCGCTTACTTACCACCTATACACTTGAAGAACAGACCATAAAAGCTGTTATGACACCGCCGTCAACTACAACTTATAAAGATTACGCTACAAAAAATATACAGTTCAGTAAATACAATGACAGTATATATTGTATATCTTGGGATGGTATAGACGCTACTGGCCCGAGCGGTAATTATTACAAGGTAATGGCTACACAAGATGCTGGTGAAACTTGGGAATTAATAGGAACAGCATACTATGAAAAGAAATGGCCCTTATTTGATGAAAACGCTGTTTCATATAATGGTGTAAAGGTGATAACTGTGGTAAATGGTGAAGAGGTTGCAGAAACTGAAACACTAGATCTGTCTATAACGGTTTTGGAAGATGCAGACAGCGATTCTGTTGTGGCAGGATTTACTGCTAATGGTGAAAATAGTATACAGGCTGATTTGAGCGGTTTAACCCCGAATACTTACTTTTATATGCATCTTGCAACTACGCTTGACCCATTAAGTAGCCAAAGATTATACTGTAATACTGCCGATGAACAAGGTACATGTACTACAACATTCACAAATGCTACTATAATTGAGAGAATCACAAGTGGTTATTATCTAGTTAAAGAGTTTAGGGATTATAATTTATCAGCAGACGGAAAAGCTATAAGTTATACCGCAGTAACTCGTGGGGATTGGACTAAATGTATATCTGAGTAAAAACAGAATAATATTAATTTAAACGGGAAGCGGGAGCGGCGTGAGCTGCCCCTGCTTTTTGCTTGTAAATTAAAAAATGAAATGTGGACAAAAGATAGGAAAAATTGAACAGTGGCCTAAGGTGTGG
>JAGARD010000105.1 GCA_017622415.1 Clostridia bacterium | reverse complement strand
GATCTGCCCACAATGGATGTTAAACATAGTATGACAAATATTGCAGATAAACCCCAAGATTTAGCACTTTGGGCACTTTCAGTATGTGCACAAAACGGTGTGTTAGTAGCACCTTTGAATACTAATAATACAGGCCTTTTACACAACCGTATGATTTCTGTATGGCCATATACTGATATGAGTGACAGTAGAATTTTCTACGGTAAAAAATATTTCACCTTAAAACAAGAGCCTACCGCTACTACCCCCATTAAATTCGGTTTTGATTTAAATCAAGGTCTTGCCTATTACGTTTTGGGAAACAGCGTCTTTAAAAAGCAGTATTTCCCCAATCATCCAAACGGACGTTATCCCGACGGCGGTGTTTCAATGGAAACCTACAACTGCGGTTTATTTATTGAAATTGAAACACTTTCAGAACAAAAAGTAATAAAACCAAATGACACAGAAACACATTTAGAAAGTTGGACAATGCTAAAAAAACCTATGGAATTTAACGAAAAAGACAATGCTTCAATTGAAACTTTTGTAAAAGCACTTAATTAACTAAAAATCACGGCTGCACTTTATAAATTGTGCAACCGTGATTTTTTATCCCAAAATATCCGAAAGATTAAAAAGAATTTTTTCGGCAACATCAGGCTTATTCATAGAATAAACGTGAACGTTTGTAATTCCGTTAGCAAAAAGGTCAATAATCTGGTCAGTAGCGTAGGCAATGCCAGCCTGTTTCATAGCCGCAGGGTCACTGCCAAACTTATCTACAAGACTTTTAAATCTCTGTGGCATAAATGAACCTGAAAGCTTAATTGCACGCTCCACCTGATTAGCGTTAGTAATAGGCATTATTCCAGGAATAATGGGAACTGTTATACCCTTTTCGCGGATTTTGTAAAGAAAATTATACAGCAAATTATTATCGAAAAACATTTGAGTAGTTAAAAAATCGCATCCCGCATCAACTTTTTCTTTTAGATAAAAAATATCGTCATTTTGATTAATGCTTTCAGGGTGTATTTCAGGATAACAGGCTCCGCCAATACAAAAATCGGGGTTTTCTTCCTTTAACTCATTAATTAAATCAATAGCATAACGATAATCCCACTTAGAGCGGTCAGAATTTTCTAAATTTGTGGGAATATCTCCTCTAAGAGCCATAACATTTGTAATTCCAGCTCTTTTTATTTGCTCAATTTTTTCCTTAACAGTCTGCTTGGTAGAAGAAACACAAGTAAGATGTGCCAAGGTTGGAACACCGTAAAGCTCCTTAATATTCTTAGCAATATCAAGCGTATATTTGCTGGTACCGCCACCCGCACCGTAAGTAACACTCATATATGCGGGTCCTAGCTTTGCAATTTCTTCGGTGGCAGATTTTACGCTATCAAATCCCATTTCGGTTTTTGGCGGAAAAACCTCAAAGGAAATTGATAGTTTTTGATTTTTAAGTATATCAATAATTTTCATACCAAAACCCTTTTTAAAAATGAATTTATATGTTTAGAATTTTTTGCTTTGGTTTATCTGAAATCGGACAGTTATAAAGCAAAGTGTACTCAGAGGAATATTTACCTGAAGAAAGTATTATTTTAAAGTTTTCAGCACTGTAAACGTAAGGAAGTTTATATCTGAGTGTCGGCCCTTCAAAATTAGTGTTAGCAGATAAATTTGGGAACTGCCAATCAATAATATGCTCGGGTTGCTCATTTCCAACTTGTACAAATACTTTAACTGTATCGCCCTTAACCGATTTTACACCGTCGTTAAGTATCCATAAATCAAAATCAAGTATCTCACCGGCATTATACTTTAATTTACGGTAACGTGCACTTGCCAAAACGCTACGGCAAGCCTTAGCAACCTCAAAATATGCAGGCTTAATATAATTTGGATAACAAATCAAGCTATTATTTGCAATACAAGGCCACGGCTCATTAAGACACCAGTTTACAGCCATTGAACAGTATGGCTTTTGCCTTCTAGCCTCTTCAAAAATAAAGCGATAACCTACTCCTTGCAAATACTGTCCGCGTTCAACAAGCTGGTTTAAAGACTCACTCTCACCAAAATAGTGAGCTATAGTCTGTGTAGAAGCCCAATTTTCCTCCTGACACCACGCTTTAAAGGCGTGATGAGCACAAGTTAAATCATTCTGAACAAGCGGGAATAATTTATCCTTTGACGCAATCTGTTCCAAACATTCAGTGTTGGAAATAGCAGGCATACCAAACTCGGTATAGGCTGTATTTTTACTGTTTTGCATTACCTCAATGGCTTCCTGCCCCTCGAAATAAATGAACAAGTAGCTACCGTGTGCCATACCCATAAGCGGTGAGGTTGGAATAAAGGGAATATTGGGTGTTTTATCTAAAGTAAGGCTATTTAAGGTGCGAAGTGCAAGTGATTGGTCAGTCATTCCCGACCACGAGTTAAACAGTTCGTTTCCGCCACACCATATAACATGGCAAGCGTGCTTTGAAACTCGGTTAATAATATCCAAAGCTTCATTTTTAAGAATAGATAGATATTCGGGTGTAGAGTGATAGTTATTGCATCCTAATGGAAATTCTTGCCATACCATTATACCAAGCTCATCACAAATATCATAAAACGATTCTTTATTAACAATTGCACCGCCCCAACAACGAACAAAATTAAGATTTGCCTCTTTAACAAGGGTTAGTTGTTCAAGATAACGTTTTTTATCAATTGTGGCGTAATAAATTTCAGGTGCAAACCAATTACTGACCTTAACAAAAACATTAACTACGTTAAGGCAAAGTGTTATTGGCGGACAAGCTCGGGTTTTGGGGAATTCGGGTACATTCCAAGTCCCTTCGTTCATTTCCAAACTAACAGTTTTAAAGCCAATTTTACCGCTATACTTTTCAGCACCAACACTTAGTTCCCACTTGTATAAGTTAGGCTCACCGTATCCATTGCACCACCAAAGAAGCGGATTATTAACAGCGAATTTGTCGGTACTAGAGTTTGTTTTATATATTAAATCTCCATTAGGTGAATAAAAAGACCAAGTGACATTTTCTTTGCTGTTTACAGAAAGCTCAACCAATGCATTTGTGCGGTCGCTATTTAAAGTATAAGTTACCTCGGGTTTTGCAATTTCAACTAAATTGGTTGCAAAAATATAAGTATTGTTCCATATACCAAGCGGTACAAGCCTAGGGTGAAAATCCCAACCATAGCTAACCGCAGGCTTTGTGGTTTGGTTAGCTTCATCGCGAGTATTAGGTGTAACATTACCGACGGTGCTTTTGGGCACAGGATAAATAATTACATCAATTTTAATAATACTTCCTATTAAATCAGAAATATCAACCTCTACCTTGCGGTACATACCCTCATAGGAGTAACGGCACTCCCCGTTAATAAGAATATCAAACTTATAATCAATACCCTCAGAAATAAAATAGAGCTTATTTTCCTTAATATTAGTGGCATCATACTCGGTTTTATAAAACCAGTATTTATCCTCCATCCAAGCGTATTCTTTAAAATTAAGCTCGGCATTATGATTGGGTAAATTATAATGTTTGGCATAGTCTAATTGAACAGCACCCGGAACGCTTGCTGAAAAATATTCAGTAGGAATTTCATTTAAGTTATCCGAATAGCCTAAATGCCAGATTAGCTCTTTTTTCATAGCAACCCATCCTCAAGTATTATGTTAAATTAACCTTATGGAAAACCTGTTTACCTTTTTTAATAACAACAAAGCCATCTTCAAAAGACTCTGCAGTAAGCATAGTTGCGGGGTCGGTTACTTTATTATCGTTAAGAGAAACGCCACCCTGCTGAACAAGTCGTCTACCCTCACCCTTAGAGGGGATAAGCTCACATTTGAGCATTAAATCCAAAATACCAATAGAGCCATCAGTAAAATCTTCTACGGTTATATCGGTAGATGGCATATCAGAAGTGTTTGCACCGCCTGCAAAAAGTGAACGAGCGGTTTCTAAAGCCTTTTTAGCCTCTTCCTCACCGTGAATCATCTTGGTAAGCTCATAGCCCAAACGCTCCTTAACGGCATTTAGCTGACTACCCTCGAGTTTTTCGTACTCATAAATTTCCTCAAGAGGAACAAAGGTCAGCATTTTCATACACTTAATAACGTCAGCATCATCAACATTTCTCCAATACTGGAAGAAATCGTAGGGAGAGGTTTTATTTGCATCCAACCAAACCGCGTTTCCTGCAGTTTTACCCATTTTTTTGCCCTGTGAATCGGTAAGGAGAGTTATAGTCATAGCGTGTGCATCCTTACCGAGCTTTTTACGTATAAGCTCAGTACCGCCAAGCATATTTGACCATTGATCATCACCGCCAAACTGCATATTACAGCCATAGGTTTTAAACAAATAATAGAAGTCGTAAGACTGCATAATCATATAGTTAAATTCAAGGAAAGAAAGACCCTTTTCCATACGTTGCTTATAACACTCTGCTCTGAGCATATTATTAACCGAGAAGCAAGCTCCAACCTCTCGAAGCAGTTCAACATAATTAAGGTCTAATAACCACTCAGCGTTATTAATCATCATTGCTTTACCTTCGGAAAAATCAATAAAGTTTTCCATTTGTCTTTTAAAGCAAGCAGCGTTATGGTCAATATCCTCTTTGGTTAACATTTTACGCATATCTGTTCTGCCCGAGGGGTCACCAATCATAGTGGTACCGCCGCCGATAAGAGCGATAGGCTTATTGCCTGCAAGCTGAAGACGTTTCATTAGCACCAAAGCCATAAAATGACCTGCAGTAAGGCTATCAGCAGTACAGTCAAAGCCAATATAAAATGTAGCCTTTCCGTTATTAACCATTTCCCTGATTTCACTCTCATTAGTAACCTGTGCAATAAGACCACGGGCTACAAGTTCTTCATAAACTGTCATAATAAATACTCCTTTATTTTTTCATCAGAGCAATAAGCTCCTCTGCAGTTTTTAATAGATTTTCTGTATATTCACCACCCGACATAATTCTGGCAACTTCTTTAATTCTACCGTCATTATTAAGGGGAGTTACTTCTGTATATGTTTTATTATTTTTAACTGATTTTGAAATAAACAAATGTCTATCGGCAGCGGCGGCAATTTGTGCCAGATGCGTTACACAAATAACTTGACGTTTTTTTGCAACATCATATAGCTTGGTTG
Source organism: Clostridia bacterium (assembly GCA_017622415.1). GTDB lineage: Bacteria > Bacillota > Clostridia > Oscillospirales > Acutalibacteraceae > UMGS1279. Next base: position 4,770 of record JAGARD010000105.1, on the reverse strand, counting down.
CCACTTTATGAGCAGCGTGACCGCTTATACCGGTATCAATTTCGTCAAAAATAAGCGTTCCCACATCATCCCTTAAGGATAAAACACTTCTGATAGCAAGCATAATTCTTGAAAGCTCGCCGCCTGAAGCCACCTTTACAAGAGGCTTAGCACTTTCGCCAACATTGGCAGAAATTAAAAACTCAGTATAATCACAACCGTTTTTAGTATATTTACCATTTTTAATATCAGCAGAAAATTCGGCTCCACTAAAATCCAAAAATGCTAATTCCTCACATATTTTAGCACAAATGCTTTTAGCTGCATTTGTTCTTGACAGTGTAAGAGCCTTACCAGCATCAATTAACGCTTGCTGGGTAGGTTCCAGTAAATTTTCAAGCTCTATACGACGTTCTTCGTCTTGTTTAATACCCTCAAGCTCGTCCTTAGCATTATTTAAAAATGTTAAAACCTGTTCTTCACTGTTTCCATATTTTAACATTAAATCTCTTAATATGTCAAGACGGTTTTGAGCATTTAAATAATCTTCGGGATTTAAATTAACTTCATCTATCATACCCGAAATATCAGAGCTGATAGCTTCTAAATCCAACGCCAAAGAATTAACCGACTCATAAATTTTTTTAGAGTTTGAATATGCTTCTATGATTCCACCCAATGAGCGAACAGCGTTTTTTAGCAAATCAACAGCACATAAGCTATCAGGGTCATCGTCACCGCCAATAGCAAAGTATGCCTCTCTTAAAGCGGTAATTATTTTTTCGCTTTGCTGATAAAGCGAAATTTTTTGTTTTAATTCATCAACCTCGCCAACCGAAACATTGCTTTTTTCGATTTCATCTATTTGGTAACGCAAAAAATTAGTTCTTGATTTTTTTTCTTCCTCATCAGTAATAATGGCATTATACTGCTTGGAAATATCTCTAAATTCATTAAATGCCCTTAAATATAAAGCACGCTCATTTTCATTTTCTGCATAGGCATCAATAAATGAAATATGCTTTTCTGCATTTAATAAATTTTGATTATCGTGTTGACCGTGGATGTTTATAAGCAGTTTTCCTATTTCCTTAAGTGTAGAAACATTTGCAGGCTGAGAATTTATTTTTACCTGTCCTCGACCGTCAGCAAACAAAACGCGCTGAATAATAACCTCGCCGTTTTCATCAAGGCTATAACCTAATTCCACTAATTTTTCTTGGGCGGTTTCGCCAATATCAACAAAAGATGCACTTACTACAGCCTTATCACAACCGTGCCTGATTAGCTCTCTGGAAGTACGCTCGCCCAAAATAGCAAATAAAGAGTCGATAATTATTGATTTTCCTGCACCTGTTTCACCTGTCATTACATTAAAACCGCCAGAAAATTCAATATTTGCTTGCTCAATAACGGCAATATTTTCAATATGCAAATACTGTAACATTAACCGTCACCTCAAACATTTATAATATCGTTAAGTTTTCTAGTTAAATCTGCTGCTGAAAGTTCATCGGCAGTAATAACAATAATAGTATCCTCGCCCGCAAGCGAACCAATAACCCAATCAGAAAAAAGTGTATCAAAAGCAACACAAGCGCCTTGAGCCATACCTGAATAACATTTAATAACAACATTATTCATAGCATATCTAATGCTAATAGCAGAACGTTTGAATGACTCCAAAAGTCTTTCGTGGTCTGCCGATGGAACACTAGTCTCCTTTGCGGGTATATTTTTTGCATAACGATACCTACCGCTTGCATCTAAAACCTTTATAAGTCCTAATTGCTTAATATCGCGTGAGGCAGTAGATTGTGTAACAATATATCCACTGCTTTTAAGTGCGGCTATAAGCTCCTCTTGAGTTTCTATTGGACGGGTGGCTATAATTTCCAAGATTTTTTCACGTCTTCCGTTTTTCAATAAAACCACCCTTTCTATTTTAAAAAGTTAAATTTATCTGCAAGAGCGTTAAGAAAAACTCCCTCTTGAAGTTCAATAAAGCCAACACGCATATTACTTGCACGCTTAACAGAAATAGTTTGCTTTGGTAAAACAGGACAAACCTGCTCGCCATCAATAGTGAGATATACACCCGTTCCCTCGGGAGGTACGGCACTTATGATAATTTCCTCATTAGGGGCAATAAGTATAGGTCTGGCATACAAAGATTGAGGACAAATTGGAGTAAGAATAATACTGTCAAGGTCTGGGTCAACAATAGGTCCTCCCGCCGATAAGGAATATGCAGTAGATCCTATGGGCGTAGCTGATATAAGACCATCAGCCCTATACGATATACATTCGCCGTGGAGCTTCACTGAAATATCAATCATTCTGGAAAGAGGCCCCTTTGAAATAACGGCATCATTAAGGGAAAAATACTCCTTATCCCCGACCTTTACCGAAAGCAACATTCTGCTTTTAATACGATAATTCTTTGTTAGCAGATTTTTAAGCTTACCCAAATCATTGCCCTCTAAGCCTGCTAAATAACCAACTCGTCCTGCATTAATGCCAAGCACAGGCTTTGAAAATTCAGCGGCTTTTTTTGCCGTATGTATTATCGTACCGTCACCGCCGATAACAACCATAACATCCGCAATAGAGTAAAGCTTTTCTTCATTTATCATTTGAACATTTTGAAATTGATTTTCAAATCCTTCAGCAAGTAAAATCTCCGCACCGCATTTTGAAAGAACATCTATAGATTCCTTTGCAATGGGAAGAGCGTTTTCCTTTGAAGAATTAATTATCATTGCAATTTTCAAAATCATACACTCCAAATATTATAATATCAATTATGATCAAGCTCCTGATGGGAAGCTTTGGTAATTTTTTCTATATCAATATCTTGTGAAATAAAAATTTCATTATTCTTTTGAATATAAATAAGATATTCAATATTACCCTCGGGACCCTTAACGGGCGAAAAATCAAGCCCTAAAACGGACAAGCCATTGGTTTTCATCACATTGACAACTTTTTCAATAACTTCTTGATGTACTAAAGGGTCACGGACTACACCTTTTTTACCAACCTTATCTTTACCCGCTTCAAATTGCGGTTTTATAAGACAAACGGCTTTGCCGTTTATTTTCAAAAGAGGAACTAAAGCAGGAATTATAAGCGAAAGAGAAATAAAAGATACATCAACAGAAGCAAAATCCAACATATCAGGGATTTCATTTTGCGTTACATACCTAAAATTAGTTCGTTCAAGATTAATTACTCTGCTATCCGTTCTAAGCTTCCAAGCCAACTGACCGTAACCAACATCAATAGCATAAACCTTTTCAGCACCGTTTTGAAGCATACAATCGGTAAAACCGCCTGTGGATGCACCAATATCGGCACATATCATATTATTTAGACTAAGCCCAAAAACCTCCATAGCTTTTTCAAGCTTAAGCCCACCACGACTGACATATTTAAGCGGATTAGCTCTAACTTCTATAATATCATCAGGCTTAACTGTTGTACCGGGTTTATCTGCCTTTTGATTATTAACAAAAACTACACCAGCCATAATGTAAGCTTTGGCTTTCTCACGACTTTCGGCAAAGCCCCTGTTAAATATTGCTTGATCCAAGCGTTCGTTTTGCTTATCTTTCATTTTCTTCCTCTTTTATAATATCATACATAGCATCAGCAGATAAATTATATTTTTTAAGTGCATCTGAAACACCCATGTGCGGAATAAATTCATCCTTAATTGCTGTGATGTGGACATCAGCCTTAATTGAATGTTTTAATAATCCTGCACACAGCGTTTCATTAATACCGCCGGAAGCGATACCCTCTTCAAAAATATAAATTTTATTAAACTGCTTTAAATGCTCATAAATCTTTTCGTTAAGCGGATAAATCTTATTAAGCTTTAAAATTGCGATTTTGATACCCTCTTGTTTTAGTCTGTCATAACATTTTACAGCTTCATAAAAAACTCTGCCAAAGGTGATAACAACAGCTTTAGAGGAAGGATTTCCATAAAACTGAAAATCATCTGATGATGGAATAAAATCCTCGGGCAAGGTTGGCTGACTACCTCTGGGATAGCGTACAACCGACGGACCTTGAATTTTGTAAATCGACTCATTTAAATGCATTTTTAGTTCCAAATAATTAACGGGAGAAAAAATTTGAATATTAGGAATAGTTTTTAAAAATGCAATATCAAAAACTCCTTGATGTGTTTCTCCATCTTCACCTACAATTCCAGCTCTGTCAACACATATTGTAACAGGCAGATTTGCAATTGCAACATCGTGAATAAGCTGGTCATATCCGCGCTGTAAAAAGGTTGAATAAACACAAAATACAGGATGTGCACCACCCGCCGCAAGACCTGCGGCAAAGGTGACTGCGTGTTCTTCTGCAATACCAACATCAAAAAATCTATTTTTATATTTTTCTGCGAAATCAGAAAGCCCCGTTCCCTCTTTCATAGCAGCAGTAATAACACAAAGCTTTTCGTCAGATGCGGCTAGTCTGCAAAGCTCATCGCCAACTACAGCAGAAAAATCAGCTTTTTTGGCAGGAACTTCACCATTTTCCACATTAAATGACGAAATGCCGTGAAAATTATTCGGTGCCTTTTCTGCAGGAGAATAACCCTTACCTTTTTTGGTAATTACATGAACTAAAACAGGACGTTTTTGCTCCTTAGCAACGTGTTAAATTGTTTGCAGAAGAGAGATTAGATCAAATATTAAATATATTGAATTCAGAAGGAAAGATTAAAGTAAAAAATCTTAGCCAGCATTTTAATGTTACTGAAGATTGTAT
>JAGARD010000104.1 GCA_017622415.1 Clostridia bacterium | reverse complement strand
CCTTATAAAAAGGGGCGGCTTACCTATTAAAGCAATATCAAGTAGTTAGTTTCCCTGTATTATACATGAAAAAACAGTAGTATTATTTAACCTTTTTTGCCCTTGTGCGGCGTGTGGGCGGGGGGGTATATTTCGTGAAGCCAGACTTTTTATCCCTTAAAGCCAGTATTGCGGGGACAAAACTCCTACGAAGCGGCTTTTTAATTCAATACTTCGGTATTATCTACTTGTTTTTCAAAAATAAATCCCTTTTCTAATAATATTTTATCAAAGATTTTTTGGTAAATCAAAGTAAGGGAGTATGTGTGCCAGAGTAGCCGAGCGGGTGGAGCGGGACACAAAGCGGAAAGGGGCTTACTGCCCCTCACCGCTAAGTTCGTCTTTCAATTCTCTCTTATACTTGTAATAAGTATTTCTTGCCAGTCCCGCAAGCTTAATTACATCAGCGTCAGCCAGAGTGCCGCCAAAATCAATGGAATGTTTCTTGATAACCTCTTTTGCCTTAATGCTCTTTTTTGTAGTAAGCTTTGTTCCTTGTTCAAGTCCGATTTGTTTCCCGTTCAGCCGGGCGGTTTCAAGCCCCTCTTTAGTTCTCTGGTGAAGGTCAGCAACTTCTTTTGCCGATTGCTCAAACGCAAGCTTGATTTGCTCTTTCGCAAGGGCTAAGAGATACTTATTAACGCCCTCTAAGATATAATCAACTGTGCCGCCGGTCATAGCTACATTATTTTCTAATGCCTGCTTATAAGTATCGGTGTTAATGTGCGGCTCTTTTAGAAAAACAAGATTAACGCCCATATTATACAGTTCTTCATAAGCGGCAAAGCCCTCGGCGGCGTTGCCACTCATGCGGCTAACGCTATCAAAGACAATGGTATCACCGGCTTTAATAATCTTCATTAGCTTCTGCCATTCTTTGCGGTCAAGGCGTGTTCTTGTAAAGACTTCTTGAATAATGATAGCGGCAGGATAGACAGCAAGGATATTTCTAATTTGTCTTTCAATTGACTGTTTAGCTTTACTAATGCGGCAGTAAGCATAAATCATAAAATCAAACCTCTTTCCAGTAGTCAAACAAACCTTCGTTTCTTTTGCTACTACAAATATACTACAGCAAAGCTAATTTGTCAATAGGTTTTGCTACTGTTTTTCAATACGGTTGTTTTGATACTGGAATACAAAAAAAGCAGACTACCAAAAGCGGCAGTCTGCTTTATAAATTATTCAGCCTTTTTATTTTCGGTCTTAACAAAGACTTTCTTCCAGTAGAAGTCCTTAGTGTATTCGTCCTTGGTCATAGCGTTCTTTACATCTGCGTTCTTCTTGGCGTAATCCTCGTAAGCACTTTTCAGCTTCTTTTCTAAACCGGCGGTCTTAATAGCGGCGGCGGCTTCCTTTACATCCTTGGGATAAGTCTTAGCAAACCAATTTCGTGCGGCATTAAAGCCCTGTGTCTTAATCTTGCCGGTAGAAGTCTTCTTCTCCTTGCCGTCCTCATCAAGTGCGGGAGCGTTCTTTGCGGCCTTATACTCGTCCAAAGCGGCGGTATCGTCTTTCAGATAGTCCAGAATAAAAGGCTCGTCCAGACGCTTAACAGCGACTTTCTTAGCAACCTTGTTTTCAACAGTAAAGCCAAACTTAACAAATTTCTCTACTTCTGCTTCTTCCTTAGCAGACAGAGCCAGAATGTCGGCGTAAATGACTTTCTTAGCTTCATCAACTTCGTAATGCTTTGCCATAAGTAAAAAACCGCCTTTCAGTTTTGTTTCTATAGTGGGGTCTATAACAATCGTAGTATAGCACTAATGTGAAAGTAACGCAAGATTGTATTTCTTAGCCGAAAATCTTAGAAAAAAAGCCTTTTTTCTTAGGAGTTTCAATCGGTTGTTCAACTGGTTGTTCAATCGGTTGTTCAACTGTTTCAACAGTAGAAACAGGCGTTGAAACGCTTTGAAGTTGCTTTTGTTGTTGTCCTAAGAGTATCTGGAAGTTCTCTTGTAACTGGCTTTGCTTCAATAAAATATCAGTTGTTGCGGCTGATTGCGTGATAATGTGTTCCTGTAGCCCTTTAATTTGCTCTGTCTGG
>JAGARD010000103.1 GCA_017622415.1 Clostridia bacterium | reverse complement strand
GTGTATATCCCACGGTGCCGCCTTTTCGGTAGGTGAGCTAACAAGCTCCAAGGGAGTAAGTATGGGGGATAAAAAGTCTAAAACCCTGCTTTCCTGCAATGATGCCGAACGCCCTATGGCATCACAGATTTTTGGTGGTGACCCTAAAACAATGGCAGAGGCAGCTAAAATAGCCGAGGAGTTTTGCCCCGATTTTATAGATATAAATATGGGTTGTCCCGCACCAAAGGTAATAAGCTCGGGCGGTGGCTCGGCAATTCTTAAAAATCCTGACCTTGCGGGCGAAATAGTAAATGCCGTTGTAAATGCCGTTTCACTTCCCGTAACTGTTAAAATCCGTTCGGGCTGGGACACCGACAGCATAAATGCTACCGAGGTTGCGAAAATTGTGGAGCAGGCAGGAGCGTCTGCTATAACAGTTCACGGTAGAACAAGAGCACAAATGTATGCACCGTCAGCCGATTGGGGGATTATAAAAGCCGTTAAAGATGCAGTAAAAATCCCCGTAATTGGAAATGGAGATGTTGTTACTGCTACCGACGCCGCAAAAATGTATGAGCAAACGGGCTGTGACCTTGTAATGGTTGGCAGAGGAGCGATGGGCAGACCTTGGATATTCAGCCAGATAAACGCCTACCTTGGCAGTGAACAGATTTTGCCCGACCCACCCTTGTCTAAGAAAATGCTTACTATGATACGGCAAATAGAGCTTATGAATAAGTACAAAGACCCCCATAACGCAATGTTGGAAGCGAGAAAGCATACCGCTTGGTATATGTACGGACTTCGCGGTGCCGCAAATCTTCGCAAAATGTGTGCCACCATAACCACTATGGATGATGTGATAAATATAGCCAAAACGGCTATGGAAGAAAATGTGGAATAGATAAAAATCGCTTGCTGATAAATTGCAGTTTATAATCACAAATAACCTATCTATGCAATCAAAAAGCCTCCCAATGCGGGAGGCTTCAATCATTTTACTGTACTTCTTTATCCTTATATACCCTTGAATTTGTTGCACCTTGTTTGACCTTGATATTTATTGTAATAATGGGATAGTACACAAACAGAATGTTTACAACTCAATCCTTGAAGCATATTCTTTCAGTGTGATATTTATTTCTTCTTCGTTTTTATAAAAAGCATTATCACATTGTTCTAATATTTCTTCTGCCTTTTCGTCGTCTTCTTTTTCTTCCAAAATGAGATACGCTTCGTACGCTTTCTTTAAGTTCGTTTTCAATTCTTCAGATAATATAGTTTCTAAAACGGACATTTCTTTTTGCAAGTTACTTGTGTTTTCTACATTGGTGAAATATTGGCTGTGTCCGCCATTGTTGATTTCACTCTGATATGTCATAAGTTCGGCATAAGGACTTTCGGCTTTTTCTTCCGTCCACATATCCCACATCTTGTCCCATTTCAGTAGGTCTTCACGAGGTTCAACTTTCTTTTTCTTAAAAATATTGAACAATCCCATATAATCACTTCTTTACTATAAAATATTATACAGTACCTTAATATTTTCCATAGATGCCTTTAAAACATCTTCGGTAGTAATACTCTTTATTTCGGCAACCTTTTGGGCTGTGAAATAAATTAAATCACTTGTGCACCTTTTACCTCTAAAAGGCTCGGGTGAAAGGTAGGGGGCATCGGTTTCAAGCAAAAGTCTGTCAAGTGGTAAATCTGCAACCACCTCTACTAATTTGCGTGCGTTTTTAAAGGTAACAACACCGCCCACACCAATGTACATACCAAGTTTTAAAATTTCCTTTGCCATTTCATTGCTGCCCGAAAAACAGTGTAAAACTCCCTTTGGCTTATGCTTTTTAAGTATCTCCAAAGTATCATTATGGGCTTCTCTGTCGTGAACAATAACAGGTAAATCAACCTGCTTTGCAAAATCAAGCTGGTCTTCAAACCACTGCTTTTGAACATCGGCAGGGTGAGTATCCCAATGGTAGTCCAAACCTATCTCACCAATGGCAACCGTCTTTGAGTGAGCTAACAAAGGTAATAATTTATCAGGCGAAAAATTTTCGCCATTATATAAATCCTCGGGATGCACACCAACGGCAGAATAGAAAATATCTTGATTTTCTGCAAGCTCGACTATTTTTGCCGAGCTTTCATAGTTTACACCGTTATTTATAACTCCTACCACGCCGTTTTCTTTCATTTCAGCTACAACGGCGGATAAATCCTCTTTAAAGGCTGTATCATCAAAATGGGCGTGGGAATCAAAAATCGGTAGTTTGTTTAAATTTATTTCCATTTTCATCATCCGTTAAATTTTGAAAGTTTGAAAGAAAATTGTTTGCAGTGCGTTTTTGCGGTGAGTGGTGCTGTACATAAGTACCGCCCCGAACCCAAAGACACACTGCGGACTATTTTATACAAACTTTAGCGTATTTTTGCACCTGCGGGGATATTATCAAGGAAAATAACCCTTACATCATTTTCGCCGGCATCTGCGGCAAGAATCATACCCTGACTCTCCACTCCGCAAAGGGTTGCGGGTTTAAGGTTAGAAACAACAATAACAGTTTTGCCGATAAGCTCTTCAGGCTTATACCAAAGGGCAATACCCGATGCAACAGTTCTTGTTATACCGCTACCGTCATCAAGGGTGAGTTTAAGCAGCTTCTTCGCCTTTTTAACGGGCTCGCAGGTTAAAATCTTAGCGGCTTTAAGCTCAACCTTAGCAAAATCATCAATGGAAATCTGCTCCATAGTAACAACGTTTTCTTGTTTGGCTTCTTCCATTTGCTTTTTGCTTTCCTCTTCCATTTCGGCAAGTACCTTTTCGGTATCAATTCTTGCAAAAAGTGCCTCAGGTGTTGCAACTGCATAGCCATCATAAAGACCGAATTTTAAATCACTTAAAGCAATGTCATTCATAATGCCAAGCTGTGAACGCATCTTCTCACAGGTTTCGGGGATAATGGGGTAGAGCAGAATGCTAAGAAGTCTAATACACTCTAAAAGATTGTAAAGCACACCCTCTAGGCGGTTTTGCATTGATTCGTCTTTTGCCAGAACCCAAGGAGTAGTTTCGTCAATATATTTGTTGCAACGCTTGGCAAGGTTAATAATCTCATTAACTGCCTCGGCATTGTGGTATTTATCCATAAGCTCATAAAACTTAGTAACGGTTTTAGCAGCGGTTTCAACCAAATCGTTGTCAAATTCGCCTTCTAAATGCTTTCGGAATACCTTGCCATCAAAATACTTGTTGGTCATTGCAATACTTCGGTTTACAAGGTTGCCTAAGGTATTTGCAAGGTCGGTGTTGTATTTGCCTATAAATGCTTCGTGGGTGATGTTACCGTCCTGAGCAAAGGGAATTTCGCTGAGTAGGTAATAACGCACTGCATCGGTGCCAAAGCGTTTAGCAAGTTCATCGGCGTAAATAACATTACCGCGTGATTTACTCATTTTATCCTCACCGAAAAGCACCCAAGGATGACCGAGCACCTGTTTAGGCAGTGGCTCGCCCAAAGCCATAAGAATAATGGGCCAATAAATGGTGTGGAAACGAACAATATCCTTACCAATAACGTGCAAATCTGCAGGCCAATATTTTTTGTATTGCTCCGAGCTTCCGTCGGGATGATAACCAATACCGGTGATGTAGTTGGAAAGAGCGTCTATCCAAACATAAATAACATGACCGGGGTCAAACTCAACGGGAACACCCCATTTAAATGAGCTTCGGGAAACACAAAGGTCCTCAAGACCGGGCTTTAAGAAGTTATTAATCATTTCATTACGGCGGGAATCAGGCTTAATGAAGTCGGGATTTTCCTCATAATACTTCATAAGTCTGTCGCCGTATTTTGAAAGCTTTAAGAAGTAGGAGTCCTCTTTGGAATCGGTAACGTCACGTCCGCAGTCGGGACATTTGCCGTCTATAAGCTGTGAGGGTGTGAAGAATGATTCACAGGGAACGCAGTATTTACCCTCGTATGTGCTTTTGTAAATGTCACCCTGCTTATAAAGCTTGGTGAATATCTTTTTAACCGCATCCTCGTGGTAATCGTCGGTGGTGCGGATAAATTTATCATAAGTAACATTCATACTGTCCCAAACGGCTTTAATCTGGGCAGAAACTTCATCAACATACTGTTTAGGGCTAATGCCTTTTGCGGCAGCCTTTTCACCAATTTTCTGACCGTGTTCGTCAGAGCCTGTCTGGAAAAATACATCATAACCCTGCATTCGCTTATATCTTGCAATCATATCGGCTAAAACAATATCGTAGGT
>JAGARD010000102.1 GCA_017622415.1 Clostridia bacterium | reverse complement strand
TATGTCTTTAGAAAAGCGTAAAGCCGTTTATGAGATTTGCAAAAAATACGGTATAATCATTCTAGAGGACAACCCCTACGGAGAAATACGCTTTTCTGGTGAGGATTTGCCCTGTATTAAAGCAATGGATACCGAGGGCATTGTCATTTACGCAGGCTCATTTTCCAAGGTTCTTTCTCCTGGTATGCGTGTTGGTTATGCTATTGCAGATAAAGATGTTATCTCTAAACTTACCGTTTGCAAGCAGACTGACGACGTTCATACCTCGCTTTGGTCACAGATGGTAGCATATAGATTTATTACTGAATGTGATTTTGAGGCACATTTAGAGCGTATTCGTGGTGTTTATCGCCGAAAAGCTAATTTGTGTATGGAGCTTGCCGATAAGCATTTAAAGCCTATGATGGATTATTATCCTGTTGAAGGCGGTCTTTTCCTTTGGTGTAAGCTGCCAGAGGGAGTTGATATGATTGATTTTACTATGAAAGCCTTGGATAATAAGGTTGCAGTTGTTCCTGGTACTGCATTTTCTGTTGACGAATCTGCAAAATCCGACCGTATTCGTATTAATTATTCTACTCCTAGTGATGAGCAAATCATTGATGGTATTGAAATTTTAGGAAAATTATTAAAGTAATTTGGAGGCTGTTATGAGCGAAGAAATTATTGCAAAAAAACGAGTATTTAGTGCTATTCAGCCTAGTGGTATGCTTACCTTAGGTAACTATCTTGGTGCACTTAAAAATTGGAAAGCAATGACGAAAGAGTTTGAGTGTATTTACGCTGTTGCTGATTTGCACGCTATTACTGTTCGTCAGGAGCCTGCGGCTTTCAGAAAACAGCTTTATAATACCTGTGCGGTTTTGCTCGCTATAGGTTTAGAGCCTAAAGATGTTACCCTTTTTGTGCAGTCGCACGTTGCAGAGCATTCTCAGCTTTCGTGGTTGCTTAGCTGTTATACTCAGTTTGGTGAGCTTTCACGTATGACTCAGTTTAAAGATAAATCGGCAAAACACTCTGATAATGTAAATTTAGGTTTATTTGGTTATCCTACACTAATGGCGGCAGATATTTTGCTCTATCAGCCTGATTTTGTTCCAGTAGGTGCAGACCAGAAACAACATTTAGAGCTTACACGTGATATTGCTACCCGTTTTAATCACATTTACGGTGATGTATTTAAAATCCCCGAGCCTTATATTCCAAAGGTAGGGGCGAGAGTTATGTCGCTTCAAGACCCTACTGCAAAAATGTCAAAATCCGATGCTAATGTTAATGCATGGGTTGCTATTTTGGATAAACCCGAGGATATTATGCGTAAATTCAAAAAGGCTGTTACCGATAGTGAAAATAAGGTTTGTGTTGGCGAGGGCAGAGATGGAATAAATAATCTTATTGGTATTTATTCTGCAATTATGGGTAAAACTGCAGAGCAGGTTGCGGCAGAGTTTGAAAATAAAGGCTACGGCGATTTTAAAGCTGCAGTTGGTGAAGCAGTTGTTGAGGAGCTTCGCCCTGTTCGTGAGCGATTTGAAACCTTCATTGCCGATAAAAAACAGCTTGAAGACATCTATCACGAGGGTGCTGAGCGTGCCGAATATATTGCTCGCAGAACAGTTTCTAAGGTAATGAAGAAGATTGGCTTTGTAAGATAGGGGTATATTATGCAAATGCCGTTAATTGGTAACTTAAGAATTTGTAATATGCTAAGCTCTATGATAAAAAATCATAGAATACCTCACGCAATTTTAATAGAGGGAGAAGAGGGACTCGGCAAAAAAACTTTGGCACAGTTTATTGCCAAAGCCTGTCTTTGCACTAATGAAAATTCCCCTTGCGGAGAATGTAAAACCTGCCATTTAGTTGAGGTAGGAAGTCATCCCGATTTTCAAATTATTCAGCCTGATGGCTCACAGATAAAGGTTGACCAAATAAGAAATTTAAGGGTCGAGGCTTTCCTTACACCAATGGCAGCAAGGGGAAGAGTATTTATTATTTCTGATGCACACACGATGAATGAAGCGGCTCAAAATGCCTTTTTAAAGGTTTTAGAAGAGCCACCCAAAGGCGTCACTTTTATTTTGCTTGCTAAAAGTGCAAGGCTTTTGCTTGAAACAGTACGTTCAAGGTGTGTTACCTTTACACTTTCTCCTGTTTTTTTTGAAGACGATGCTATAAATAAGGTTGCGGCCTTAGCGGGAGTTACTTATTCTGAGGCTCAAACCCTTTTAATTGCAACTGATGGAAACATCGGCAGAGCTATTAATTCCGCCAATAGCGAAACAGTTTTTTTATCTGGAATTGCTGTGAAAATTTTATCTTTAGCTGCAGCCAAAGATAGGCTTGGAATTTTAAGATGTTTACAGCCCTATGTAAAGGATAGAGCTAAGGTTGCAGAGATTATTTTTGAACTTAAATCTGCTTTGGCGAAAGAGATAAAGAAAAAAGCGATGAAGGAGTTATCCTCCTTCACCGCTGAAAAGCTAAATTTCTGTTACAGTGAGCTTACAAATATTCAAAACAAATTGGAATTTAATCCATCAATCCCTTTAATTTTCTGCTGTATTGCCGCAGTGCTTGCAGCTTAATAGTTACTGTTTATCGGTCACAATAGCCATAACAGCACCTGGAATACTAAAATCGTGGGTAAGGGTTATATCCTTTTGGTTTGGCACAAGTTTATCTTTGTTAAGGGTGAATGACAAGGTATCAATACCGCCCGAAATTCCTGTGCCTTTATACTTTAAATAGGCTTCCTTGGCAGTCCATATCTCAAAAAAACTTTTTTGCATTAATGATTTTTTCCTTGTTGAAGAATTACCCGAAATGTATTTAAGTTCATCTTCATTAAAAAGTTTTTTGGCTAGTATTGCAGAAAAATCCTTGATAATTTCAATATCTATTCCAATTGGTCGGTCACTTATGGCAACAACAGTATAATCACCGCTGTGTGAGACATTAAAGTGTGCTGGTAGATTTAAAACATACGGTTTTCCGTGACAACCCTTTTTAATTTCTATTTTTTCTTCTGAAATATTATATAATTTACTTAAAAATTTTTTTACCAAAATATCGCCCGCAAGACTGCGTTTTCTATCGCTTATATTTGCCTTTTTAAGTATTTCTTTTTTTCTGGCAAGGTCAAGTGCCTCAAGCTCTTTTAAATATAACTCATCGCTCATTTTATTTATATTATAGTAAAAAATATTGTACATTTTATCACCTCGTAACACACTCATTTTATCATAAAAATTAATCAATTACAAGCGGAAAGTGAGACAACTTATGAAAAACGGATATAAAACACTTGAATCAATTAAAAAGGATTGCATAGCCTTTGCTGAACAGGTTTTGGCTGTGGATTATTCTAATATGGATGATGATTCCTTATGCGTTACTGCCGACCAAGCACGTGTGCCCGAAGAAATTGCCACAGCCGTTACTGAGGTTATTTTTCGTAAAACGGGGCTTAAATTATTCAGCTGTCAGTTGCAGACCGCTTTTGCACTTTATAACGGACATATTGCCGAGCTTTCTACAGGTGAGGGTAAAACCTTGGCTGGTGTTTTGGCTGCTATTATGTATGTTAAATCCGGCCGTAAGGTTCAGGTTTTGGTATTCAATGATTATCTTGCTAAACGTGATGCGACCGAAAATCAAAAAATATATGAGTTTTGCGGTGTGTCGGTGGGCTATGTAACTGAAGCTACACCAATATCTGAGCGTGCCGAGCAGTATGAAAAGGATGTTCTATATATTTCCGCTAGAGAGGCTGGATATGACTCTATTCGCAATTTTGTAGCCTATAATAAAAATGAGCTTATTGGTGGAAATTATGATGTTGCAATCGTTGACGAAGCCGATTCTATTTTAATTGACGAAGCTTCTATTCCTTTAATTTTAGCAGGTAAAGCAGAAGATACCTCTGCTGATGAAAAAAAGGTTATGGAAGCTGTTAAAAAACTTACTGAAAATGATTATGATGTTGATGAGCAGGACGGTCAAATTTGGCTTAATGACAACGGCATTGAAAAAATAGAAGCTGAACTTGAAATTGAAAATCTTTACGACAACAATTCTGAAGTTTTATCTGATATTAACACCGCTTTACAGGCTCTTTATCAGCTTACTGCCGACAAGGATTATATTGTTAAAGATAATCAAATTGCTGTAGTGGATGAGTCAACAGGCAGAATTGCTGTTAACAGAAAATTTCCTAATGCACTGCATCGTTTTGTTGAAATGAAGGAGGGCATTACCAATACTGTTAATACAAAAATTTATTGTTCTATGACGGTTGGTGCTTTTATGAACCAATACAGCACAATTTGCGGTATGACAGGTACTGCTGCTACTTCTGCCAATGAGTTTGAAACCACATATAGTGTTAGAACGATTGTTATTGACCCTCACACACCTTGCATCCGAACAGATTTAGATGACTCCATTTTCTTAACTAATTCCGAACGTGACAAGGCACTTTTAGAGGAAATTTTATCCGCTAATGCTAAGGGACAACCTGTGCTTATTGGTACTGCAAGCGTTAAGGATTCAGAGGAGCTTTCCAAAAAGCTTACTGAAAAAGAAATCGAACACACTGTTCTGAACGCTCGTAATGACGAAAAAGAAGCCGCAATTATTGCCGAGGCAGGCAAGCCCTATTCGGTTACTGTTTCAACTAATATGGCGGGTCGCGGTGTTGATATTAAGCTTGGCGGTGCTAACGAAGAAGAAAAAGAGTTTACTATGTCAGTTGGCGGACTTTATGTTATCAGTTCAACCGTTAATAGAAGCAGAAGAATTGATAATCAGCTAAAAGGTAGAGCAGGGCGTCAGGGTGACCCTGGTATGAGCAAATTTTTTATTAGCCTTGAGGATGAAAATATTGCACCGTTTTTTGATGAAGATGCCAATAACGGTAAAAGCATTTCTGAAAAAGAAAAGCTTTCTATGGTGCGTACCGCACAAACTACCTTGGAGGGTAATGAGGCGGAAGCCAGATACACCCTTAAAAAGTATTCGTATATAATTGAACATCAGCGTGAGTTAATATCTGCGTACCGTTTGGCGGTTGTTAAAGATGAAAAAGTTCCAAATATCCTTAAAAATGAAGACCCTGAAGCTTATGAAAAGCTTTTAGAGCAAACAACCGAAGAAGAAATTATAAATGCCGAAAAGGTTTTGACTCTTTATTATATTAATCAGCATTTTTCAAATTATCTTGAAGCGATGGAGGATGTTAAAAGCGGAATTCATCTTTCGATTGTTGCGGGCAAAAATCCTTTTGATGAATTTAATCGCTCTGCTATTGAATTTTTTGAAGAAATGAAAGAGGATTTAAAATACGACCTTGTTTCAAAAATGCAACAGGCTGAGGTAGTTGACGGCAAAATTGATATTAGCTTATTTAATATTAAGCCAACTACGGGCACTTGGACGTATATGGTAGATGATTCTGCAGGTCAGTTTAATCATTTACCTGCACTTATGAATATGGTAAGCAAAAAAATCAAAGAAAAGCTGTCCTTTAGTGAGCGATTAGACCGTTTCCTTAACCGCAAAAAGAATTAATAAAGGAGACTTATATGAATCACATAATTCCTAAATTTATTTTATATAGAAATTTGCCGAGCGATGGTATTCTTTCTGGTATGAATGATATTTTTCGTATGGCGGAAGAAAAATCACCCGATACCGATATTCTTACAGGAATGGTTTTAAAGCAAATTAATAAATTG
>JAGARD010000101.1 GCA_017622415.1 Clostridia bacterium | reverse complement strand
TGTACTGTGAGAAATAAAGCACCTGCTCTAAATCGCGGGGGGTAAGATTAAGGGCTAAACCAAGCCTTGAGGGAATGGTTTTGTAGTACCAAATGTGTGATACGGGGGCGGCAAGCTCGATAATACCCATACGCTCACGACGTACCTTTGCACGGGTTACTTCAACACCGCAACGCTCGCAGACCTTACCCTTATAGCGAATTCTTTTGTACTTACCGCAGTGGCACTCCCAATCCTTTTGGGGTCCAAAAATGCGTTCGCAGAAAAGACCGCTTGTTTCGGGCTTTAAGGTACGGTAGTTAATGGTTTCGGGCTTGGTTACCTCACCGTGGGACCAGCTTCTGATTTGTTCGGGAGATGCCAGACCAATTTTAATTGACTCCAACTCTATGCAATCCATATACTGACTACCTCCTATAATTATTCTTCGTCATCGGCGAAATCTTCTTCGTAGGACTCTACAATGTCTTCGCCGTTTTCATCCTGCATACCAAAGCCTTCAAGACTGCCATCCTCTAAAACATTTTCCTGCTCAAAAGAAGCGTCATCCTCGGGAGGTAAAACAGGTACAAAATCAATATCATCATCGTCAAAGGTCTGCTTAAGGTCAATTTCATTTTCATCCTTGTCAAGCACCTTAACATCAAGTGCCAAGGACTGAAGCTCCTTAATAAGAACCTTAAAGGATTCGGGGATACCTGGCTCGGGTACGTTCTGACCCTTAACAATAGCCTCATAGGTTTTAACACGACCTACGATATCATCCGACTTAACGGTAAGAATTTCCTGAAGTGTGTAGGCTGCACCATAAGCTTCGAGTGCCCAAACTTCCATTTCACCGAAACGCTGACCGCCGAACTGAGCTTTACCGCCCAGAGGCTGTTGGGTAACGAGTGAGTAAGGACCTGTAGAACGGGCGTGGATTTTATCATCAACAAGATGATGAAGCTTGAGATAGTACATATAACCAACCGTTACGGGGTTATCAAACTTCTCACCTGTTCTGCCGTCATAAAGGGTGAATTTACCGTCAATTTTGTTTATATCTGCCTCATAATCGCTGTCGGCGGGCATATCTGCACGGTCAACAAACTCATCATGAATACAGTTAGCCATTTTAAAGCACTCGTGAATATCGGCTTCGTGAGCACCGTCAAATACGGGGGTGCATACCTTCCAGCCCAAAGCGGCGGCGGCATAGCCCAAGTGAACCTCAAGCACCTGACCGATGTTCATACGTGAAGGAACACCGAGGGGGTTAAGAACTATATCAAGGGGTGTACCGTCTTTAAGGAAAGGCATATCCTCACTTGGTAAAATACGGGAAACAACACCCTTATTACCGTGACGACCTGCCATTTTATCGCCGACAGAAATTTTTCTCTTTTGAGCGATATAGCAACGAACAACCATATTTACGCCTGGGCTGAGCTCGGAAGCGTTTTCACGGGTAAATACCTTAACATCAACAATAGTACCGTATTCGCCGTGGGGAACGCGAAGCGAAGTATCACGAACCTCTCTTGCCTTTTCACCGAAGATAGCACGGAGAAGTCTTTCCTCGGCGGTGAGCTCGGTTTCGCCCTTGGGTGTTACCTTACCAACAAGAATGTCACCCGAACGAACCTCAGCACCTATACGGATAATACCACGCTCGTCCAAATCTTTAAGGGCATCCTCACCTACGTTTGGAATATCGCGGGTGATTTCCTCAGGTCCAAGCTTGGTATCACGAGCTTCAAGCTCATATTCCTCAATATGAATAGAGGTATAAACATCCTCACGAACAAGACGCTCATTAATTAAAACAGCATCCTCGTAGTTATAGCCTTCCCAAGTCATAAAGCCAATGAGAGCGTTTTTACCAAGGCTGATTTCACCGTTGGAGGTAGCAGGACCGTCGGCAATAACCTCGCCCTTTTCTACTCTTTGACCCTCACTAACAATGGGACGCTGATTAATACAGGTTCCGTGGTTGGAACGTAAGAATTTAATAAGGTTGTAATCTACCACCTCACCGTCATTCTGGCGGATGGTGATTTTATCGGCAGATACTCTTGTTACAAGACCCGCACCCTTGGCAACTACAACAACGCCCGAGTCAACGGCTGCCTTGTATTCCATACCTGTACCAACAATGGGGTTTTCGGTTTTAAGAAGCGGAACAGCCTGCTTCTGCATGTTCGAGCCCATAAGTGCACGGTTGGTATCATCATTTTCAAGGAAGGGAATCATAGCGGTTGCAACAGAAACAACCATCTTAGGCGAAACGTCCATAAAGTCGGCACGCTCACGCTCAATTTCCATAAAGCGGTCACGGAAACGTGCGTTAACTCTTGGGTTTTTAAAGGTGCCGTCCTCATTAAGAGGCTCGTTAGCCTGAGCTACAATATACTCATCCTCTTGGTCGGCTGTCATATAGCAAACCTCATCAAGCACCTTACCTGTAGCCTTATCTACTCGGCGGAAGGGTGCTTCAATAAAGCCGTACTCATTAATTTTTGCAAAGGTTGCAAGGTAGGAAATAAGACCGATGTTAGGACCTTCAGGGGTTTCGATAGGACACATACGACCATAGTGGCTGTAGTGAACGTCACGCACCTCGAAGCTTGCACGGTCTCTGGACAAACCACCCGGACCTAAAGCCGAAAGACGGCGCTTATGGGTAAGCTCGGAGAGGGGGTTGGTCTGGTCCATAAACTGAGAAAGGGGTGAAGAACCGAAAAATTCTTTTATAGCGGCACTTACAGGACGGGCATTGATAAGAGATAAAGGAGTGATGGTATCAACATCCTGAGCCTGAAGATTCATTTTTTCTCTGATGCTACGCTCCATACGGGAAAGACCGATACGGAACTGATTTTGAAGAAGCTCACCAACAGAGCGGATACGACGGTTGCCCAAATGGTCAATATCGTCGGGTGTGCCTACGCCATAGGGAAGACCCATAAAGTAGTTAACAGATGCCAAAATATCATCGACGGTAACGTGCTTGGAAACAAGCTGGTCGGCATTAGCTATAATTGCATCATAAAGAGCATCATCACTACTGCCTGCATTTTCCAAAATATCCTTTAACACCTCAAAGGATACCCATTCATTAACGCCCTCGGCATATACCTTATTATAAAGCTCCTCGCTAACGAAGTCTTTAAGGTCAACCATACCGCTGGAGAGTACCTTGAAGTCACGGGTATTGCCCTCATTATCGGTAAGTGCCAAAACTACCGATTTAACACCCTTGGACTGAATAAGACGTGCATCCTCACGGGTTAAAACTGCACCTGCCTCGAAAAGCACCTCGCCTGTCATAGGGTCTGCGACGGGCTGGGCAAGGGTACGACCCTCAATACGGGCAGCGATGGAGAGCTTTTTATTATACTTATAACGGCCAACTCTTGAAATTTCATAACGGCGAGCATCGAAAAGGAGCTGTCTTAAATGGTTGCCTGCACCCTCAACGGTTGCGGGCTCGCCGGGACGGAGCTTTTTATAAACCTCGATTAATGCCGAATCGGTGTTCATAGAAGCATCCTTTTCAAAGGTTGCGTAAAGACGCTCGTCCTCACCTAAAACTTCTGTGATTTCGTGATTGGTAGAAAGACCAATATCAGTAAATGCACCGAGTGCACGCACAAAGGTGGTGATGGGGAAACGGCGGTTTTTATCTATACGAACGTGGATAACATCCACATCGTTCATATCGGTTTCATATTCAAGCCATGCACCGCGGTTAGGAATAATGGTGGATGCCCAAAATTCCTTACCGTTGCGTTCATCGGTAGCGAAATATGCACCCGGTGAACGAACTAACTGCGAAACAATAGCACGCTCAGCACCGTTAATAACAAAGGTGCCCGACTCGGTCATAAGGGGGAACTCACCCATAAAGACCTCGTTTTCCTTGATTTCACCTGTTTCCTTATTAAGAAGTCTTGCACGCACGCGAAGAGGTGCGGCATAGGTGGTATCTCTAGCCTTACATTCCGTTACACTATATTTAGGAGTTTCATCTAACCTGTAGTCGATAAAATCCAACTGCAGATTTTCGGAATAATCGGTTATCGAGGACATCTCCTCAAATACATCTTTAAGACCTTTCTCGATAAACCAGCGATATGAATTTTTTTGTACCTCAATGAGGTTCGGCATATCAATAACCTCATTGATTTTTGAGAAACTCATTCGCTCATTTTTGCCAAGCATAACCTTTTTTGGCGCCATAGGCTTTCTTCACTCCTTTATGATTTTACAAGCGATGGTTACCTTAATGGGTCAGAGTACCCATTAAAATCACTGTTTCAGCGGATTTTTTGTGAGAAAGGCATAACTCCCCCACCCACTCACTCCTGCGAATAAGTGATATGTACCCATCATTAGACAGTTTATCATTATAGCCTAATTTTTTCCTCTTGTCAATAGGTTTTTGAAAAAATTTTTAAATGCGAAAAAATGAATGCGTTACAGAGCAACATTAAACTCTATAACGCATTCACTTAAAGCTACTTATTTATTTTTCATTACTTGAATTATTTAATAATTCATCATAAATGCCACCAAGCTCTCGGTTGGCTAATTCTGTAATAGAAGCAAAGTTGTCAGGAAAGAAATATACCTTTGTTTCATCAAAAATTTTATCATCACCGTATAAATGATGCCAGTCTACAACTTTGTAGGTTAAAGCAACATACTCCCTTGTTCCACCGTCCTTCATTGGACTAATTGGCATTGGGATAACAAGAATTAATACTAAAATTATTGCACTTATTATAATAACGGTTTTTCTTTTCATAGTTTCTCTCCTTCCAAAACAAAAAACGCATAAAAACACCGAGTATACCCGTTGCTTTTATGCGAAAGCTGTGAAATATGTAGATGCTCGCCTTATTATAAGTCGGGTATCTTTCTAAATTAATTATAACACATTTAGAAAATAATGTCAATTTATTTTTAGCCTTTTCACAATTCACACTTTATTAATCATTTCATAACTTAATTTTATTGACTTGAATTTTTATTGGTGATAAAATAATAAAATATAATAAAAATGTTAGAAGGGTTTAAATGTTAAAACAACTTGCAAAATGCATAAGGGAATATAAACTTCCCTCAATTTTAGCCCCCATTACAATTATGATGGAGGTTGTAATGGAAACGGTAATTCCCTTTATTATGGCAAAGCTTATTGATAACGGAATTAATAAGGGCAATATGACCTATGTTGCGTGGTGCTGTGTTATTTTACTTGCCTGTTGCGGTCTTTCTATGGCATTCGGCTCGCTTTCGGCTCGCTTTGCGGCAATTGCCTCGTCGGGCTTCGCAAAAAACGTAAGGCACGATATGTTCCACAAAATTCAAGAATACTCCTTTAAAAGTATTGATAAATTTTCAACCTCAAGCCTTGTAACAAGGCTTACCACCGACGTTACAAATCTTCAAAACTCCTATCAGATGGTAATTCGCATAGCCTTTAGAAGTCCCGCTATTTTTCTGTTTTCACTAATAATGGCATTTACGGTAAATAAAAGTCTGTCACTTATATTCTTGGCGGCTATTCCGATTTTAGGTTTCGGTCTTTGGCTTATAATGAGTCACGCCCACCCCATTTTCAAGCGTACCTTTAAAAAGTATGACAAGCTTAACAACGTCGTGCAGGAAAACCTAAGAGGAATAAGGGTTGTAAAATCTTACGTGCGTGAGGATTTTGAAAATCAGAAATTTGAAACTGCATCGGGTGATATTAAAAATGATTTTGTAAAGGCTGAGCGTCTTATTGCCTTTAATACTCCCCTAATGCAGGGCTGTATGTATGCCTGTATGCTGCTTATTGCTTGGTTTGGCTCCAAGCTGATTGTGGGTAGCAGTATGACCGAGGGCGAGCTTATGAGTATGATTACATATTCCCTGCAGGTGCTTTCCAGCCTTATGATGCTTTCTATGATATTTGTAATGATTACCATTTCACGTGCCTCGGCAGAGCGTGTTTGCGAGGTGCTTAGCGAGCAAACCGACCTTAAAAATCCCGATAATCCTGTTTTTGAGGTTGCTGACGGAAGCATTGAATTTAAAAATGCCGTTTTCAGCTACGGCAAGCTCGGCTCAAAGGGCAGCGACTGTATTAAAGGAATAAGCGTTAAAATAAATTCGGGCGAAACAGTAGGAATTATTGGCTCAACAGGAAGTGCAAAATCCACCTTTATAAGCCTTATCCCCCGTCTTTATGACGTAAATGAGGGTGCCGTTTTTGTAGGCGGCAGGGATGTTCGTGAGTATGATATGGAGGCACTTCGCAATCAAGTTTCGGTTGTTTTGCAGAAAAACGAGCTTTTTTCGGGAACAATTAAGGAAAATCTGCGTTGGGGCAATGAAAATGCCACCGACGAGGAGCTAATCCACGCCGCAAAGCTGGCTCAGGCAGACCCCTTTATTAAGGAATTCCCCGACGGATACGATACGGTTATCGAGCAGGGCGGCACAAATGTATCGGGCGGTCAAAAGCAACGTCTTTGTATTGCACGTGCTCTGCTTAAAAAACCCAAGATACTTATTTTAGACGACTCCACAAGTGCGGTAGACACCAAAACCGATGCCCTTATTCAAAGGGCATTCAGGGAAGAAATTCCAAACACCACCAAGCTTATAATTGCCCAAAGAATTTCCTCGGTAGAAAATGCCGACAAAATAATAGTGCTTGATGACGGTAAAATCAACGGAGTTGGCACTCACGCCGAGCTACTTGAAAACAACGAAATTTACAAAGAGGTATACTATTCACAGCAGAAAGGGGGCATACCCGAATGATGGGAGGACCTAGACCTATGAAAAGGCAGGGTATGGGGCCTGGTGCACCAAGGGCAAAGCTGGATAAAAAGGCAGCCGCCCGCCTTATTAAAATGCTAGGAAAATACAAATTCCGACTGATTATTGTGCTTATATGCATTATAATAAGTGCTATTGTTAATGTTATGGTTTCATCGGCGGTGGGTACCCTTTTGGATGAATATGTTACGCCTATGATTGCCACGGCAGATAAAGGCATCACCCCCGATTTTTTACCCCTTTTACAGGCGATTATAACAATGGCTATTGTTTGCGTATTCGGTATTATAGCAAGCTATCTTTACAACATAATAATGGTAAGCGTGGCACAGGGCACCTTAAAATCGGTTAGAGATAAAATGTTCGCCCACATGCAAACACTTCCCATAAAATATTTTGATACCCATTCTCACGGCGATGTAATGAGCCACTACACCAACGATACCGACACCCTGCGTCAGATGATTTCTCAAAGTATACCACAGCTTTTTAACTCGGTAATTTCAATATCGTCGGTATTTTTTGCAATGGTTTCAATAAGCATTTATCTTACCCTGTTTGTGCTTTTAACGGTTGTGGTTATGATGTTTTTTGCAGGCAAAATAGGCTCTAGAAGCTCAAACTTTTTTGTAAAACAGCAAAAATCCCTCGGTGCTGTAAACG
>JAGARD010000100.1 GCA_017622415.1 Clostridia bacterium | reverse complement strand
AGCTTTTCTACATCGCCAAGCTTATCGTTACCCTCAACACCCTCTAGCATTTTATCTGCGGCGGCTTCACATTCAGCCAGCATAATGTCATATTCGGCTTTTTCACAATTATAGTCTGGAGCAATAGCGGTGATATACAAGGTGGTTGCCCAATATGAAAAACTTTCAATATGAAAACATTCGGGAAGTTCAAAGGATATAATATTGCGGATTTTATTAATATTTTCTTGTGTGGGTGCAAGCTTAAATTGTGAAATATCTACGCTTTCAGCAAAATTTTTAAGCTGAGTATTAATACTCTCCGCCAAGGCGGCATCGTGGCTCATACGAGCCTCGGGTGCGGCGGATGAATAGGTTTTAAGATTTACAGTTACAGATTGCTCCTCGGCAAAAACGTCTAAAGAAAAGATGCTAAACAATAATGCTACTGATAAAATTAGGGCAATCGACCTTTTGATTGCAGATTTAAGCATCATAGTTCCCTCCAAAAATATTTATACATCTTTATTATAACACATCGTGGAAATTTTGCAACCTTTTAGACAGAGAATTATATTAATTGATAATTTGTAGGTTGAAAGGCGAAACGCCTTTCAACCTTGTAGGGAACAACCTATGTGTTGTTCCGCGTAAATACCGCAATTTTTATTCATAATTCGTGCGTCAAATTTCAATTTATCGGTTTAGGCATCTAGTGTCTGGTCTCTAGCCTCTAGCATCTAAAACCTATACATAAAAATGATGTGGACGCAAAACGAGATTATGGCGATAATTAAAACTTATTCGTAATTGGATAAAACGCCACGCATTTTAAAGCATCCTATACACGCAGGTGATGTGGACGCGGAACGAGATTATGGTGATAATTAAAACTTGTTCGTAATAAAAATCCGCCGCAATAAATGCGACGGATTTTTGCTTTCTCTTTTACTACTTCATTAAGGTTTGTACGCCCTCTACAAAATCGCCAACGGCACGAAATGCCTTAGATGTGCCCTTGGTTAAGGCGTGCTTTGTGCTTTTATTGTTCATCATCATTTTTCCTGCGGTGAGCATTGTGGCACCTACAACTACTCCCGCACCCACTCCCTTGAGAAAGCTACTTGTGGTTCTGTTCATCATAAATTTAAATCCCCTTTCTGTTCAAAAATATTTTGACACAAAAAAGGGATTTTATGCTTTTTAGGTTTTTGTTTTTTATGGAAATTTTAGTTAATTTTTCCGATTAGCTTATCCATAACCGCGGGGCCGAAATCAATTTTATTTCCTGTTTTGGCTGCCGTTTTTTCATTAATGGTATCGGGACCCGAAATTTGCTTTTCGCTATTATAAATCAAATACGGAACTGGGTCGGAAACGTGAGTTTTAAGGGTAAGCGGAGTGGGATGGTCGGGCATTACCAAAATGCTGTGCGGTGTGCCCTTTAAATAATCCATCATAGGACCTGCAACCAACTCATCAATAAGTTCAATAGACTTGATTTTGTTCTCCACCTCGCCACGGTGACCACATTCGTCGGGTGCTTCCATATGAATGTAAACTAAATCGGTACCCTTTTCAAAAAGCTCAATCGCGGCGTTCTTTTTGGCGGTGAAATCGGTATCAATATAGCCTGTTGCACCCTTTACCTCGGGCACAGCCATATTGGCACATTTGCCTATTCCGCGAAGCAGGTCAACCGCCGAAACAATACCGCCGCTTATACCGTTTTTAGCCTTAAAATCCTCCAAAGAGGGCTTTCTGCCCTCACCCCAAAGCCAAATAGAATTTGCAGGGCGTTTGCCACGTTTAATTCTTTCCAAGTTAACAGGATGGTCCTTTAAAAGCTCGTAGCTTTTTTCCATAAGCTCTAAAAGGGGCTTTGCCTCCTCGGCTTCGCTTAAATATTCACCCACAACCCTACCGCTTATGTCGTGCGGTGGGGTCATATTCCCAAGCTCGGTAGTACCGTTTTGAATAACAAGGCAATGGCGATAGCTTACACCCGAATAGAATTTATAAAGCTCATTACCCAATTTTTCCTCGATAAATTGGATGATTTTTGCCGCTTCCTCGGTGGAAATATCGTCAGCACAGTAGTCAACCATAGTTTTATCGGCATAATTTGCCTCGTCTGAAAGGGTTACAAGATTGCAACGCATTGCAACATCGGTAGGCTTTAAATCTATACCTATGCTTGCCGCCTCAAGCGGAGAACGACCTGTGTAGCAAACGGCAGGGTCGTAGCCTAAAACCGAAAGATTTGCAACGTCACTACCCGGCTTTAAGCCATCTGCAACTGTTTTGCAAAGTCCAACCTCGCCGTTAGCTGAAAGAAAATCTATATTAGGCTTTTTTGCAAGCTCCATAGGAGTTTTGCCCGAAAGCTCAGGTACGGGATAATCAGCCATACCGTCTAAGAGTAATACTAAATATTTCATAATTTGCCTTCTTTTTTATTTTGAAGCCGTAGATGTGGTTTTAGGTGTAGGCTCGGTGATTTTTACGCTGTTCTTTTTATTTACTAAGCAAACCCAAGTGTTTCCGGGATTATATGAGCAGGCAGAGCCATCCTCCAAGGTGATTTTAATGGGATTTTTGGTGTTTCCCTTGCTCCATTTGATTTTTTGGTAGCCACCGTTTGAAATGTAATAGCCCTCGCCACCACTAAGACCTGTTTTTACTATGTAGCCGTTACTGCTAAGGGGTGTAACTGCGGTTTTAAGCACCAAAATATTTTTAAAGGTTAGCTGTTTGCCTGTTTTATAGTCGCTGTGCTTTGATGTTCCGCTGAATTTT
>JAGARD010000099.1 GCA_017622415.1 Clostridia bacterium | reverse complement strand
TCAAAAATAATATCAGTCATAATACTACCTCCTGACTACTAATAGTATATCACAAATTAACCTACAAATCAACAATAATTTAAAAATTTGTAGGTTAATTATAACTATGCTGTAATCAAGATAGCAATTATTCAATTTGATTTTCTTTTAAGACCACCATCACTTGCAACAAACAAGGTGATACCTAAACAGATAAGAAAAGCTCCTGTTGATGTTGAGACCTTATATAAAAGTGCAAGATAGCCTGTCCGAATAGTAATTAAAACTAAAAACAGCATGACAATACACTTAAACAGCTTCATTTTAAATCCTCCTTTATGTACTTAAAAAGCCTTATTTCAAGCGGTTTTGTCAGCTGCTCCGCCGTAGTCATTCCACTTCGGTTGTTGTGCTTCGCCAAAGCGTTGGTAATGGACTACTTCACGTTGACGGAGGAATTTTATTGCATCCCTTACGTCGGGGTCGTCACAAAGGCGAAGAATATTATCATAGGTGGTGCGAGCCTTTTGCTCTGCTGCAAGATCTTCGTGAAGGTCGGTGATAACATCGCCCTTAGACTGCAAATAAGCCGCTGTAAAAGGCACGCCTGCAGCGGATGACGGATATATTCCCGTTGTGTGATCAACAAAATAGGTGTCAAATCCGCTCTTTTTAATCTCGTCGATACTAAGGTCACGAGTAAGCTGATAAACTATTGCACCAATCATCTCTAAATGTGCCAGCTCCTCAGTGCCTATATCGGTTAATAGGCCTTTGAGTTCGGGATAAGGCATTGCGAAGCGTTGACTTAAATATCTAAGGCTAGCCGCAAGCTCTCCGTCGGGTCCGCCGTACTGGCTGATTATGACCTGAGCCAGCTTAGGGTTACAGTTTTTGATTTTTACAGGATACTGAAGCTTCTTTTCATATTGCCACATTTATTTTTTCGCCTCGCTTTCATGTTCCCAAGGCCAAGGTGCATTAAGCCAATTAAAGGTTGTATCACCGTACAAATCATTTGGAGTTATTGGTCCAAAACGCTCCTCATATTCTTTACGGTATTCCTTAGCCTGACGCAAATATTCCTGCATACTTTTTAAGGCAGAAGCATCATTTTTATGGGTATCTAAATATAGTTGCATTTCCAGTGCAGCAAACTGTGCACCCGAAAGTTTTTTAAGATGTCTTTCTCTATCGCTCATAATTGCACCCCTTTACACTCTTCTGCCCAAAAAGGGCTTATCCAAATTTGGAAACAACGTGCCTGATTTTAACGCTTCGTCCTTATTATAAACATTCTCAATTTGCTGAAAAGGCACATAAGCCATTGTAAGAGGCAGATTTTTTAGCTTAATATCTGAAAATCTGTCCTCCCCCATACCCGAACTGTGAATATATTGAGGCTTGTGTGCGGTTCTTTCACTTCTTTCTGCAGGAGTTTTGGTTTTTAAAAATCTATCAATGCCGAATTCCTGCGGAGATATTCCAAATTCTTTAAGGTAGTCTTCCATACCCTATCCTCCTACGAATATTAATTTTATTGACGCTTAAATAGCCTTTAAGTGCCATTTTAAAGGGGACTTCTCCCCTACATTTATTATATTCACTTGTCCAAAAAGGGGTGATAGATACCCAACATACATAGGCGGTTTTGAGTTTTTAGATCCCTATATTTTCCAAAAAAACATAAAAAAACACCATTTAAAAGCAAAAAAATCCCCCAAGCTTCTTGGGGGATGAAAAATTGGCTCTATAATAAATGTTGGGGTAACCAAGTAGAGCCTACGAAGAAAAAATGAAATAAAAGAAAAAAAGTAGAGCATATTTGGAAAAAATCCGTTAAAATGGAAATGACTAGTAACCATGAACGGAGGACCAAATATGCT
>JAGARD010000098.1 GCA_017622415.1 Clostridia bacterium | reverse complement strand
GCATACGAGGAGTTGTATTGTAATGAAAATAACTAAAAAACACTATAGCGAGATTGTGAAAAAAGCCTCGCCGCCTTCGCCGATTTTTAAAAACTGCACAGCAGCATTTTTTGTTGGAGGTTTTATTTGCGTTTTGGGAGAGCTTTTAAGCAAATTTTATGCAGAAATTGGGGCAGGGCAACAACAAGTAAAAATGCTAGTTCCCGTTACCCTTATATTTTTAGCGGTATTTTTAACTGCTATTAAGCTGTTTGATAATATAGGTAAATTTGCGGGAGCAGGAACCCTTGTACCAATTACAGGCTTTGCAAATGCCGTAAGCTCAGCCGCAATTGAGTTTAAAACCGAGGGCTTTGTACTTGGTGTTGGTGCAAAAATATTTACCATAGCAGGACCTGTGATTGTGTACGGTACCGTGGCGAGTGTGGTGTATGGGATTATTTATTGGATAACAACTCTGTTCTGATTTATTATTTCTTCTTTATTAAGTATTCTTTCTTCTTTAAAAGAATAAAGAAGAAAGAAGAAAGCATAAAGAATAAAAAAGGAAGGCTTGACCAAATCGGTCAAGCCTTTTTCTGCAACTAACTTTAAGTAAATGTTTTTTGAACGATATTGATAGTTTTTTAATATTACCCTTTTTTATGTTGAAATGATAAAATATTATTGAAATAGTATTTAAAAGGAGTATGGTATTATGAAAGCACTTGTTAAAAAACATCCACAAAAAGGTCTATGGTTTGAAGATGTTCCTGAACCACAGGTATCTGATAATGATGTAAAAATTAAAATACATAAAACAGCTATCTGTGGAACAGATTTACACATCTACAATTGGGATGAATGGTCTCAAAAAACAATTGAGACTCCACGAGTTATTGGTCATGAATATGTTGGCGAAATTGTCGAGCTTGGTGCCGATGTTAAAAACTGGCGCATAGGAGATATAGTATCGGGTGAAGGACATATTGTTTGCGGCAAATGTCGTAACTGTCTTGCTGGTAATGGTCACTTGTGTAAGGATACTATTGGTGTTGGTGTAAACCGTGATGGTGCATTTGCACAGTACCTGGTTATTCCTCAAGAGAATGTACGAGGATGCGAAAAAGATATTTCCGAAGAGTTATATTCCATTTTCGACCCGTTTGGTAATGCGGTGCACACCGCTCTCTCGTTTGACCTTACAGGTGAAGATGTGCTTATTACCGGTGCAGGCCCGATAGGCATTATGGCGGCAGCTGTTTGTAAATTTGTTGGTGCACGTCATGTTGTTATTACAGATATTAACGACGAAAGATTAGAACTTGCAAAAACACTTGGTATTAAATATACAGTCAACACAGCAAAAACAGATTTAAAATCTTTTATGGATGAAATCGGTATGAAAGAAGGCTTTGACGTTGGTCTTGAAATGTCGGGTAGCGAGAACGCCTTTAACTATATGATTGATTGTATGATACATGGTGGAAGAATTGCTCTGCTTGGTTTGTTGAAGAGCGATACAAAAATAGATTGGTCAAAGATTATATTCAATGGCCTTATTATCAAGGGAATCTACGGCAGACAAATGCATGAAACCTGGTATAAGATGTCTGCTATGCTTCAGGGCGGCCTTGATATTTCAAACATAATCACACACAGATTAGACATAACAGAATATGAAAAAGGCTTTGAAGCTATGAATAGCGGTAAATGTGGCAAGGTTATTCTTGATTGGACAAAATTAGATTAAGGAGTAAAGATATGAAAACTGCACTTAAATATTTTAAAGAAACTTGTGAGACAATTGAAAAAGAAGGTCTTACTAAAAACGAAAAGATTATAACCACACCACAAGGCGCAAAAGTAAAACTTTTTGGCGGCAAAGAAGTTATAAATATGTGTGCTAATAACTATTTAGGTCTAGGGAACAACCACGATGTTATTAACGCCGCAAAAGAGAGTTATGACAATTACGGTTACGGTCTTTCCTCTGTAAGATTTATATGCGGCACACAAGAATTACATAAGAACTTAGAAAACAAATTAAGTGCTTTTTTAGGCACTGAAGATACCATTCTTTATTCTTCTTGCTTTGATGCAAACGGTGGTCTTTTTGAAACACTTCTCACCGAAGAAGATGCTGTTATAAGTGATGAACTTAACCATGCAAGTATTATTGACGGTGTTCGTCTTTGTAAAGCAAAAAGATTCCGTTATAAAAACAACAATATGGAAGATCTTCGCACAAAACTTGAAGAAGCAAAAGATTGTCGTATAAAGCTTATTGCAACAGACGGTGTCTTTTCAATGGACGGTATTGTTGCAAATTTAAAAGCAATCTGTGACCTTGCTGACGAATACGATGCACTTGTTATGGTAGACGACAGTCACGCAGTTGGCTTTATGGGCGATACAGGACGTGGCACACCCGAACACTGCGGTGTAAGTGGCAGAGTAGACATTATTACCGGAACCTTTGGTAAGGCTCTTGGTGGCGCATCGGGCGGCTTTACATCAGGCAGAAGAGAAATCATTGATCTATTGCGTCAACGTTCTCGTCCATACCTTTTCTCAAACACATTGGCTCCCGCAGTTGCGGCAGGTTCGTTAAAGGTTTTGGAAATGTTGGAAAGTGATACCTCTATTAGAAAAAA
This sequence comes from Clostridia bacterium, assembly GCA_017622415.1. GTDB lineage: Bacteria > Bacillota > Clostridia > Oscillospirales > Acutalibacteraceae > UMGS1279. The sequence continues at coordinate 11,127 of JAGARD010000098.1, read as the reverse complement.
GTTGTTTAATAACACAAAAATATTTGCTCAGAAAATCAAAGAAATCGGCTTAGATGTTATTGATGGTGGTACACCGATTATTCCGGTTATGCTTTATGATGAGCATAAAGCTGTAGAAATGGCTAAACGTATAATGGATAAAGGTGTTTACGTGGTTGCATTCTCCTATCCCGTAGTTCCTCGCGGTAAGGCAAGAATAAGAACCCAGATGTCTGCGGCTTTAAGCGAAGACGATATAAACTATATTGTAAAATGCTTTAAAGAAGTAAAAGCGGAAATGGGGCTTTAACCCATATTAAAAAGATTATGAATGGAACAACAATAATTTTTATTATGGAGCTAATAGGTACTATTGCTTTTGCAATTTCAGGCTCGTTGATTGCAGTAAGACGCAGTTTAGACTTATTTGGCGTAGTACTTGTTGGATGCATTACCTCGGTTGGTGGAGGAATAATGAGAGATTTGTTCTTGGGTAAAACTCCCCCAAGTATATTTTCAAATGTTATTGTTTTAGTAATTGCTACAATAACCTCTATCGTTGTTTTTATTGTATCTTATTTCAATACCAACAAGTTTGAATCTTTTGAAAAACGCATAGAAAGCATCAACAACTTTTTTGATGCGGTGGGTCTTGCAACCTTTTCGGCAATTGGTACCGAAATGGCATGTGAGTCGGGCTTTTTAGGTATGGCAATATTTTCAATATCTATGGGATTGCTTACAGGAGTTGGCGGGGGCATAATACGCGATATTTTGGTAGACAGTACACCATACGTTTTAACGAAACATATATATGCGTTGGCATCTGTTATTGGTAGCACGTTATATTACCTGATTAGAATAAACAGCAATAAAATTGTTGCACTTATTGTTGCAATGCCTATAATAGTAATTATAAGGCTTTTGGCGGCAAAGTATCATTGGAGGTTGCCGAAAATCATTTTAAAGAAGTAGTATTGTGAAAGGGAAAGAATATGACTATAGCACAGTGTAAATACGTTCTTAAAATTGCAGAATGTGGTTCGTTTAACGAGGCGGCAAAACAATTGTTTATCGCACAATCAAGTCTGTCGGTTAGTGTAAGACAATTAGAAGAAGAGTTTGATATTAAGATTTTTGAGCGTTCGGGTAATGGTGTTTATTTGGCAGAAGACGGTGCCGAGTTTGTAAGATATGCTAGATATATAGCAGAACAAAATGATTTTATCGTTAATAGATATACCCATAAGAAATTAAATAAGCGTTTGTATGTTGCTACACAACATTACGATTTTGTTGCAGATATTTTTGGGAAGTTGGTTGATGAAACCAAAGAAGATTATTTTGATTTTTCATTAACTGAAATGAAAACGTATGATGTTATACATCAGGTTGAAACTGCATATTGTGATATTGGTATAATTGCAATCAGGGCGAATGATATCAGCATTATGAAACGATATCTGAGTAAGAGAGATCTGTTATTCACCCCTTTTTTAGAGGCATTTCCACACGTGTTTATCCGCAATAATCACCCTCTTTCCAATAAGAGTTTAATCACTTTAAAAGATTTAGAAAAATTTCCGTATGTTACTTACGAACAAGGGGAGCATAATGTATCCTTTTTTGCCGAAGAGATAATAGATATTCACAGTAACAAACACATAGCAATCAACGATAGAGCAACCTTAATGAATGTGTTGCTTTCTACCAATTGTTATACAGTAGGAACTGGAATAATGTCTTCTCAGCTTAATGAGGGTAGAATAATCAGTATACCGCTTGAAAATGAAGATTATTACACGATAGGATATATTTTGCGTACAGACAGAAAGATATCGGAATTAACAAAAGAATTTATAAAAATGTTGAATATAACTGCAAAAGGTTATACCAATAAATAAAGATGATGATATAGCATTATTTTTGCGAAATCACTGTGTCCTATATTGACAGCAGCAGAGGGCTTTGTCTTTGGTGTTGGTGCAAAAATATTTACCATAGCAGGACCTGTTATTGTCTACGGCACAGATGCGAGTGTGGTGTATGGGATTATTTATTGGATAACAACTTTGTTCTGATTTATTATTTCTTCTTTATTAAGTATTCTTTCTTCTTTAAAAGAATAAAGAAAAAATAAGAAAGCATAAAGAATAAAAAAGGAAGGCTTGACCGATTTGGTCAAGCCTTAAATATCTTTTTTAATTGTGGTCATAATGTAACAAAAGAGTGAGTTATAACTTGAAATAAACATACGATTTTATTTAACACATTTTTTACATGGTGTTAAGCCGTCCTTTATTGCATCGTCAAATGAAACCTCATAGCTGTTTTTACCACCGCAGGTTGCACTTTGATGGTATCTTTTGCCCAACGGTGTGCGGTAAACAGTATTTGATTTTTCATTATCTTTGACTTCATTATTACTCTGCACATCCTCTTTTGAGGAATATGTCAGTTTTTTAGTTTTTGATGAAGTTTGAGTATTTTCAAAAGAAGAAAAATTTGTACTATTTTCTGATGATGTTACAGTATTTTCAGATGTAACTGATACTTCGCTTGAAGTCGAAGTTAAATCGTAGGTGTAATCATTAGAATTTTGGGATTTTTCTTCATAGTAAACAACAGATGATGTGTTTTTGGGAGAATAGGTTTCGGGATTTACAAGCTTATAGATACCTGTAACTATTGGTGAAATAGGGAATAAAGCAATTACAAAAGCAACTCCCAAGGCAATAATAGCAGATTTTATTGATTTATTTAAATGTTTGTTCAAAAAATCTTGCCAAACATCAATAGGTGCAAAAACAACTGCTGTTATAATGCAAAAAACGCTAAAAACGCTGGGGAAAAACGGAATTGCAAATATAATTAATGCATCTGTTAAAATCCAAAATAATGTTGTTGAACGATTTTTCATTACTATTTTCCTTTATAAATATATTATAGGCAATGCACTCCAACCGTGGCAAAGACTACCTGCGTTATCAAACGCTTTTGCCCCCTCAGCAACTTCCCATACTGTTGGAGAACCGCTATTAATCATATTTTCATATAATTTGCGGATTTCTTCAATAATATTTTTGCGGTATTTTTCGTCAACTGACAATAAAGCATCATACTTAAAGCCTTTCATACTTAAGGAACATTCAGATAAGCTTCCCGAAGCAATTATTTCAGCAATATGAGTGCTTTCTGATTTTGTAGTAAGTCCTGCCAATATAGCAATAGAGTTTACAAGCTCGGTGTACTGCTCTGTACCCTCTTGCATTGCAAAAATACCTTTTTCGGGGTTATAAAATCTTAACTTCAAATTTGTTTTTATAATATCAATATAATCTTGATATTCAAATTTTTGATTTATTTTTTCAGATATAATTTTAAAGCTTTCAAGGGCTAAAATGAATAAAGCATTTATCATAAAATCTGTTTTATAACCTATGTTACCAATGGGTAGGTACATATAGTCGGTCCAATCATAAAATTGCCAGTAGTCAGCACCCTGAAAATTTTGAATAAGCCCGTTTGAAAACATTTTCAAAAATGCTTTAAGTACAGAATTAAGTTTAGGATATACTTCATTGGCTAAGGTTAAATCGTTGGTAGCCTCAATATATTCCTTAACTGCGACAAAATAGTGTAAGGAAAATGAAGGTATTGCTAAACTAGCACCACAGGGATAGGTTATTGATAAAATTTCGTCGTCACGATTGTCCTTGCTTATGAGCAATAGATTAGCTCGTGCATATTCTTTATTTTTGTCTGCAAATGCCTTATAACCGTAAAGCATTTGATTTTTTGAATCAAACGCATAAAGCGATTGCTCACGCCAAGGAGTATCTACATAATGCTCCATTATGCATAGCTTTAATGTCTTTACCGAGGCATCATATATCTTTTGGTCAATAGGATTTTCAAATTTCTTGTTTATGGCTTCTACGGGGTATACCTGCGGGATAATTCCAATGTACAAAGGTACTATTGGCTCTTCACAAAAAACCTCAATATATCTACAGCCAAGCCTTAGCATATAATTTGTAAAATTATTTTCGCCCTCTTTAGCTATGTATTCGAAACTAAAATCTCTAATTCCGATTTTTCGGCGTACACCGCCGTCTATGATGTGCTCACCCCACGCGACTGTGATTTTTTGTGTGGTTTTTGTGGTGAATTTCAAAACAGGCACACCAACGGTTTCTTCACCTAAATCTATTAAAAAGTGATTGTTTTCATTTTTAATAAATGTTATATCTTTTTCTTTTAAAAAAATTGATTTTTTAATAGGACGAGGGAACAGGTTGCAGTGTTTTTCTACAGTGACACTTGGTTTATAGTCTGCAGTATCGGGCTTTGTAGAATCGTATAAAAAGCTTTGCCCTAATTGACCCGTTATAATTTTTTTATAGTTGCTTTTGTAATTCGGATTTTCGCGGGATAATGTGTTAACTGAACTTTTGGTAATTTCAACACCATCACATTCTACTACGTAAATCAAGCCTGCTTTTGCAAGCTTATATCTTGATGAATTTATACCCAAATGCCATACCAAAATATAAATTTTATTTTCTCCTTTTATTAAATAGTCTGTAATATCAAGAGAATCATATATTTTATAATGTTCATAATCGCCATATTGATTAGAATTTACAAATTTTCCGTTAACATATAGCGTATAATCGCCATCACAGGAAAGATGAATTTTCACATTTCCGCTTTTATAGTCAATTGTATCAATAAAATCTCCATAAGAATCGGGGATTGCACTGTTGGTATACCAAATCCAATCGGCATTTTTAAATAAATTGCTCATAATACCATTCCCTTAAACTTTCTATGTATGTTCTATTTTATACGCATTTATGCTAAAAATCAACCATTAATATTTAAATATGTTAAAAGTGTAATTTTAAATGTATAAAATTTGCAAATTATGATGATTAAAATTCATAGAATATAAATTTTTATAATGTAAAAAATAAAAAAGGAGATGATTATATTGCTGAATAATAAAAAAATAATTAGGTTTGTGAATAATCCGTCAATTGTGGGTTATGCGGCTGTTGGCGGTGTGTATGAAAAGGAAGGTCCATTGGGCGGAGAGTTTGATTATATTTTTGAAGACCCAACGGCGGGTGAGGAATGTTGGGAGCAAGCTGAAAGTATGTTGCAAAAAACAGCGTTGGAACTTGCTTTAAAAAAATCGGGCAATAATAAAGAGAATATAGATGCTGTTTTTGCAGGTGATTTGTTAAATCAGTGCGTTGGTAGTACATTTGGTATTATGGAATACGGTATACCTTTTGCAGGTGTTTATGGAGCTTGTTCTACAATGGCTTTATCACTTATTATGGCAAGTGTATTTGTGGACGGAGGTTTTGCAACAAATGCCGCTGCAGTTACATCTTCACATTTTTGCTCGGCAGAAAGACAGTTTAGATTTCCTCTTGAATATGCAGGTCAAAGACCGCCAACCGCACAAAGAACCACTTGTGCCTCAGGCGCGGTGATTGTTTCTAATAAGCCAAGCAAGATTTATGTAAGAAGTGCCCTTTTAGGCAAAACAGTTGACTACGGTATAGCCGACGCCAATAATATGGGTGCTGCTATGGCACCTGCTGCAGCGGATACTATACTAAAATATTTAAGGGAAACAAATACGCGGCCATTGGATTATGATAAAATATTTACGGGCGATTTAGGTCAAGTTGGCAGTGAGTTGCTTTATGATATTTGCTCTGAAGACAATGTGGACTTGCGGAAAAATCATTTGGATTGCGGTCTTTTAATATATGACAGAATAAAACAAAATGTTGATGCAGGAGGTTCGGGTTGTGGTTGTTCGGCGTCTGTTCTTTGCACTCATATTTTAAATAAACTCAGCGTGGGGGAGTATAAAAGAGTTCTGTTTTGTGCTACAGGTGCACTTCTTTCTCCCACAACAACTAATCAGGGTGAAAATATTCCGTCAATTGCACACCTTGTTGAGCTTTTGAATAATTAATTAACAAATTTTTAGCCCATCTGCTTAATTTGATGGGCTATTTTTTGAAATTTTTAATAATTTCTACATGAATTTGCTGAAAATATTTATTATTTTATGTATTTTGTGCATTGTGTTGAAAAAACAAAATAAATTTGATATACTTATTGTAACATTTGAAAGGAGTGTATTTATGAAGAAATTTATAAGCTTTTTGCTGATTTTCACTATGATTTTCAGCGCATCTTTCTGTATTAATGTTTATGCAGAAGATGTTAATGTCGATGCGGGAGGTCTTTTTGGAAAAGATGATCCCTACGCACCTAAGTTTACGGTTTCCGTTGAGGAAGGTGTGGATGCAGGTTATATAACCAAAGGTGCAAATTTCACCTATACCGCCGTACCTTATAACGGTAATGAATTTTTAGGTTGGTATGTTGGTGACGAACTTTCCACCACAGATACAGTGTTAACTTTACAGGCATCCGACACAAATAATTATGTTGCCAAGTTCAAAGATAATAATATTTTAGCAGAGCCTAACGGCGGTTTTGAAAACGGTACCGTTGGTACTAACCTTATTGGAACTTCTTGGGGTATGGTAGCAACTGATACTTGGAGAGATGCAACCGTTACCGATACATATTCAAAATCTGGTGACAATTCTTTAGCACTAGATATTACATTCCAAAATGATATTTATGTAAATCTTACAGGATTAGAAAAAAACACCTATTATAAGGTTTCGTATTATTGGATGCTTCCGTATAGTGTTATAACCGACACTGCAACTGCTAATGATGGATATTTTGGTTCTGTTGTCACAACTACTGATGTAGATAGTATTGTAACTGCATACGATACCCAAAATCTGGGCGGTGACTATGACGGTAGCAAAAAAACCAATTTTGTTGGCGGTCAATGGAATAAAACCGAATATGTATTCAATTCCGGTGATAATACTGATTTGAGGATGTTTATTAAGTATGATGGCGACATCCACAACAATACCTTTAAAGAAATTTATGGTACAGCTTCTCCAAATACAGCTATGTATATTGATGAATTTACCGTTTACAGACCAGAAGATCAGGAAAGTGTTGCTACTTATAAAATAAATGTTGATGGCGAAAAAACTTATGCTCACGTTTCGCATAGTGCACCTGTTGCACATAATACTGAGGTTTGGGCAGTAGCTGCACCTGAGGGTGGTTACGCATTTGAAGGCTGGTATAACGGCGATGTATTATATAGCACAGAAAAACTTTTAAAAATTAATGCAACTGAGAATTTAAACCTTGTTGCCAAGAGCGTTCCTGCGGTTGATGAGTACATTCCCGATGTTGATGAAAGCGGAACAGTTAATCTTAATGACTTAGTTTCTCTTGCTCAATTTGTTGCAAAATGGGATGTAGCTGTTGATACTGTAGCCGCTAACGTTAACGGAGAAGGCGAAGCTGACCTTGCAGACGTTACCTTGTTAGCAAAATATCTTGCTGGATGGGATGTTGAAGAGCAAATGGCAGATGATATTCCTGTTTTGCCTGCTGATGATACAACTAAAGAGAATATTTTAGCTGGTACCAGCGACTACTTCAATAAGAGTACAGTCGTTAATGAGGGCAATAAAGCAAGAATTGCTAATGTCCTTAAAAAAGCAGTTGATGGAGAAAAAATTAAGATTGTTGCATTTGGTGGCTCTATAACTGAGGGTAGTGGTGCAACAAATAAGGATAATTGCTATGCCAGTAAGGTTGCCGATTGGTTTGAAAATCAATTTGGGGCTGACAATGTTGAGCTTGTAAATGCAGGTATTGGTTCAACCACTTCCTTAGTTGGCGTTCATAGAATGGCTGAGGATGTACTTGCTGAGTCTCCTGATTTTGTTATTGTTGATTTTACCGTTAACGATCAAAATGATACTATGTATTGTGCTTCCTATGAAGCGGTTATACGTAGATTGTTAGAAGAGGATATTGCAGTTCTTTCTATAATGTTTGGCGGCGTTGATGGAAGCGGTTATTCTCCCGTTCATCGTTGGCATCTACCAACTCTTACATATTATGATATTCCTACTATTGATTTCTACAGTGTTATTAGAAAGTATGTAACTGCAGGTACTATAGGTTGGTATGATGTTATCAACACCGATAATGTTCATCCTACTGATGCAGGTCACTTAGTTGCAGCTTCTGCAATTAATGCTTACCTAGCAGATGTACTTGATGATATTGATAGTATTTCTACCGAAGTACCTATACTTCCTGCTGACTGCTTCTTTACTGAAACTAATACATATATAGGTGCTAACTTCCTTACGGCTGAGCCTACTGAGAATACAGGTTTTACAACCGCTAAGGTACATGGAAACCATATAGATGGTTATGTATGCACAAATGGTGGTACAATTAAGTTTACAGCTAATCAAGCTACCTCTGTTTCTGTTTTCTTACAGAATAAATCTGGTAACGGTACTGCAACTATTTATATTAATGGTGTAGCTGTTCGTGAAAATATAAGTTGTGACAGTAGTGCAACAAACGGATTTATTTGGGTAATGTATAATGAACTGTTTGATGCACCTAAGGATATTACTGTTGAAATTGTTATTAATGGTGCGGGTGGTCTTGCACCTATAGGCGTAAGTTACGTACAATAATTAACTTAAACAAAAAACTAATCCGTCGAAAAGCGACGGATTAGTTTTTTTAGTACAGATTAGTTGCATTCAAATTTAATTTGTTTTAAACACTATAATTATATTTTAAAATCTAAGCAAAGTCTTTCACTTGTAAAAGGGCGAACAAAATCGTTTGCTACGGTGACGTGGTCTGGGTGTACCTGATATGCCTTTAATGCATCTTCGTTTTCTAAGGTTGAATCTAGCATCATATCAGCGTTGGATGATGGAAGCTTTTCTGTTTGGAGCTTTATTTCTAATAAACCAGGCACTTTGCCTTTTAAAGCTTCAAGCTCTCTTTTAGCTTCAGTCATAATTTTTTGTTTTTCTTCTTTAGAAAACTTTTCATCAATTTTCCAAAGAATTATATGTTTTACCATAAAATCAGCTCCTAAGGTTTTTTATAATTTTAACATATAACCATTTTTTAGTCAATAAATTGAAGATTTAAAATATTCATTATTAAATAATCCAAGTTTATTTAATGATTGTTGTTGATAAATTATATTTTTTTATGTTATAATGTCTGTAATGATATAAACAATACTCCTTTTTGCTTGAATACGGTTAGGCACTGTAAAATATTTAAAAAATAGGGTGTTTCTATGAGAAAATTAATAATTGATAACATTAAACCTGTTTGTGATGATTTTTGGGGTAATGGTGCTATTTATCACGGTTATGCAGGTATGCCCGACGAAGCGGGTCGTGTGTATTCCGAAGAACTTTGTGCTTTAGAAGCTAAGCGAGCTTCAGATATGAAGCTTAAAATCGCTCGTACAATGTATAAATGGTGGGCGTGGGACCCAAAAACCAATACTTGGGATTGGGACAACGAAATTATGACCGCTTTTTACAAATGGCTTCAAAGAATGAAGGACGGCGGTATTACCGTTGCTCTTAATACAGGTTGGTGTTCTCCAGGCGATATAAATGATACTTGTTGGAATGGCCCAACGCCTTTTGCCGTAGAGGGTGATTGGGAACAAAGCAAGAAAAATTTCGGTGATTGGGTTAGCGAAACGGTTAAACAGTTGATTGTTAAGCGTGGTTTTACTAATATTAAAATTTTTGTAATGTTTACCGAGCCTCAGCATTATAGTGGTGTTTTGCCCGAAAAACATCCTTATGAATGTTGGCTCGAGGCTGTAGAAACGGCTCATAATTCTCTTGTTCGTGACGGTCTTAGAGATAAAATTAAGCTAATGGGTCCTAATGAAGGTAGCACTATTACCTCAGAAATGCTTTGCTGGGCGGCTGAACACGCAAAGGATTATTTAGATATTTATTCCAGTCACACCTATCAATTTGCAAATCAAATACCTAAAAAGTATTTAATAGCTGGCACAAGAACTGTTGCAATGGATGTTGCGGGTAGTAGATTTTGTAAAACTGTTTCCCTTAAACAAAATACTGACTATATCTTAACAATTAGAATTTTAACAAGTTTTGTTGATGATATTGCACCTGACGGTTATATTTATTATGGTGCTTTTTTAGATGATGGTAGAAATGATATTCATAAAACTATCGGCAGCGGGCCTTCTACACCTGTTGTTAAAGATAGTGTATATAGTATTAATCCATCTGAAATTAAAGCGGAAGAATATACCGAGTTTACACTTAATTTTAATTCTGGAGATGCCGAAAGCTGTGTGCTGGGTGTTTTTCACGATATAAAAACCGACTCTGCATCATATTGTAATTTTGTTGAACTCAGAGAAATACAAAGCGGAACTGTTATTGAAGTTTTAAATAACAATTCCTTTGACAGCTGGAGCTTGATTGCGTCTGTTGAGGCATCTGATGATATTTATAATGAATGGTATAAATGGTCTAAAACCGGTCTTCAGTATGTTCCAAACGGTATGCCGTATTGCTTCGATGAGTATAATTCTACATACAATAGGGATAATTCAAGGGATACGCATGGAGCCGATATATGTATGGCAGCTATTTCGCTTATGAATAGTGGATGTCAGTCTTCGCTTCTATGGACGGTTTTTGACCAACAGTGGCCTAACAGTCATTCAACAAATAATGACTCGTTTGTTGATGGAGACCACCGCTGTGGTGTGATGCCTGTGCTAACACGAAGTTTAGTTCCGCATAAGTCATATTATGCATTTTCTATTTTAAGTAAATATGTTGATGGTGAGGGTACTTTAGTTTACGAGGGCTTCGGTGAAAATAATGTACATACCACAATGTCTGTTTCCCAAAGCGGTGAAATAACGGTTGTTGTTGTAAACAATAAATCAACTTGTGATGAATTTACAATTACATTCAATAAACCGCTAAAAAATATTAAATTAAATCGTCATTCCTTTGATCCCAAAATCTGTGTTCCAGATGAAACTGCAAAAATAATCGGTGTAGATAAGGTGTTTGAAAATATTACATCTTGCTTATCGGATAAAATTGCCGCTTATGGAGTAACTGTTTATACTACACATAATGATTAAAAGTTAATAGCCTTATAAAACAT
>JAGARD010000097.1 GCA_017622415.1 Clostridia bacterium | reverse complement strand
TCCTTCTCAAGCATGAAGAAAGCCGGTATCCGTCCGATGATCCACGGTTTTATCATCTCGGCGTTGGTCGTTGTCGTTGCGTTGTTGGTAGAAATGGCAATGGGAATCGTATAAAGAGAAATAACACTATAAGAGAGCAATAAATAAATTATCCGATGCGAGTTACACCGTATTATAAACTACAATTTATCGAATTGTTTTGTGTCGACATCTAAATCGGTACAACTTGCGGTGTAAACGATGTTGAGACTTTGTCTCAAATACGCGCTTACGCGTGAGATGTTGCACTTCGTGCAAATATAGCCAGAGCATTTAAAATTGAACTAGGTTTTGAAACACATATTTTTCACTCTTACTTAAAAACAAGTCTGATACGGGATTTTTGGGAAATAATAAGTAATAAGTAAGAGGTAATAAGTATTTTTACACTCCTTTGCCTTGTTCTTTTTATTAAACATTTAGGTATAAAAACACTCCCTTGGAACAAAATATTTCCAAAGGAGTGTTTATTTTGCAAAACAGATACGATGAGCTTACCTCGGCACTGGATTTAAGGCTTAATCCCGAGGCTAGCTTTGACATAATCAAACGAGAGCTGATTATAGGCGGAAGGTCGGCGGCAATTTATTTTGTTGATGGCTTTATCAAGGACGAAATTTTTGAAAAAATATTGGAATTTATGTTCAGAATTTCGCCCGACCAGCTAAAGGGAATTGAAACGGTCAAGGAGTTTTCACAGCGATTTATGCCTTATGTTGAGGTGGAAAATACGTCCGACGCCGATACTGCTTGCACCGCCATATTATCGGGTGCTACGGTCTTTATGCTCGATGCAGTTGACGATTATCTTATTATAGATACCCGCACCTATCCTGTTCGTTCGGTTAGTGAGCCTGAAAAGGACAAAACCATGCGCGGTGCTAAGGACGGCTTTGTGGAAACTCTTATTTTTAACACCGCTATGATTAGACGCAGGGTTAGAGATACCAATCTTAGAATGGAATATTATCAAATCGGCGAGTCCTCCAAGGTGGATGTTGCTATTTGCTTTTTAGATGGAAAATGTGATAAAAAGTCGCTTGATGTTTTAAGAAAAAGGATTAAATCGGTAAACATTAAGGGGATTTCTATGACTCAGCAGGCATTAGCCGAGGTTATTTGCCCAACATTCTTTTTAAATCCTTTTCCCAAAATCAAGTACACCGAGCGACCCGACTATGCAAGTGCCTGCCTTTTGGAGGGCAGAGTGCTTTTAATAATGGATAATGCTCCAACCGTTATGGTTTTTCCTACCAGCTTTGCCGATTTTACCAAGGAGGCAAACGACTACTATTTTCCGCCTATTACGGCAAGCTATATAAGAACAACAAGGCAGATAATTTCGGTAATAACGGTTATTTTAACGCCACTATTTTTGTTTTTAGTGAACAATCCGGGGTATATACCCGAATGGCTTTCCTTTATAAAGCTTGACCAAACTCCTGTAATACCAATATTTATTCAGCTTTTAATTTTGGAATTTGTTATAGACGGACTTAGAATTGCATCCCTTAACACGCCCGATAACCTTTCAAGCTCAATGAGTATTATCGGCGGACTTTTGCTTTCGGAATTTGCCATAAACGCAGGGTGGTTTGAAGCCGAGTGCATACTATATATGGCGTTTGTTGCCATCGCGGGCTTTTCTCAGCCGAGCTTTGAAATGGGCTATGCACAAAAATTTATTCGCATTATGCTTTTATTTGCGACCGAATTTTTAGGGTTTTGGGGACTTATAGGCGGTCTTGCTTTGACCGTTTTGACTATGGTGCTTACCAAGACCCTTACGGGAAGAAATTATTTTTACCCCGTTATTCCTTTTAATTTAAAGGACTTTTTACGTCTTTTTATCCGCCCCGAAATAAAGGAATGATGCTAGAGGCTGGAAACTGGAGACTGGATGACTTAAACGATAATTTGTAGGCTTAAAGGTCTTTGACCTTTAAGCCCTGTAGGCAAATTTGTTCATCAAATAACAATCCATATACACAAAAACCGTAATAGAAATCATAGCTTGATATTCTATTACGGTTAATTTATGTATTTGAGGTTTTTTACATTCCTTTTTTTATCTTATTCCGTATTTTTCAATAATGTAGTCCATATCCTTATCGCCTCTGCCCGAAAGGTTAATAAGAATGGAGCCGTGGTCCATTGTTTTGGCAAGCTTCATACCGTAGGCAACGGCGTGAGAGCTTTCAATGGCGGGGATAATTCCCTCAAGACGGGATAATTTATAGAATGCATCAATAGTTTCTTCATCATCTATAACATCATACTTAACTCTGCCAATATCCTGTAAAAATGCGTGCTCAGGACCTGAAGAAGGATAATCAAGACCGCTTGCAACCGAGTAAACGGGGGCTGGCTCACCGTTTTCGTCCTTAAGCATAATGCTGTTAAAGCCGTGCATAATACCCTCGGTGCCGTATTTAAGGCTTGCGGCGTGGTCGCCCATTTTAGGACCTCGGCCGAGTGGCTCAATTCCGTAAATATCAACAGGGTCATTTAAAAATCCTGCAAAAAGACCTGCCGCATTGGAGCCACCGCCTACACAAGCAACAATGGATGTAGGCAGATGACCTGTCATATCAATAAACTGCTCTCTTGCCTCAATACCTACAACGCTTTGGAAATCACGTACCATCATTGGGAAAGGATGAGGACCTAAAACCGAGCCGATGCAATAAATAGCATCGTTATACTCTCTGCTGTATGCATCAAATGCGGCATCAACCGCCTCTTTTAAGGTTTGAAGTCCGTGTGTAACCTCTACAACATTCGCACCGAGAATTTTCATTCTTGCAACGTTGGGAGCTTGCTTTGCAATATCAACCGTGCCCATATAAATATCACATTCAAGTCCGAAATATGCGGCGGCGGTAGCAAGTGCAACGCCGTGCTGACCTGCACCCGTTTCGGCAATAACCTTTTTCTTGCCCATATATTTAGCAAGTAGAGCCTCGCCCATACAGTGGTTTAATTTGTGTGCACCCGAATGGTTTAAATCCTCACGCTTTGCGTAAAGCTGAACCTTACCGCCAAGCGAGTCTGAAAGACGCTCTAGGTGAGAAACGGGTGTGGGACGACCCTGAAACTCTTTTCTAATTCGGCGAAGCTCGGCAATGAATTTACGTGACTGACAAATTGAAAAGTAAGCCTCGGTAATTTCAGCCATAGCGGCTTTGAGCTTATCATCAATATAAACGCCGCCGTATTTACCAAAATAGCCGTCCTTATTGGGATAATTATTAAAATAGGTATCAAAATCAATTCCGTTAAATTTCATTTTTCATTTTCTCCTTTTTTGGTTTGTTTTCTAGGAGCATAAAAAACGCCCCTAGCAGATTTGTTCTGCCAAGGACGAATAGTTTTATTATCCGCGGTGCCACCTTGCTTCACGATTAACGTGCACTTTAGCGAAGTACATACATACCCCCGACAACTAACGTATGCCACACGTTGCAGAATACTTTGCCGAATTTGGCATTTGACTGCACCCTCAGCGGTCCATTTAACGGTTAGTTTCTTGCCCGATTTTCAGCAACGCGAGCTCTCTGTAAAGGCTTTGCCGTTTTTATCTCCGCATCAACGGTTTAAAATATTAAGTTATGTTTATATTATCACAGTAATTTGATTTTGTCAATAGATTAAACCGTTTTAAGGACAAATAAATTTAACTACAGTCATCACCTTTGTGTGAATATAATCCTTGCTTCTTTTTTAGGTATTGATATTATAGGTGAATTACTGTCTTCTTTAATATCGGTATGGGGATTATATATACAAAAAGATTTTGCTTCATTTAAAAATTTACCATTAACGCAAACATTTTCCAAACATTCGTCCGAGGCATTAACAAGCAAAAAGGCATTTTGGGTTTGACCCTGTTTATAAAGGGAAATCAGACTTCCGTTTGGGTCGGCAGAAATATTTTGCAAATCATATTTCAAAAGTGCACCGACAAGCTCCTTTACATCGTCTACTATTATCGTATTTTCAAAAGACTTGGTTAATTCTTTAGGAACATCAACCCAAGGGGCTATTATTAAAACCGAGCCTTGCGGATTAAAGCATTCGGGTGCTTTTCCATTTGCGATTTTTTCAAGACAGTCATCATTTATGAAATTAAAATCGATACCTGCACGAAGCAATACTTCGGGTGCTTTTAGCATAAATTCTTCTGTTTCTTTTGTGTGTTTTGAAAATTCTATTTTTTCATTTACAGCACAAGTTGGAAAACTCTCACCCATAAAAGTCTTGTTTGGCAAATACAAATAGCAATTACGAACGGGAGCCATATTTGAAAGGGCTTTTGTAATATTTTTTGTGAAATCCAAGCAACCTTTAACATCTTCATCGGGCATACAAAAATCGGTGTAGTATGAGAAAAACCTTGTAATTCCGAGTGCCGTTTGCAGTGCAGTGGCAAGCTTATAATCTTCGGCTGTAATAGGTGAAATATCGCTAACCATATTTGAAACCTCAGCCATACATTGATTATTGCCATATAGTGCAGCTGCGGAAGAGGCAAACTTAGCCGCAGAAGCATTTTCAAGTATTTTTTTCGGCGAAGCGGAAAGATAATCACATCCCGGAAGCGGCATTTTGCCAAGCTGCATTAACAAATCGCCATGCATATAAGGGTGTTTATTAAATTCCTCTTCATGCAGAAAATGACCGCTATAGGTTATCTGCCTTTTTTCGCAAAAATCTCTATAGGTTTCGTTATATGCCAATAAAAACATATCCGAAACGGTCTGCCAAAAATCAGCTCGTACTTTGTTGCCCTTTTCCCCTTTATCAAAAAACAAAAGCGGAAGATTTATAAGTAAGTCATACCCGAATTTTGCCTTGAAAACCTTTTCTATATTATCTGTCCAAGGAATATACGGAGTAAAGGTTATTTTGGAATCGGGCATATCATAAACCTTAAAAACGTCATTTTGATTTTCAAGCACCCATTCACGATAATCCGCACGATAATTTTCTCTGCAAAGGGCTGGGATTTGCGGCTCATCTGTAAAAACGCCTTCGATTAAATCGGTGATGCTTTCGGTGAATTTTTTGTATTTACCGTAAGTTGCTTCAAAAAAAGCTGAAACTGCGTTTTTATCCAAAGTATCAATATATCTGCGAATGATTCGGGTATTATGAGAGGTTGTTGCAAACTCAAAGGTTGTTTTACCAAAAAATGCATAAACGCGTATTGCAGAGTCAAAATTGTTTTTATAAACAACTCCGCCACCGAAATTCTTTTTTTCAGAAATATCCAAAATAGTTTCAAAAATCGGCTCGTTTTCGCTGTTTAATCTACAGCAGTAAGCGGCATAAACACCATTATATCCGTGTGGACTGTTTATGCAAACCGTGTCACCCACTAAGGCATCTGCTGTTAAAACCGCCAATCCCTTTGCTTCATATTCAGGATGCTCTTTGGGTACAATTCCACCCGCACTACCGCTAGGGTAATACAATTCGTCATATATCCAAACTAAAAGCCCTTGCTCGTTTGCATATTTTATAAGCTCTGTGGCGTTTTTTATAGATTCATCCGATAAATAATCCTTAAAAGAAGGTGATATAACTATACCGCCATAACCGAGAGCTTTTAACCTTTTAATTCTTTCCTTAGGGCTTAAAAGCTTGGTGTTTTGATCGCAATTGCAGGGAAGAAAATTAAAATCATGTACAATTCCCAACGGACGGAACAAGCTATCATTTTTATTGGTCATATCGACACCTCTAAAACAAACGGATTAAATGGAATTTAAAATATTTATAACCGATTTAAGCTCTTCGGGTTTCACCTTATCGGGAGTAGTGTCATTTAAAACGCACTCGGCAAAATAGCGGATTTCATTTCCGTAGGCACTTGTTGTAGGTGCATATCCGTCGCCCTCGTCATTTGAGTTATCCATACTTTTGAAATCCTCAATTTCATCATAGGTATTTATGGTTAATTTGCGGTCTTTAAATACTGCAACTGCTTTTTCAAACTGGAAGCGGAAGCCTGCCTCAAAAGGATATTTGCCATAATACCACGCCGCCTCAGCAGAAACAAAAGCATCGCCGAAACCATAGGTTGCTGAAAAATAATCTTGATTTGAAAGCTTTGAACGATGAGTTTCTACAAAATTGGGCTTTCCAAAGGCATAAACCATAAAATCTAAATCGTGAATATGTAAATCATAAGGGGTAAGACCGCTGCGTTTTTCATCAGTCATCCATCCATCCCAACTGCTTCTGGGCATAGAGGAAAGACGGTACATATGTCCCGAAAGGAGCTTGCCGTACTTTTTATTTTCATAAAGCTCTTTAATATATTCAAATTCAGGCCAAAAGCGAAGTACCTGAGCCACCATGAATTTAACATTCATACGCTCGGCGGTGCCGTAAATGCGGTCAACGTCATCAACGTTAAGTGAAATAGGCTTTTCACAAAGAACGTGCTTGCCCTTTTCCATTGCCTTTATTGCATACTCAGCGTGAAGAAAGGTGGGAAGACAAATATCTACAATATCCAATTCCTCATTTTCTATCATTTCATCAAAGCTTGTGTATTTATTAACACCCTCTACCTTTTCCATCTGTTCGGGTCGAATATCGCAAACCGCAACAAGCTCTGCACCATTATAATCAGCCCATCCGCTTATATGTGCTCCGCTGATTGCACCAACGCCAACTAAACCAACCTTTAACATAGCATTAACCTCCATAAATTTCTGATACTAATTTACTAAGATATTCCTTAGCATGAATAACATCCTTAAGCTGTTGTTCACCTGAAATTTCACGCTCTATAATAACATAGGTATCATAGCCAATTTCTTTAAGTCTTTCAAAAAACAGTCTGAAATCTACTCTGCCATCGCCCACGCGTGCTTCCTTACCAAGGTTGTGACCATCGGTAGGGAAAAATCCGTCTTTAGCGTGAATGTTACGCACATATTTGCCAAAAACATCCAAAGCGTCTACAGGATTGCCCTTGCCATAAAGCACGAGATTGCCTGTATCTAAATTAATTCCAAGGTTATCCATACCTATTTGCTCAAAGCAACGAAGCATAGTGGTAGGTGTTTCTTGACCTGTTTCAAAAAGCAAATACTGTCCGTTGTTTTCAAGATGTCTTGCAACCATTTTTACAGCAAGGCAGAATGGTGCAAAATTAGGGTCATAAGGATTTTCAGGTATATAACCCATATGAGTTATTACATCCGTAACACCCAGCTTTTTGGCAAAATCGGCACCGGCACAAAGCTCTTTCATACGCTCAGACCTATATGCAGCCGGAACCAATCCAAGGGAAATCTGACCCTCGTAAAAATTCCAATAGCACGGACCTGTCCAACCGCACCAGAACGCTGTGATTTCGATGCCGTATTTTTTTACATATCCGTTAATAATTTCAGCGTTTTCATCTGTCCAATGAGTGGGATTCCATGAGATAAACTGGCAAACCGTAAAACCGTTGTCATTTAGGGTTTTAAACTGATTTTCTAATTTTGCCATATCCTTTAAAACTATGCATGCTCCAATTTTCATTTGATTTTCCTCCTTAGGGTGAGCAGTCAAACTTAAATCAGCCTTAAATGGCTTAATAATGCCTTGACATATTTTTTATTTTATTATACAATATTTTTGCAAAATAAAATGTTTTTTTTTATTATAAATTTGTCTTATTTTATGGTGATTAAAATGAAAAATTTGGATTTTCAAAAGGAACTTACTCCCGTGGTTTATGCAGAGAGTGCAATAAAAATTTCAAATATATCAATAAAATCACAGGCTCTTGCCTTTCACACCCATTGGCATAACAGAATAGAGCTTTTAAGGATTACATCCGGCTCCCTTATTGTAAACATCAACGGCGAGGTTATAAATGCGAAGAAAAACTCGGTTGTTGTTATAAATCCGTACCTTTCTCATACAGGAATTGCCGAGATAAACGGTGCTGAATATACTGTTATTTCCTTTGATATAAGCAATTTTTTAAACACTTCGGTTGCCTCATCACAATATCTAACCCCTATTTTGGAGCAAAAAATATTACTTGACAACTATGTTGATGCCCCTTTATTTATATCTGAGGTTGATGAAATAATAAATCATTTTAAAACCGACCCGCTATTTGCAATTTCTTCTGTATACAGATTTTTAAGTCTTTTTTTTAAAAATGAAAAATTCCGACAGCTTGAAAAGCCATATAATAATCAGGCTTTTTACAAAATAATAAAATATTTAAATGAGAATTTTTGCGAATCCTTAAGTATTTCAACCATTAGTAAAATGTTCGGATACAGTGAGACTTATCTATGCCAAAAATTCAAAGAATGTACAGGACTTACCATAATAAATTACCTTAATATTTTAAGGCTGGAAAAAGCACAGAAGTTACTTAAAACTACCGATAAATCTATAAATGAAATTGCTTTTTCGTGCGGTTTTAATGATCTTACCTATTTTTCACATTGTTTTAAAAACAAGCTTAATATATCCCCATCAGATTTTAGAAAGCGTTCGAAACCGCAAAAATAATTTTAGCAAAAATGTACTGTATATTCTTTTTTAAATGTATTTATTTGGTAGGTTTTTTTGTTGACAAATTTTGCGTACTTCTATATAATATAATTATGATAAGCTTTTACATGACTGACGGATTTGCGGGCACAACCGCAGGGGAATGTAAAAGATAATGCCAGAAGATACCTAAAATCGCCATTTAAGGCTGATTAAAGTATAAATGTTTTGGCAATGCCGACCGTCTGGGCAATCAGTAAAAGCTGATTGTCTTTTTTTTGTTTTGACAACGGCTCTTATTTAAAGTAAGGAGGATTTTTATGCAACACAAAAATTGGAACGGATTTGTAGGCGGCGATTGGCAAGAGAATATTAATGTTAGGGATTTTATTCAAGCCAACTATACCGAATATTTGGGTGATGACAGCTTTTTGGCAGGAGCTACCAAACGCACATCCGCACTTATGAAAAAAATAGAGGCTCTTTTTGCCTTGGAGCGTCAGTTTGGCGGCGTGCTTGATATTGACACAGCAACCGTTTCTTCCCTTACCGCCTATTCCCCCGGATATATTGATAAGGATAACGAAATTATTGTTGGTATGCAAACCAACCGCCCATTAAAGCGTGGAGTTAATCCCTTTGGCGGTATGCGTATGGCAAAGCAGGCTTGTGAGGCATACGGATATAAGCTTGGCAGAAAGGTAGAGGAAGAATTTCGCTTCCGCACCACCCATAATGACGGTGTTTTCAGAGCCTATACCGATGAAATGCGTCAGGCAAGAAAGTGCCACGTTATAACAGGTCTTCCCGATGCTTACGGCAGAGGCAGAATTATAGGTGACTACCGCCGTGTTGCCCTTTACGGCGTGGACAGGCTTATTGAAGAGAAGAAAAAGGATAAGGACGCTCTTAAATACGGTGCTTTTGATACCGAGCATATCCGTCAGGACGAAGAACTTTTCCAGCAGATAGCCTTTTTGGGCTATTTAAAGGAAATGGCTTTAATGTACGGATTTGATATAAGTGAGCCCGCTAAAGATGCAAAAGAGGCTATTCAGTGGACATATTTTGGCTACCTTGGTGCAATTAAGGAACAAAACGGTGCCGCAATGTCACTTGGCAGAGTAAGTAGCTTTTTTGATATTTATATTGAGCGTGATATTAAAAACGGAACCTTAACAGAAGAAGGTGCACAGGAGCTTTTTGACGATTTTGTTATGAAGCTTCGTATAGCCCGCCACCTTCGTACACCTGAGTATAATGAGCTTTTCGGCGGAGACCCAATGTGGATAACCGAAGCCGTAGGCGGTATGGGTGAGGACGGTAGAGCCTTGGTTACAAAAAGTAGCTTCCGCGTGCTTAATACACTTTATACTCTTGGCTCCTCGCCTGAGCCAAATTTAACGGTGCTTTGGTCTAACGCATTGCCCGAGGGCTTTAAAAATTACTGTGCCAAGGTTTCTAAGGACACCGACTCTATTCAGTACGAAAATGATGATATTATGCGTCCTATTTACGGTGATGATTACGCAATTGCTTGCTGTGTTTCGGCAATGAAAATAGGCAAACAAATGCAGTTTTTCGGTGCCCGTTGTAATCTTGCAAAGCTTTTGCTTATTGCAATCAACGGCGGTTATGATACCACAAGCGGAATGCATATAGGACCTCAAATGCCTGTGCTTTCGGGCGATACCCTAGATTATGATGAGGTTATGAAACGCTTTGATACTTACATTGCTTGGCTTTCTAACCTCTATGTAAACACAATGAATGTTATTCACTATATGCACGATAAATACTGCTATGAAAAAACACAGATGGCACTTCACGATACCGATGTTCATCGCTTTATGGCTTTTGGTATTGCAGGTCTTTCGGTTGTTGCCGACTCGCTTAGTGCAATTAAGTATGCCAAGGTTGGTGCTGTCAGAGATAAAAACGGATTTATAACCGAGTTCAACACAGTAGGCGACTTCCCCAAATTCGGTAATGATGATGACAGAGTTGACCTTATTGCCAAGGATATGACCCATAAGGTTATAACCGAGCTTAGAAAAACACCTACATACCGCAATGCAGAGCATACTCTTTCTGTGCTTACCATTACCTCCAATGTTATGTACGGTAAAAACACGGGTGCTACTCCCGATGGCAGAAAGGCATCTGCTCCCTTTGCTCCAGGTGCAAACCCAATGCATAACCGCGAGGAAAACGGTGCACTTGCATCCCTTAACTCGGTTGCAAAAATCAGCTATGATGACTGTCGCGACGGTGTTTCCAACACCTTCTCCATAACCCCAGAAGCACTAGGTAAAACCGATGATGAAAGGGTTAGCAATCTTGTGGGTATTTTGGACGGATACTTCGCTAAAAAGGCACATCATATAAACATTAATGTGCTCAACCGCGAAACCCTTATGAAAGCCTATGAAAACCCCGAAGCCTACCCCAATCTTACAATCCGCGTTTCGGGTTACGCCGTAAACTTTAATAAGCTCTCCCGCGAGCAACAGCGTGAGGTTATAAGCCGTACCTTCCACGAGGCCATTTAAAGGATGATTTTATGAGCAAAAAAGGTGCTGTACATTCCATACAAAGTCTGGGTACGGTAGACGGTCCCGGAATACGCTTTGTTGTGTTTTTAAGGGGATGTAATCTTCGGTGCGGTTGCTGTCATAATCCCGATACTTGGGATATGTTAGGCGGTACCGAGTATTCGGCAGAGGAAATAGTCCAAAAAGCTATAAGATATAAGGAATATTTCGGAAGTCAAGGCGGAATAACTCTTTCGGGTGGCGAGCCTCTTTTACAGGCAGAATTTGCAAAAGAGGTTTTTGCTCTTGCAAAGAAAAACGGAATTAACACCTGCCTTGATACCTCGGGAAGCGTTTTGAATAACAAGGTAAAGGAGCTTTTGCGTTTTACCGACAGAGTGCTTTTGGATATAAAGTATACTACTGATGAAGACTATAAAAAATATGCAGGTTGCTCCCTTTCGGCACCCTTAGAGTTTTTGGATTATTTAGAAAAACAAAAAATCCCCACTACCATAAGGCAGGTAATAATTCCAACCTTAAATGATAGCGAGGAAAATATAAAAGCATTAAAATCAATTATTCAAAAACATAAAAATGTAGATAGTGCCGAGCTTTTACCCTTTAAAAAAATATGTCAGGTGAAGTATGATAATATGGGTATTGAATTCCCCTTTGCCCATATTCCCGAACCAACTCACGATTTAATGGAAAAGCTTAAAACGATGTTATAAAAAAACCTCTGTGCACCGCAATGTGCATAGAGGTTTTTTAAGCTTTTGGTTATTATCACCCGAAAGAAATTATACTATATTTTAATTTTCAAAAATCTCCTTTACCTTATTCCAAAAGGATTTCTTTTTGGAATTTTGGCTTTTGGGGTCGCTGTTTGAAGTAACGGTAAAGCGATATGTAAATTCGGGAGAATTATTAACCGAGCAAACAAAACGGTACTCCCCCGATGGAATAAAGCTACCGTTATCGCCCTTTAAAATCCAGCCAGTAGAAATTTTATCATAATCGGCTTGCATTCCAATTTCAGATTCATCATCAAAAATCAAGTTGTTTTCGCTATTGTAAATTTGCTTTTTAGTAATTATTTTTCCCGAAAAGCCTAGAGGCTTTAACAGATAAATATGGAAAAATATTACCTTTAATTCATCACGGTTTATCACCTGTGAATATGTACCGCTTGGCCACAAATCGTTTTCGTCGTTTGTTCCAATGGAGCAAATATTTGATATTCTTGTTGAACTAAGTCTGGTTTCGGCGTTTTTGGGATATGCTTCGACACTCTCTGCACCGCTACGACAGCTCGATAAAATTTTTGCATTTAACAGCTCTGTGATAAATGTTTCGACACAATTGTGATTTTTCCTATAAAGAGATTGCGTTGAATTAAGCTGCAAACGCATACCCTTTAGCAGGGTGGTTTCTTCCAAATAAACAACTAAAATTTCCTTTTTAAGCTCTAAGGCGAAGTTAATTTCATTTCGGCAGTTTCTGGACTCAATTGTGTTGGGAGTCATAAAAACTACAACAACCTCGGATTTTATAAGATGGTCTTCAATATATTCAGGCCATTCGGTGCCCGCCTCAATTCCCGAATCATACCAAACCCGAAAGCCGTTTGAAGATAAGGTTTCAACAATCGGTACAACCTTTTGAGAATCCTTGTGAGCATAGCTTACAAAAATATATTTATCATTACCCTCATATACCAATTAAAACACATCCTTAGCACACTTTTTTACAATTGAATTATAGCATAATCCTTAAATCATCGCAACAGCGATTGCTCATATATAAAAATCTCCCCGTTTTTAGGAAGAAATTAACTTAAAATCATTTTTTGCGGTTGACAATCATCAAATTAAATATTATAATTAATAAAATATATAATAGGATGTTTATAACATAAATTAAAAAGGAGAGAGAAATTATGGCATTTTATTATTCTGAACCTTCACGCACCTTTAACGAGTATCTTTTGGTACCCGGTTATTCTTCTTCTGAGTGCGTTCCCGCAAACGTTAGTCTTAAAACACCCTTGGTAAGATACAAAAAGGGTAAAGAAGAATGTCCTTTAAGTATGAATATCCCTATGACCTCTGCAATAATGCAGTCTGTTTCGGGTGACAAACTGGCTGTTGCTTTGGCTAAAGAGGGCGGAGTTTCTTTTATATACGGCTCGCAGTCCATTGAGGATGAGGCTGCTATGGTTAAAAGGGTTAAAAACTTTAAGGCTGGCTTTGTTGTAAGCGGTTCTAATCTTCGCCCTAATGATACCCTTGCCGATGTTTTAAAGCTTAAAGAGCAAAACGGATATTCCACCGTTGCCATCACTGATGACGGTACAGCAAACGGCAAGCTTTTAGGTATTGTTACAGGTCGCGATTACAGGGTTAGTCGTATGGACCCCGAAACCAAGGTTTCTGAATTTATGACCCCACTTGAAAAGCTCATCACTGCACCCGACGGCACATCGCTTAAAGAGGCTAACAACATAATCTGGGATAACAAGCTTAACTCTCTCCCCATTATAGATAAAGAAGGCAGACTTATGCATTTTGTATTCCGTAAGGATTATGAAAATCATAAGGATAATAAATTAGAGCTTTTGGATAATAACAAGCGTTATGTTGTAGGTGCAGGCATTAACACCCGCGACTATGCAGAGCGTATCCCCGCACTTTTAGAGGCTGGTGCAGATGTACTTTGCATAGACTCCTCTGAGGGATTTAGCGAGTGGCAGAAGCTTACCATTGCTTGGGTGCGTGAGCATTACGGCGACAGTGTTAAAATCGGTGCAGGCAATGTGGTAGACGCTGAGGGCTTCCGCTTTTTAGCAGATTGCGGTGCAGATTTTATTAAGGTAGGTATCGGCGGCGGATCTATATGTATTACCCGTGAAACAAAGGGTATTGGCCGCGGTCAGGCTACCGCTTTAATAGAGGTTTGCAAGGCTAGAGATGAATATTTTAAAGAAACAGGTATTTATGTTCCCGTCGGCTCGGACGGCGGTATTGTTTATGACCATCATTTAACACTTGCCCTTGCAATGGGTGCAGACTTTGTAATGCTTGGCCGTTACTTTGCCCGTTTTGATGAAAGCCCAACAAATAAAGTTAGCATTGGCGGAACATATTACAAGGAATATTGGGGTGAGGGCTCTAACCGTGCAAGAAACTGGCAGAGATACGACCTTGGCGGCGACAAAAAGCTCTCCTTTGAGGAAGGCGTTGACTCCTACGTTCCTTATGCAGGTAAGCTTAAGGATAATGTAGCAATTACACTCAGCAAGGTACGTTCCACAATGTGTAACTGCGGTGCACTTTCTATTGAGGAGCTTCAGCAAAAGGCAAAAATTACACTTGTTTCTGCAACAAGTATTGTTGAGGGTGGAGCACACGACGTTATTCAAAAGGATACCACCGTCAGCGTGATAAAATAAAACGCATTAAAACGCGTGGCGTTTTATCCAAATACGAATATGTTTGTGGACGCGGCTGAACTTTTATCCCGCGTCCATTTAGTTTGCAGTTTTAAGGCGGATTTATTATTCTTTTATATATTCTGTAATAACAAATTCAAGTGAAACGGTAAGGGAATTTAAAGTTTTAAGCTTTTGCTGGTCGGCGGCGGAAGTTTTGTAGTAATATGGAGTCATTTTAAAAAGTGCTTCAATATCCTCAGCCGTTTCAAGGTTTATTTTGTACTTAACCTCATTTACCGAATTGATTTTAAATCCATCCTTTTGTGGGTTAAGAGGCGGATTTTTATAAGGATTTTCATAAATCGCCTGCTTTAGCTCAAAAAGATGATTTTCCATTGGCTGAGCCGTTATAAGTCGGCCGCCCCGTTTCAAAATACGCAAAAACTCCTTTTGACTGTCGGGTGCAAAGATGTTAACCACCGCATCCACCGAAGCATCACTAAGAGGAATTTGTGCAATGCTCGCCACCGCAAAGGTGGCTTTTTTGTTTCTTTTAGCGGCGGCTTTGACGGCATCTTTAGAAATATCTATACCTAAAAGGGTGTTGTTTTCGGCAAAATATGAGGTGTAATAGCCCTCGCCACAGCCTGAATCCAAAACAAGATTACCGCTACCCAAAATCGCCCCTATTTTTTCACGTAGTTTTGAATAATAGCCCTTGTCTAAAAAGCTTTTTCGAGCCTCGACCATAAGCTTATCATCTCCGTGACGTTTACCGCTTGCATTTTTTAAAAGCAGATTAACATAGCCCTCCTTTGCCTTATCAAAGCTGTGCCCTAAAAGGCAACGCAGGGAGTTTTCCAAATTAAACATTTTGCTTTTGCAAACGGGGCAAATAAAGTTACTTTCTTTTAAAATCATAGCTATTTTATATCAATATTAACGCCGTTAACTTCAACGCTTTCGTTGGCTCGTATCATAATATAGCGTACTCCGTTTATAATCTGCGTTGAAACCAAGTCGGTGCGGTCGGGGTTTACCTTTATTGAAACATCGGGGGTGGAAACCTGAAATTTTTTTACGTCTACAATGCTCCTCGGTGCAACCTCGGCATTTTTTCCAAACTGCTCTTCAAATTTTTCGCCAAACTGCTCTACCTTTTGTTCGTCCACACCGCAATATTCCAAAACGCCTTTAAGGTCCTTTTTAGAAAGCCTTAAGGGCTCCTCTTGTTTTTGGTCCTTATGCTCCTGCACCATTTCGGCTATCTGGTCGTGCACACTGCGAACAACCTCAAAATCACATTCATCGGCAAGTGTTTCCTTAAGACAAGCATCAAAGCTTTCTTTCTGCTCGGTTGCTGACATAGGCAAATCAAGTCCAAAAATATTTTCAATAAATTCGGGATGAACATCAGACACATTTTTGGTGTAATAAAGAGCTCCATATATATTAGCGGCTCTGTTATCAAAGGCGGGAAACATAAATCCAAGCTCGGGCGGACAAAGAAGCGACTGCTTTTCAATGCTTCTAAAGGAGGTATCATAATCTCTGTAACAAAGACCTGCATCAAGTGGCTTTACGGGGCATACAGCACAAACTATGTATGAAAAAATCTCGCTTGAGTCGGATTTTTCACCACTTTGGTCGTATGAGAAAACATCGTAATTATCGCTTGCCAAAAGTATTGCAAAGCTACCCTCAAAATGCACACTTTCAATAACCTGCCTATAAAAATATCTTAGTGCATTTTCGTTTTTAAGGTAGGAGCTTCTAAGGTCGGATAAAAGTCTATGCTTTTCGCTTTCGGTTGGTGCCGTAGCGGGAAATTCCAAATCTAAAAGATTTGTGCCAAGACTTCCCGAAATGGCTTTTTTCATAATTCCGAGTATTTTTTCGCTATCGGTAACCGAACAGCTTGCCATTGGCTGATTAATTTCGGCAATAATGGTTTTTTCGCTGTTTACAAGGCAACCTCGCAGGCTTAATATGTTATTTTTATCAGGACGAAAGCGTCTTTTTATTTCTCGCAACTCTTTTTCGTTCATTTTTGTATATCCTTTCTAATTTGTAGCTGAAAATAATTATATCATCTTTAGGGTGAGCAGTCAAACCCTAAAGAATAAAAACAAGCATATAACACCTGTCAAATGCAAGTGAAATTTGTCGATAACAAAAATTTTTTTAATGTTTGAAACAACTTCTTCAGGTAATAATTTTTATATAGCCAAAGTATTTAAACGGAAGAAGTGTTGATTTTGCAATACGGAAAGGTTGTTATCTGTGGGGTAGATACCTCTACCTTGCCGATACTAAACGAGGCACAGAAAAATGAACTTTTAAGAAAAACCAGAGACGGTGAGAGTTGGGCTAGGGACAAGCTTATTAATGGAAATTTAAGACTTGTGCTAAGTGTTATTAAAAGGTTTCAGGGAAGGGGCGAAAATCCCGATGACCTTTTCCAAATAGGCTGTATAGGTTTGATTAAGGCGATAGATAATTTTGACATTACCCAAAATGTGCGTTTTTCCACATACGCCGTGCCAATGGTTATAGAGTGTCGAAATCCACGAAAGGATTTTGAAAGCTATGACCAGAAAAACCGCATTATTACAGGCAATTTCGCAACTCTCAGAGGACCAAAAGAATACCGAGATTTGCGAGAAACTCAGCGACATTTTAGAAGATATGCCGCTGACCAATTGGACTGACAAGACAATTCGCGACAGAATTGAGCAGTTCAAGGAAGATGAGGGACGATATCCTACGGTTACCGATTTTAAGAAAAAGGGTATGCCGCCGCACCCCGTTTTCAAGCATAGGTACAAGGTGAACTTGTCCCAGTGGCTACAGGAAAATTATCCCGTGCCCAAAATTACATATGAAGAACGCAAAGAAAAACACACCAAGGCATTTATTGAAGAATATCTGAGGCTTCGTCCGTCAAGCAGTGATGACTTTGACCATCGCAGACAAAGTGGTGTAATTAGTTGGCGCGGTTTGGCACCTTATTACAATATTACAAGTTGGCATAATTTGCTTCATGCTCTTGACTTACCGGTGCCGAAACCAAATCCAAAAGAACGTGTAAAGCAAAAATTCAAAATTACTGTTGAAACTGATCTTGACTTTGAAGCAATGGTAACTCCGAAATGGAGGTACTACAAAT
>JAGARD010000096.1 GCA_017622415.1 Clostridia bacterium | reverse complement strand
TAATCAATACTTCAAAACCCTTTAATCATCAATTTTAAGGAGCGAAAACCAATGAAAAAGAAAAAGATTTTCGGTGCAAAGCAGGTAGTTTTAGCGGCTCTTTTAGCCGCTCTTGGCGGTGCGGTGTGGCTTAATATGCAATACTCCACTGTGGCGGGCGGATTTGTGCAAAGCACCTCATCTAACAAAAATTTAGGCGACACAAAATACGTTGCCACTGTAAGCGATAGCTCGGCACTTCAAACGGCGGCATCTACCGATTATTTTAAAACGGCAACAGCCGACAGAAAAGCTGCTCGCGAGGAGGCTCTTGCCCTTTTAGAGGATACCCTTAAAAGTGCCGACTTGGACAGCGAGGCAAAGGCGGCGGCTACCGACAAAATGGCTCTTATAGCCGAGCGAATGGAAAAGGAGGCGGCTATTGAGACCCTTATAAAGGCAAAGGGCTTTGAAAAGGCAGTTGCGGTAATAGGCGATGACAACGTTACCGTTATTGTATCTGCCGAGGAGCTTTTGCCCAGTCAAACGCTTCAAATCCAAGATGCTGTGACCTCTCAAACCGAAATTTCTTTACAAAACATTAAAATTGTTAATAAAAAATAGTTGTACTCTTTGAAATTTGTGGTATAATAAAGGTGTACATAAAACTCAAGGAGGACTAAAACTATGGCAAATAATTCCGGTTTAGCTATAAATAATGAGGTTATTGCCCGTATGGCAGAAATGGCAACCCTTGAAACTGAGGGCGTTGTTGCAATGACAAGCGGTCCAATATCTATGCCTAAAATCCTTGGTAAAAAGGGCGGCACAAAGGCGGTTACCGTTTCTACCGAGCAGGGTATAATTGATATTGAGCTATTTGTTAAGGTTAGCGACAAGTTAAAGGTTTGCGATATTGCCGAAAAAATTCAGGCAGGCGTTAAGGAAAAGCTTCAGGGTATGACAGGAAGTGCAGTTACTCGCGTTAACGTTGTTGTTACCGATGTAGAGCTCACCGAAGAAGCCGAATAATAAGCAAAAACAATATATTGGCTGTTGCATTTTTATGTGACAGCCAATATATATATGGGGATGTAAAAAAATGAAAGAAAACCTTACAATGCTTATGGACCTTTATGAGCTTACAATGGCAAACGGAATTTTCTATTCCGACCAAAGGGACGTTGTTTGCTATTTTGATATGTTTTTCCGCCGTGTTCCCGATGACGGTGGCTTTGCCATTATGGCAGGTCTTTCAAAGCTTATTGAATATTTTAAAGAGCTTGAGTTTAGCGAGGAAGATATTGAATACCTACGCGGGCTAGGTCTTTTCGGCGATGAATTTTTAGAGTATCTTGCAAATTTTAAATTCACCTGTGACGTATGGGCAATTCCCGAGGGAACACCCATTTTCCCAAAAGAGCCGATTGTAACGGTACGCGGTCCTGCTATTGAGGCATTTTTAGTTGAAACAATGGTGCTTTTAACCGTTAATCATCAGTCGCTTATTGCCACCAAGGCAAATAGAATTGTCCGTGCGGCAAACGGCAAAGCCGTTTTGGAATTTGGTGCAAGACGTGCCCACAGCTATGATGCCGCCGTTTTAGGTGCTCGCTCGGCAATAATCGGCGGATGCGTTGGTACCTCCTGCGTTAAGGCGGCTAAGGATTTCGGTGTAAAGCCGTCGGGCACTATGGCTCACAGCTGGGTTCAGCTTTATAAGGACGAATACACCGCATTTAAAACCTATGCCGAAAAATATCCCGACAGCTGTATGCTTTTAGTAGATACATACAACGTTTTAAAATCGGGTATTCCTAATGCCATAAAGGTTTTTAACGAGGTTGTTGTACCTAAAGGCTACCGTCCGCTTGGCGTTCGTATTGACAGCGGTGATATTACCTACCTTACCAAAAAAGTCCGTAAAATGCTGGATGATGCAGGCTTCCCCGATTGCAAAATTTGCGTTTCCAACTCTCTTGATGAATATCTTATCCGCGATATGCTTATTCAAGGTGCTGCGGTGGATAGCTTCGGTGTTGGCGAAAGACTTATTACTGCCTCCTCTGAGGCGGTTTTTGGCGGTGTGTACAAGCTTGTTGCCGTGGAAACTAAAGAGGGTAATATAATTCCCAAAATTAAAATCAGCGAAAACACCGCAAAAATCACCATTCCCTCCTTTAAATCTGCGTGGCGTCTTTTTGATAATGAAACAGGCAAGGCAATCGCCGATGTTATAGCCCTTAAAAACGAGGTTATTGATGACTCAAGGCCCTACGAGATTTTTGACCCAGAGCACACCTGGAAGCGTAAGGTCGTTACAAACTTTACCGCAAAGCCCTTGGCAGTAAAAGTTTTTGATAAGGGCGAATGTGTTTATGAATGTCCCAGCGTGCTGGAGTCTGCCGAATACTGCAAAGCACAGGTTGCAACCCTTTGGGATGAGGTTAAGCGTTTTGAAAAGCCACACACCTACTATGTTGACCTTTCTAAAAATCTATGGGAAGAAAGAGCACATCTTTTAGAAAAACATTCTGTTAAAGGGTAAATCAAAAAGAAAATGGTTAAATCAACTAATTATTTTCGTCTTTTAAAGGAGATTTTATGAACTCATTTGAAAACAAAACGGTGCTTTCAAAAAAGGATATAACCGAAATTAACACACATATTTATCTTAAAACGCCTCTTTACGTTGTGCTTTATATTGTATGCATTTTATCCATTATTGCAAGGCTTATTGATTATTTTGCCTACAATGTAGTAAATTTAAGTGCAACCATTCCCTTTGTGTTGGCTCTTATAGCAATGGTGTTTGTTTTTGTAACCAACAATCGCAATATGTATAAGCAGTCGCTTGATGATAACGGCGAGCCCCTTACATATACCTACACCCTTGGGGATGGGGTATTAAGGCTCGAAACAAGCGATGGCAAGACGGGCGAAATGCCGAAAAATATGATTTATAAGTCCTTTGAAACCAAAAACTGCTTTGCCGTAAGGGGCAGAGATAATTCCCTTTTTATAATTAAAAAGGATGGTTTTATTGAGGGCGATGCCGAGGCATTAAATGGATTTTTAGGCACCAAATAATGGGATGTGAAAAACTATTCCCCGATAAATTGTAGGTTAATAATGCCTTCCCCTTGACGGGGAAGGTGTCACGAAGTGACGGATGAGGTGAAAAGAAAATCAGCACAAACCTACACCTCATCCACCGCTAACGCGGTCCCCCTTCCCCGTCAAGGGGAAGGCTCATTCGCGCGTTTCAAACCAATATCCATTACACAAAATTAACCCCCGACAGAGGCAAAAAATGCTTCTGTCGGGGGCTTATTTATTACTGCCTATTTTATTATTCGTCTACCTTTTTACTGCCTGCTTTTTTTCTGAAATAAATGGCGGTGAATGTAATTCCAAGACCCAAAACCAAAACTGCAACTATGGTAATAACGGTTATAAGTGTGCGGTCATTGTTTTTTTCACCGTCGCCTAAATCCTCACTGTCCTGCTCTGCTTCGGTATTAGAAGAACTTTCACTAATATCGCTTAACTGCGACTCGCTTGAAACAGCTTCTAAATCGGTGCTGTCGGTAAGGGGCTTTTGAACATTCAAGGTTTCATCATTGGTTACGGAATCCTGTGAATTTGGGGTATCGCCTGTGCCGTTTGAGGGTGCATTATCTGAAACGGTGCCGCCTACCTTAATTTTAAAGGAACAGCCGTTGAACTTTGCGGTGGAGTCCTTTGCGTAATTAACAGTCTCGGTAATCTCAAACTTGATTTCGCTCTCGCCTACAGGAGCATTCTTTAAAACCTCAAAGGTGTATTTTGCTAAAACACCGTTGGTTTCAATATCCTCGCTTGCGGTAGCATCCATCCATATCATTTGGTAAGGATTATCTGAAATTTTTTGGCTTGTCATAAAAACATCTTCAAAAATCTCGCCGTTTTGAGCAGATTTAAGTCTGAACACCTTGCTATTGTATGTAACCTTGCCTGTAAGTGCGATAATTCCAGGGTTGTTTTTAACTATAAGGTCAACTGTAAAGCTTGTGCCATCGCTCGAAAGGGCGGCGGTTGCACCAAGACTGCCTGTTGCTGCCGAGGCAGGCAATATAGACATAGTAACCAAGGTGATTGCAAGTAAAAGAGCTAATAAAGTTTTTTTCATATTTTAATATCTCCTTTTGGGAATTTTTTTACATAAACGGTGCAAAGAAATAAAGAACTGCTTGTTTTATTTTCTGCCTTAGCGGACGCTTTTTCCAAGTTTTTCGCTCTATTTCGGTGCTCTGATTTTGGATTTTTAAAAAATGATTTTTTATATCTAAAACGGCATCATTTCCGCACATCCAAACACCGCATTCAAAATGGAAAAAGAAGCTTCTGTAATCCATATTAATTGTACCGATGGTTGCTACCCTATCATCCGAAACAAAAAACTTTGAATGGATAAAGCCAGGGGTATATTCGTAAATTTTTACCCCTGCCTCAAGTAGCTCCTCATAGCAATACTGCGTTACGGGATGAACATAATTTTTATCGGGAATATGAGGGGTGATTATTCGCACATCAATGCCCGACTGTGCCGCTAAGGTAAGGGCACGTATCATTGCATTATCCACTATTAAATATGGGGTTGCAATATAAACATACCTTTGTGCCGTATTAAGCATTTGCATATAAAGCCCCTCACCAGGGTTTTTATCGTTAATAGGCCCGTCGGCATAGGGCTGAACAAAGCCTGCCGTAGGAATACTATAATCGGTAATATATTTTAAGTAGCGTTGCTTTTTGCCAACACAAAAACCCCACATATTTAAAAACATTATGGTAAAAGAGCTTACCGCTTTGCCCCGTAGCATTACGGCAGAGTCCATCCAATAGCCGTGAAGTGTGATTTTATTTATATATTCATCGGCAATATTTATACCGCCCGTAAAGGCTACCTTGCCATCAATAACAATAATCTTACGGTGATTTCGGTTGTTTTGGAAAAGATTTACCGAGGCGGAAATTTTATTAAACACCGCAACCTTTATGCCCTCATCACGAAGCCTATTGGCAAAGCCCTGATACTGCCTTGTGATTGAGCCAAAATCATCAAAAATCACGCGGACATCTACACCGCTTTTAACCTTTCGCTTTAGTATTTCGTGTATGGGTTCCCACATAGAGTCCTCGGAAAGGATAAAAAATTCAATAAATATATATTTTTCAGCCTTTTCAAGCTCCCTTAGCATTACGGGAAGTGCCGTCTCACCAGGCGAAAGATAGGTACATTCGGTGTTATCATAAACGGGAAAGCCTGATGCTTTTTTAAGGTATGCCGACTGTCTGGAATGGTGCAAATCATCATAAATAAGCCGATTTTTAACCTTAACATCCTGCTTAAGAAACGGCTCGGCACCCTCACTGAATTTTCGCATTCGTTTTTTAACGTGAGGAAAAATTCTTCCGCCGCCCCAAACAAGATAGGAAAGCCCGCCGACAATTGGGAAAATTAAAATAAAAATTATCCACATAAGCTTGTAGCTGGGGTTGCTTCTTTTGGTAATAATTCGGGCTACGGTTATAAAGCTAATCGCCTGAAAAATTACGTGCACCCAAAATGTTCTGCCTGCAAAAAAATAGGCAGTTGCCATAAAAACAACAATTTGCAAAAGAACAAAAAGGGCGGTTATTATCAGTCGGGTACGCATATTAGCACCACGCTTATGCTGTTGCTTTGACATAGCCTTTATTTATCCCCCTTTTGCGATATAGCTATCATTTTTATTATACTATATACCTTTTATTTTTGCAATGATTAAAATTCTATGAATTTTTTTATTTTTTTGTAAAATAATGGTTGGAGTATGAGGGCTTTTGTGCTATAATAATATTAATTATATTTAGTTTATATAATTAATACTATTTTCAGCATAATAAAGTCAGGTGAAAATTATGGAATATATAAATATTGCTAATGGAGTAAAGGGTCTTTTTATTGAAAACAATCGCTTTTCCACCACCCACATTTCGGTAAATTTGTACCTGCCCCTTGAAACCGAAACGGTAGCTGTAAACGCACTGCTTCCCTATGTGCTTTCCTCCTGCTGTGAGGATTACCCCGATTTCAGTGCCCTTAACCTAAGGCTTTCGGAGCTTTACGGCACAGACGTTGGCGGAGTTGCCGATAAAATCGGTGATACTCAGGTGCTTAAATTTTTCTCATTCTCGGTGGAGGATGAGCTTATTCCCGATGCCGTAAAGCTTACTGATGAGGCTTGCTCACTTCTTTTTTCAATGATTTTTGAGCCCTCGGTAAAAAACGGTAGCTTTTTGGATGCCGATGTAGAGCGTGAGAAACGTCTTACCCTAGAAAAAATTGCGGGAATTATTAATGACAAACGCACCTACGCCATAAGCCGTATTACTGCCGAAATGTATAAAGATGAGGCTTTCGGTCAGCTTAAAACGGGAAGCTATGAAGCCGTTTCAAAAATAACGGGCAAGGATTTGTTTTCAGCTTGGAAAGAGGCTATAAAATCCGCACAGATAAGAATTCAGGTTATAGGCAAAAAGCTCCCCGACGGTCTTTTTGAACGCCTTAAAGAGAAGCTTGAGGGCTCCCGAAGAGCTCCCTTAGAAATTAAGTCCACCACCCCCAAAAAGGCAAACAGTGAGGTTTGCCGAATAGAGGAAAATATGGATGTTTCACAAGGCAAGCTTGTTATGGGCTTTTGCACCGACCTTGTTGGAAACGATAAGGATACCGCATTTTTAGCCGTTTTTGCCGACCTTTTCGGCGGTGGTCCCTACTCCAAGCTTTTTAAAAATGTACGCGAAAAATACAGTCTTTGCTACTACTGTGCCGCAAGGCCCAACCGCACCAAGGGCTATTTGCTTGTGGATAGCGGTGTGGAGCCCGAAAATGCCGAGCGTGCCGAAAAAGAGATTTTAAATCAGCTTGAGGATATTAAAAACGGTGATATTTCAGCCGATGATTTAGCGGCATCAATACGCAGTATTAAGGACTCGCTTATCTGCCTTAATGATAGTCAGGCAGCCCTTGATAACTGGTACAGTATGCGTCTGTCTGAGACGCCTGTTTCTCCTGAGGATTACATTTCGGCGATTGAGTCCGTAACTCTAAAGGATGTTATAAAGGCGGCAAAAATGTACACCTTAGACACCGTTTATAAAATCAGCCCCAAACAAAGAAAGGGTGAAAACTAATGAACAAAACCGTAATTAAAAGCGAGCTTATAAAAAAGGAATATATTTTAAATGAGCATCCCTCAGGGCTTAAAATTATGCTTTACCCAATGCAGGGCTTTAGCTCAAACTATGCCATTTTCGGCACAAAATACGGCTCGGTCGATAATGCTTACCTAAATGAAAATGGAGAAAAAGTTGACCTGCCAGAGGGTATTGCCCACTTTTTGGAGCACAAGCTTTTTGAAAGTGAGGACGGCGACGCCTTTACAAAATATGCCAAAACAGGTGCCTACTCCAATGCATATACCTCATTTGACCGCACCTGCTACCTTTTTTCCTGCTCCAACCGTTTTTACGACAATTTAAAAATTCTGCTTGATTTTGTCCGCTCCCCCTACTTCACCGAGGCTACCGTAAGCAAGGAGCAGGGTATTATCGGTCAGGAAATAAGAATGTATGACGATATGCCCAACTGGCGAGTAATGTTTAATATGCTGGAGGGTATGTTTTATAACCATCCCGTAAGAATTGACATTGCAGGAACGGTACAATCTATTGCAAAAATCACCCACAACACCCTTTATGACTGCTACAACCGTTTTTACGACCTTTCAAATATGTTTATTGTGCTTGCGGGCGATTTTAATACAGATGAGGTTTTGGATTTCATATATAAAAATCTAAAGCTCCCCGAAAATCCTATGGCTAACACAAAATCGGTAATCCCCGATGAGCCAAAAGAGGTTAAAGAAAATTTTGTAAGCTGCAAATTAGATGTTGCAAAACCGCTTTTCTGTCTTGGCTTTAAGGAGTCGGATGCCGCCGAAACCCCCGACGCAATGCAGCTTGTTTCCACCGAAATTCTGCTTAAAATGCTGGCAGGAAGTGCCTCACCGCTTTACCGTGAGCTACTTGAAAAAGGTCTTATTAACGAAGAATTTTCCTTTGAATACTTTAACGGTCGTGGCTTTGCTCTGCCCATTTTTGAGGGTGAGTCGGATAATCCGAAAGAGGTTATGGAGCTTATTTTAGAAAAAATCGAGCAGTACAAAAATGAAGCCTTTGACCAAAAGCTTTTTGAGGCTGTTCGCCGCGAGCTTTACGGTAGAGGTATTTGCCGTTTTGACACCGCCGAAAGTGTTTGCTCTATGCTTACCGATGCCACCGTTTTAAACTATGATATTTTTGAATATTTTGAGTGCATAGCCAAAATCACCCCCGACGACGTAAAGAAAAGACTGTCACTTTTCGATAGAAAAAAGGCAGTCTTGTCGGTCGTAAATCCTGTGTAGGGGGTATTTAATATGAACACCATTAATCTTTTTGGTATTGAATTTAATATCAATCCCGTTGCCTTTTCGCTTTTTGGCTGGTGGGATGTTTATTGGTACGGAATAATCATTACCCTTGGTGTGGTAACCGCCTTTCTATACGGAATGAAAAATGCAAAGCGGTTTGAAATGAATCCCGACCACATTTTTAATTCCTTTATTGTTGTACTTCCCGTAAGCATACTTGCGGCAAGGGCATACTACATTATCTTCGACCCCAATATGACCTTTGCAGATTTCTTTAACATAAGGGGCAGAGGCTTTAGCGGACTTGCCATTTACGGCGGAGTTATTGGGGCGGCAATCACTATTTTTATAATGCAAAGAATTTACAAATTTAATATTCTTTCTGCCTTGGACATTACCTCAATTGGATTTTTAATCGGTCAAGGAATTGGCAGATGGGGAAATTTTGTAAATCAAGAAGCCTATGGTACCTTTACAGGCAGTGATTGGTTTGGTATGACAGGCGGTAAAATAGCCGCTCAAATGGGCAGTACAGATTTAGTGCATCCCTGCTTTTTGTACGAATCACTATGGTGTATTTTAGGCTTTGTACTATTGCACTTTGCAAGCAAAAAGCGAAGCTACAAGGGGCAGATAGCCCTTATGTACGGTGCGTGGTACGGCTTCGAGCGTACCTTTATTGAGCTTCTTCGTACCGATAGTCTAATGCTTGGAAACAGCAGTATTAGAGTTTCAAGTCTGCTGTCAGCACTGCTTTGCATAGCCTGTGTTGTAACGCTTATTGTTATGCATAAAAAACAGACTGTAAAGAAAAATGAGGAAAACTATACTCCCGTTTTTAGCGAGGGTGAAAGCGACACCAAAGATGTAGAAATAGATTTATCCGAAGAACAAGGAGAAGACGAAAATGAAGATAATTGACGGAAAGGCAATATCAGCCAAAACAAAGGAGGAGCTTCGTTTAGAGGTTTTAGGGCTTAAAGAAAAGGGCATTTCGGTTGGTTTAGCCGTTATTATTGTGGGCGACGACCCCGCATCCCGAGTTTATGTAAACAACAAGAAAAAGGCTTGCGAGCTGCTTGGTATTTACTCTGAGGAATATGCTCTTCCCGCCGACACTAATATGGAAAATCTTTTGGGTCTTATTGAGGAGCTGAACGGCAGAAGTGATATAAGCGGAATTTTGTGCCAGCTTCCTCTGCCCCGTCATTTAGACGAAAAGGCGGTTATTAACGCCATTTCTCCCGAAAAGGATGTAGATGCCTTTCACCCCGTAAATGTTGGTAAAATTATGATAGGCGACTTCGATTTTCTGCCCTGTACCCCTGCGGGTGTTATGCGTCTTTTGGATGAAGAGGGTATTGACCCCGAGGGTAAAAACTGCGTGGTTATAGGTCGTTCAAATGTTGTTGGCAAGCCTATGTCTATGCTTCTTTTACACCGCAACGCAACCGTTACAATCTGCCATTCCAAAACAAAAAATTTAAGCGAAATCACAAAACAGGCGGATATTTTGGTAGCCGCTGTGGGCAGAGCAAACTTTGTAACCGCCGATATGGTTAAAGAGGGTGCCGCTATTATTGACGTTGGTATTAACCGTCTTGAAAACGGCAAGCTTTGCGGAGATGTAGATTTTGAAAATGTAAAGGAAAAATGCTCCTTTATCACCCCCGTACCAGGTGGTGCAGGTCCTATGACCATTGCAATGCTTATGGCAAACACCGTAACTGCCGCCAAAAAGCAGAATAATCTATAAGAGGACATAAGCGGATGAATAAAATTTTTAAGTGTTTTCTATCTGCGGTTTTAATAATAAGTCTATCACTGTTTTTGGTTATCGGAGCTTTCGCCGAAACGGTTGCCGAGGATGACACTCATTCCCTCTCCCTAACCCTGCCCGACGGCTACATTCTTTTAAATGCCGATACCGCCGAGGACAACATAGAGCTTATTGAAGCCCTTGGGTACAGTCTTTCATCCTTTAAGAGCTATTTAAAGCCAACTGCGAGTGATGCGGTACAAACACTCTTTTTAGGTGTGGAGCCAAGCTCCAAATCGCAGATTGCGGTAAAAAGCTGGTCTACCGATTTTTCAAAGAAAATAGCCGACCTTTCTCTTTTGAATGATAAGTCGCTTTCCAAAACCGCAAAGGAGCTTGTTACCGCCAAGGGAGCTTCCTACAAAACGGTTTCGGCAAACGGTATGAAGCTTATTGAGGTGCGTCTTAACGGTAAGGATAGTGGCGGTAGCTTCTGTTCAATACAGTACCTAACCGTTTGTAACGGTAATTTTTACTCCCTAACCTTTACCTCTGCGGGAGAGGTTAATGAGCAAAAGGTTTCTCACGCTTGGAATTCCCTTTCTACCTTTGAAATAAAAACAAATGCCGTAAGCTCGGCGTGGGATGTAGGCTCGGTTTTAATTGTGATAATTTTAAGCCTTGCAATTATTGCCGCCGTAGCTTTGGCTGCTGTGATTGTTTATTCCATAATAAGGGATATTAAAAAACGTCGCACCGACCCCACCGAAACGGACAGCTTTATTGAAAGAAGAAAATAAATTGCATTGCGTTTTGGGTATATTTTGTTTGACAGAATAAAGCATTAATGCTATAATTAAAAGCAATAAATATCAGTAAGTAGGAGAATTAATATGCTGGATATTAAATTTATTTGTGAAAATCCCGATTTAGTAAAGGAAAATATTAAAAAGAAGTTTAAGGACTCCAAGCTCCCCTTGGTAGACGAGGTAATTGAGCTTTATAACGAAAAGCGTAATACCAACACCAGAGCTAACGAGCTTCGCTCCAATCGTAACAAGGTGAGTAAGCAAATTGGTATTTTAATGGGTCAGGGCAAGCGTGACGAGGCGGAGGATATGAAGCGTCTTGTAAACGAGCAGGCAGCCGAGCTTAAAGCCTTAGAGGAAAAGGAATCTGAGCTTGAGGCTAAGGTTCGCGAAATTCAAATGAAAATTCCTAACATTGTGGATGATAGCGTTCCCGTTGGTAAGGATGACAGCGAAAATAAAGAGGTTATGCAGTACGGCGAGCAGACCGAGGCTACCTTTGAAATCCCCTACCACACCGACATTATGGCTTTTTTTGATGGTATTGATAAGGAGTCGGCAGGCAGAGTTGCAGGCGAGGGCTTTTACTACCTTATGGGTGACATTGCAAGACTTCATTCGGCAGTTACCGCCTATGCAAGAGATTTTATGATTGATAAGGGCTTTACCTACTGTATTCCCCCATTTATGATTAGAAGTAACGTTGTAACAGGCGTTATGAGCTTTGAGGAAATGGATGCAATGATGTACAAAATCGAGGGCGAGGATTTATACCTTATTGGTACCTCTGAGCACTCTATGATTGGTAAGTTTATTGACACCATCACCCCCGAAGAAAAGCTTCCCTTAACACTTACAAGCTACTCCCCCTGCTTTAGAAAGGAAAAGGGTGCTCACGGTATTGAAGAACGTGGCATTTACCGTATTCATCAGTTTGAAAAGCAGGAAATGATTGTTATTTGCAGACCAGAGGAAAGTATGGAATGGTTTAACAAAATGTGGAGCTATTCGGTAGAGCTTTTCAGAAGTCTTGATATTCCCGTTCGTACCTTGGAATGTTGCACAGGCGACCTTGCCGATTTAAAGGTTAAATCCTACGATGTTGAGGCTTGGAGCCCCAAGCAGAAAAAGTATTTTGAGGTTTGCTCCTGCTCCAACCTTGGCGATGCACAGGCAAGACGACTTGGTATCCGCGTTAAGGGTGAGGATGGCAAAAAATATCTCGCACACACCCTTAATAATACCGTTGTTGCTCCCCCACGTATGCTCATTGCATTCCTTGAAAATAACCTCTGCTTTGATGGTGAAAAATATTCGGTTAAAATCCCCGAGGCTCTTCGTCCTTATATGGGTGGTAAAGAGGTTATAGAACAGAAATAAACCAGAGACTGGATACTAAATAATTAACCCCAACAGTTTATGCTCTTAGGCATAGACAGTTGGGGTTTAAAATTTATAACCTACAATTTATCGGTTTAGTTATCTAGTATCTAGCATCTAGTCTCTAGCTTCAAATGGCTCTAAAGACCGTTTTAAAATTCCGTGTATATGGGCAATGGCGGTGCCGTAATTTGTAATAGGAACGCCCGATTTTTCGGCTCTTTCAAGACGGCTTTGCATCTCTCTTTCATTAAGCATACAGCCTCCGCAATGAATAACTAACGCATATTTTGAAAGGTCCTCGGGGAACTCTCCTCCCGATGTAAATTCAAAATTCAATGACTTTCCCGAATGTTTTCTTACCCAATCGGGAATTTTTACACTGCCTATATCCTTGCACTGACGATGGTGGGTGCATCCCTCCGAAATAAGCA
This sequence comes from Clostridia bacterium, assembly GCA_017622415.1. Lineage (GTDB taxonomy): Bacteria > Bacillota > Clostridia > Oscillospirales > Acutalibacteraceae > UMGS1279. Next base: position 16,197 of record JAGARD010000096.1, on the reverse strand, counting down.
GAGTGTCGCCGTCCTTTAGGCTATCCAAGGCAAATGCTCCCTTTACAACCTTTTCCAAATCGCCCTTGTAGCGGGCAAAAAGAATGGAAAAGGAGGTTAGCATTATATCCTCAGGCACAATTTTTGAAACAGCCCCAAAACTTTGAGAATCGGTTATTACAAGTCGTGGCGGAGTTTTAAGACTGTCAAGAGTATCTGCTAATTCCTCAGGCTTTACAACCACTGTAATTGCACCAATTTCAAGCAACTCCCTTATGGTTTGTTGCTGTGGCAAAATAAGTCTGCCCTTAGGTGCAGATTCATCAATAGGCACCACCAAAACAGCCTTGTCACCTTTTTTAATAAGGTCGGCAAGGATTTTTTTATTGTTAGCCACATCCTTAGAAAGAAAGGCGATTTTTTCTTTAAGCTCGTTAATATTAGTGCCGTTTGTGGCACTTACATAAAGCTCGTTTTCTTTTTCTTCAGGGGTATCAGCAAGTAAATCGACCTTATTTTTTGCAATAATAAAGGGGATGTTCTTTTGCTTAAAGGATGAAATCAGTTCCTTTTCGGCATCGGTCAGCTCATTTTTTGCATCGGTAACAAGTACCGCAATATGAATTTTTGAAAGGGTCTGCCGTGCACGCTCCACTCGCATTGCACCAAGCTCACCCTCATCATCAATTCCGGGGGTATCAATTATAACAACAGGGCCTAAGGGTAAAAGCTCCATCGCCTTTGAAACAGGGTCGGTGGTGGTGCCCTTTACATCAGATACCAATGAAAGCTTTTGCCCCGTAACGGCATTAACAAGGCTTGATTTACCTGCGTTACGAAGTCCAAAAAAGCCTATATGAAGCCTTTCGGCAGAAACAACACTATTTAAACTCATTTTAGGTCTCCTTTTTTCAGTTTACAGTTTATAACTATCATTTCGCTATGCGAAAACTATCAGTTTGCTTCGCAAACGTTTTTATAGTGGGGCGAAAGTCTTTGATAGTTATCATTTTGATAGGGAGAAAATTATTTTTATTTATGTTATTATTATTCCAAAACTTAAAGGAGGAATAATATTATTATGACAACTTATAACGGGTATATAAAGCTTTACCGTGATTTATTATCGTGGCAATGGTACCAAAACACAAATGTTTTAAGGCTTTATATTCATTTGCTTTTAAAGGCTTCTTTTAAGGATTTTGAGTTTGAGGGAAAGCCCTACAAGGCAGGCGAGCTAATAACAAGCAGAAAAAAGCTTGCCGAAGAATTAAGCCTTTCCGAATGGCAAATTCTTACCGCCCTTGATAAGCTAAAATCCACAGGAGAAATTGCCATAACCACAACAAACAAGTTCACCGTAATTACTCTTAAAAACTGGCAAAACGCGGGACAAGAGCCAAATTTTTTTAAAGCAAGACCAACAACAAATCCACAACAAAAACACAACAAATCCACACATCTTAATAATATAAAGAATGAAAAAAATGTAAAGAATAATGGCTCGCGTGCGCGCGAGAGAAAAAATGATATTTATAATGGTTCTATTGATTGGTCGAAGATGGATATGATTATAAATAATTGAAATTTTTTAGAGCGATAAATTGTTTAGCCTCTACCATCCAGCACCTATGTTGCCCAATATTTTCTGTCCAGACTTCTGAACTGAATTGCCTGAGCAATATGACGGCTTTCGATTTTTTCCTCCCCGTCCAAATCGGCAAGAGTTCGTGAAACCTTTAAAATGCGGTCATAGGCACGACCCGAAAGTCCCATATTTTTAAATGCGGCGGCTAAAATATTTTCGGCATCCTCACTTAAAATGCAGTATTTTTTAAGCATTTTGGGGGTGAGCCTTGCGTTACAGGTGATGTTTTCATCCTTGTAGCGTTCATTTTGTATACGTCTTGCTTTGTCCACACGTGCCTTGATTTCGGCAGAGCTTTCGGCTAAACTTTCGTCATCCTTAAGCTCATCATACTTAACGGGCGGTACCTCAACGTGAATATCTAGTCTATCGAGCATCGGGCCCGAAATTTTGCCTAAATATTTTGAAACGGCATTAGACGAGCAGGTACAACGCTTGGTGGGATGCCCGAAAAATCCACAAGGGCAAGGGTTCATAGCACCGATAAGGGTGAATGAGCAGGGATATGTGAGGGTGCCCGCCACGCGTGAAACGGTAACGGTTGCATCCTCCAGCGGAGCACGAAGTGCCTCCATAACATCTCTTTTAAATTCGGGTAGCTCATCCAAAAACAATACGCCGTTGTGGGCAAGAGAAATTTCACCGGGTTTTGGAAATGCTCCACCGCCCGACATTGCGGCAGATGACACGGTATGATGCGGTGAGCGAAATGGTCTTGCGGTTATAAGGGGCGACTTTTTGGCAAGCACCCCCGCGATTGAATGAATTTTTGTGGTTTCTATTGACTCCTTTTCGGTCATTTCGGGCAAAATGGTGGGAAAACGCTTTGCGAGCATACTTTTACCCGACCCTGGTGGCCCAATAAGCAGCACGTTATGACCGCCCGCAGCGGCAACCTCAAGAGCTTTTTTGGCAAGGGTTTGACCCTTAACCTCTGAAAAATCTATAAATCCGCCACCCATTTCATTCTCTTCGGGGGTGTAAACGGCGGGTGAAATTGGCTCGTCACCGCGAAGTGCCCTTACAAGCTGAGCGGTATTTTGTACGGGATAGATGTTAATTCCCTTAACCACCGCACCCTCGGCGGCATTTTCGGCAGGTACAAAAAGGTGTTTAATTCCAGCCTCTTTCGCCTCAATAGCCATTGGCAAAAGTCCGTTTATGGGACGAAGTGTGCCGTCTAAGGAAAGCTCACCAATAAAGGCTACCTCACTAAAATCGCCCACTAGCTGACCTGTTGATACCAAAATCGCTATAAAAATAGGCAGGTCATAAAGGGTGCCCTCCTTTTTGCGGTCGGCGGGGGCAAGGTTTATGGTGGTATGACCGCTTGGGTAGATAAATCCGCTATTACGAAGTGCCGAAAGCACGCGGTCGCCCGACTCCCTTACGGCGGCATCGGGCAGACCAACTATATTAAAGGCAAAATGCCCCTCAGAATTATCCACCTCCACACTCACGGTGTAGGCATCCATTCCAAAAATTCCAAGACTGTTTTGTTTGGTGAACATAGCCGTTCTCCTTTATAAAGAAATGTATCTAATCTCATTTACCTGCTTGCCATCTTTAATATAAACACGTGCAACACGGTGACCAACGGCACAAACAAGCTCATAATTTATTGTACCTAAAGCCTTTGCAAGCTCCTCTACAGGCAGACCCTCGCCAAAAAGTATAGCGGTATCGCCTGTTTTTACATCCTCAATATCAGAAATATCAACAACCGTTTGGTCCATACAGACTCTGCCTAAAATGGGTGCTTTTTTACCATTTATAAGCATATAGCCCTTGCCACTAAGTCCACGCATATAGCCGTCGGCATAGCCTACAGTAACGGTTGCAACACGCATATTTTTTTCTGCCGTAAAGGTGCGTCCGTAGCTAACGGCATCACCCTTTTTGAGTATTTTAACCTGAGAAACGGTTGCCTTAAGGCTCATTACGGGCTTTGGTTTAAAGGGAAGCTTCATCCCAACCGAGGGGGTAAGGCCGTACATAATAATTCCTACACGGTAAATATCGGACGGGCGAGAATTGCTGTCCAAAAGGGTTGCCGCCGAATTGGAGCTATGAAAATAAAGATTTTTAATGTTATGTTCACTTGCAACCTTAACTATAACATCCTTTGCGGCGGAGAATACACTATACTGAGTGGCGGTGAAATCGGCATTTTCATCACCGTCACGGTCGGCAGTGGCAAAGTGGGTAAATGCACCCGTTATATTAATATTTTCAAGAGCAAAAAGCTCATTCATCTGAGCCTTTAGTAAATTTAAATCGTCACACTCAAAGCCCAGACGATTCATACCGCTATTGATTTTTATGTGGCAGTTTATTTTTTCGCCCGAATTTTCTAAGGCTGAGTTGAGTGCCCTTGCATATTCAAGGTCGAAAACACACACCGTTATATTATTTTTACTAAGCTTCCTTGCGGCGGTAACATCACAGTAGCCAAGTGCCAAAATCTCGCCGTTTTTTGTTACCGAGCGAAGGTCTAAGGCTTCAAAAACGTTGGAAACGGCAAAACGGTTTACGCCAAGACGAATAAGGGTTTTCACTACCTCAGCCGCTCCGTGACCGTAGGCGTTAGCCTTAACAACACCCATTACCCTATCGCTAGGCACGAGCTTTAATATTTGATTTATGTTGTATTCAAGAGCGTTTAAATCTATTTCTGCCTTGATATGACGGTACATAATTATTTACTCCTTACGGATAAATTGTAGGTTATAAGCCTTCCCCTTGATGGGGAAGGTGTCACGAAGTGACGGATGAGGTGAAAATAAAGTCTGTGCAAACCTACACCTCATCCACCGCAAGCGGTCTGACAGACCCGTACCCCTCTGTCATCTTCGATGACATCTCCCCTTCACTGGAGGGGAGTCTGCCCCTTCCCCGTCAAGGGAAAGGCTCTTTCACACTTTCAACCTACAATTTATCGGTTTTGTCATCTAGCCTCTAGCATCTACTATCTAAATTATACACCCCACTTGAGGTTTAGTCAAGTGAGGTGCATAAAAGGATTTACTTTTTAATAAATCAAGCTATCAATCTCTTTGAAATTTAAAAGGCTATAGGAATTTATGCCGTTTGGACCGCAAAGATAGAAATAATCGCCTATATAAATTCCGCGTGTATTTTGTGCGTAAAAATAGTAGGAATAATATATCTCGGCATCTTCATTTCTTGGTATTTTAAGTGTGGCTTTTTTAGTAAAGCCCTTATCTTTAGCATAGCTGTAAAGATAGTAATTACCGTCGTTTGCGGCAAAGCCAATAAGATTTTTATTAAAGTTTGCTAAAATCGCCTTATGCTCTACCCCAACATCCGAGCCCAAAATATCAAGAATTTCCTTATCCTTTTCGGTTACGTTTTTAGGGTCGCTTATATCAAACATAGAAAGCTTAATTCCCTTTACTGCACCCGTTTTTTCATCGGCATCGGCACCGATACCAAGCATCATACCATCACCCCAAGGATGCATATAATTAGAAAATCCAGGGATTTTAAGGGCAGATAAAATCTTTGGCTCTTTAGGATTTGATAAATCAACCGCAAAAAGCGGGTCGACCTGCCTAAAGGTTACAAAGTAGCCTGTATCACCCATAAAACGAACAGAATAAACACGTTCGCCCTTGGCAATGTCGGTGGTTTTGCCGACGATTTTCAGTTGGCTATCCAAAACATAAACGGCATTTTTGGTATCATAGGCGGTGGTTACGGTTGTAACAATTCTAAAGTAGCCGTTATGCTCATCCATAGAAAACTGATTAAGGGGTGTGCCGTCTACCTCGCCCTCTGCGACGGCTGTAATACCGCCATCCTTAATATCAAAACGAATAAGTCGGGTTTTATTTTTGTATTCATCAATTGTTTCTCTGGTAAAATATGAGCTGCTTATGTCATTAGCCGCAAGATAGATTGCCTTAGTATTGGCATAGATTGTACTTCCTCCGCCAACGGTAGATTTGCTGTCGGTTATTTTACCGCTTTCAGTATCAACCAAAAAAACCGAGGTGTAGCTACGGTCGATTGCACCTTTAAATATACATATATCCTCCTCGGCAACGGGACAGGGTGCGTCACCGTCTATCTGCACCGACGGAACATAGCTGCATACATCATTTTCGTTCGGTTTTTCATAAAAATACTCATTTGTGAAAAGATAGATATTATTTTTTATAAGTCGGGAGGATAAAAGATTACCGCTAAAGGTGACCTCTTTTTTTTGCTTTGGTGCGTAGGGTGTGGAAACATCATAAAGCCTTAGTATAGTGTTATTTTCCTCCCCCATACTGTTTATGATAATCGCCAAAGTTTTTGAGGTTAGGTATATATCGGAAATTTCAATATAGGTGCTATCATTAAATTTCAGCTCAATTACCGATACGTTTTCAAGCTGACCCTTTTCGGCTTTAGAAATATTTACCCTTTGATTTTTTGATTTTAAAATACTGCTTACCGAATAGATAAATTTACCGTCGGTTTTAATAATATCTGCCTCGTCAACATCGGCTACCTGAGTGTTGGTGGTGCTATATTCTTCGGAATACAGCTCGGTTGCATTTTCGTTAACATCAATTGCACTATCGGGCTTGGCAGTGCCATTTTCGCCCTTTAATGAGCCTAAATCACCGCCTGCACCATCTGGAACTGCCATTTCCTCATCCAATGCATCCTCTAAAATAATGTCGTCGGTACCTGTGGTGTAATATGACCTTTCCTGCTGCTTTAAAATTTCGCTGAATTTATTGTAAATTTGTGCATAGGTGACCCTTGCGGGTATGCCATCGGTATATTCAATTTCGCCCGCAAGCTCCGAGGGGGATTTGAAAAAAGGCAAATTTAATACCGCAACCGACACTATACAAATAGCTACAGCGGCAGCTAAGACTGCAATCCACCCTTTTTTTGCCGACCTTTTAAAGGGAATAACATCGGCTTTTTGTTGCTCGTTATTAATTTTTTCCAAAAGCTGTGCCTTGCTTAGACTACTTGGCTTGATTTTTTGCATTTCTTCATTAAATTTTTCCTTAAACATCCAAAAACTCTCCTTTCAGGGTGTTTTTAAGAGCTTCACGCCCTCTGAAAAGGCGGGATTTTACAGTGCCGACTGCCGTACCGCAAAGGGTGGCTATTTCCTCCACCGAATACCCCTCAAAATAATGCATATAAATTACCGTTTTTTGATGTGCGGGAAGCATTAGAACTGACGGCAATACCGAGTTTTCATCCATTTCATAAACGCCATCAACCTCGGTAATTCGCACCTCATTTATACGTTTTTTGCGTTTAAAGTAGCTGTTAGAGCAATTAATAGAGGCACGTATAAGCCAAGCCTTTAGGTGTTCCTCGCTTTTAATTTTATGAACGTTTTTAACCAGTCTTAAAAAGACATCCGACATAATATCGTCGGCATCGGCAGTATTGCCTGTTCTTAAAAAAGCAAGACGGAAAACCATATCGGAGTAGCTTTCAAAGGCTACCGCCGCATCGGCTTTAAATATAGTTTTTTCATTATCTGATTTTACCGCAAAAACCGTACCAAATATAAACATATTTGAAGTTCCCCCCCTTTTTTAAGGCTTTAAACCCTTTTCACTAATAACACCACGAAAGGTAATATTTGGTTCCCATAATTTTAAAATTTTTAAATATTTTTTATTACCTGTTTTACAAGGCCTAGTGTTTTAACCCTTTCAACCTCTGCCCCCTCAAATCTACGGGGCATATATTCGGGATTTATGGATAAAAGCTCCAGCCAATCCTCGCCGTAAATATAATTGGCTCGCTTAACAACGCCCTCCTCATCATCAATAAGGAAAACGCCTATTTGACCGCTATCCACGCTATTCTGCTTATGGACTACAATAGTATCTCCATTTTCGATTTTGGGGTACATTGAATTACCCGAAACCTTAATGCAGATGGTGTTTTCCGCCTCCTCATCTGTGGTAATTAAAAGAGGGATAAAATCAATTATCTGATTATTCGCATAGCATCCAAAGCCTGCGGCAACGCTCTCAAAAAGAGGGACCATTCGGGTTTGACCCTGTAAAATATTTATAGCCTCACCGGGAAAAAGCTTAGCCCTTTCTCGTTCCATTGGAACATCATACCCCATAAGCCACGCCTCCGAAACATTAAGTGCTTCGGCTAAGGCTGCAACCTTATCGGGCTTTGGCATAAAGCTGCCCTTAATATACTGTGACATTGCACTTTTTCCAACACCTGCATATTTGCAAAGCTCCACCTGTCTTAATTTTCTTAATGCCTTTGCTTTTAGCAGTCGCTCTGAAAAGCTAGCCTGTTTCATAAAAAATCACTCCACACCAAAGTTTATTTTTAATTAGTTAATTTTTGCATTGTTTTTTCGACCTTTATCTACATAATAACACAAAAGTTTAGTTTTATCAATACTTTTTTTATTAAAAAATAAAAAATGTTTAGAATTTATAAATTTTGCACTTGACAGTCTAACCATAATATGGTAATATTGGTTTAGTAAATCTAAACTATTTCTATGAAAGCCGGCTTATTTATAGAACTGGTTTAGAAACAAAAAATTAAAATTCAGGAGGTTTAATAAAAATGAATTTAGAAAACAAAAAACTTGTGAGGTTAGTTGCCGAACAGTATGCCCGAATAAACGAGCTTGAGGAGCAGTTAATGCTTGCCGAAAGTACAGTGAGGGCACTTGCAGCGGGCAAAGGCTTGCCCAAGGTAAAAAGGTAGGTTGCTTATGTACTTTTGCAACGGATGCCACCATTATTTTGATACCCCGCATATTTTTATAGAGCGACACGGATTTTCCGAGCCACCCTATGAAAAAATTGCGGTCTGTCCCCTTTGCAGAGATACCAATTTTGGTAGCGATGAAAGGAGGCGACGTTATGCCAAACGATGATTTTTACATAATTTGTCCTTATTACCATAAAGCAAGAGGAAACGAATTATTTTGCGAGGGCTTTTCGGGTGATAAGAGCTTTTTAACTGAGGAATGCTTTAATAAACAGATTTTTTCCACGAGGGCTGAGCGTAACAGCTTTATAAAGAAATATTGCTGTGGATTTGATTATTTAAACTGTTCAATAGCAGTATTAAACGAGCAGTTAAGCAATAAAGGATAAGATTTTTTCTACATTATCCTTGTACTGGATAGGTCAGAGATAAATTGTAGGTTATAAGCCTTCCCCTTGACGGGGAAGGTGTCACGAAGTGACGGATGAGGTGAAAAGAAAGTCAGCACAAATCTACACCTCATCCACCGCAAGCGGTCCCCCTTCCCCGTCAAGGGGAAGGCTATTTAAAAAAACCGACCCAAAGCCAAAAGACTTTGAGTCGGTTTAAATTGTTTTACTTAACTATTTAAGAATAATTTAAATTATTCGTTGATAGCGGTAACAACACCGGAACCTACGGTACGACCACCCTCACGGATAGCGAAACGGAGGCCTTCCTCGATAGCGATAGGAGTGATAAGCTCAACATCCATCTCTACGTTATCGCCAGGCATACACATCTCGGTGCCTTCGGGAAGAGTGATAACGCCGGTAACGTCGGTAGTTCTGAAATAGAACTGAGGACGATAGTTGTTAAAGAAAGGAGTATGACGGCCGCCTTCGTCCTTATTAAGAACGTAAACCTGACCGTGGAACTTGGTGTGAGGATTGATGGAGCCGGGTTTGCAAAGAACCTGACCACGCTCAATCTCGTCACGCTGAACGCCACGGAGAAGAGCACCGATGTTATCGCCAGCCTCTGCATAGTCGAGGATCTTGCGGAACATTTCGATACCGGTTACAACGGTCTTGTTGGTCTCACGGATACCAACGATTTCAACTTCCTCAGAAGTGCGGAGCTGACCACGCTCAACACGACCGGTAGCAACAGTACCACGACCGGTGATGGTGAATACGTCTTCAACAGGCATAAGGAAGGGCATATCAGCCTTACGATCAGGAGTAGGAATGTAGCTGTCAACAGCATCCATAAGCTCAGCAATAGGAGCATACTCGGGAAGAGAAGGATCGTTATCAGCAATAAGAGCCTTGTGAGCAGAACCCTTGATGATAGGAGTATCGTCGCCGGGGAACTCATAGGAATCAAGAGTCTCGCGGATTTCCATCTCAACGAGCTCGAGAAGCTCTTCATCGTCAACAAGGTCAGTTTTGTTCATAAATACTACAATGTAGGGAACGCCAACCTGACGAGCAAGGAGTAAGTGCTCCTTGGTCTGAGCCATAGGACCATCAGTAGAAGCGATAACGAGGATAGCACCGTCCATCTGAGCAGCACCGGTGATCATGTTCTTAACATAGTCAGCATGGCCGGGGCAGTCAACGTGTGCATAGTGACGAGCTTCAGTCTCGTACTCAACGTGAGCGGTATTGATTGTGATACCACGCTCTCTCTCTTCAGGAGCCTTATCGATGTTAGCATAGTCCTCGAACTGTGCCTGACCCTTAAGGGAAAGATACTTGGTGATAGCAGCGGTAAGAGTGGTCTTACCATGGTCAACGTGACCGATAGTACCAATGTTAACGTGGGGTTTGGTACGTTCAAATTTTTCTTTTGCCATTGTTATTTCCTCCTTAAATTTCCATTTGTGGAATAAGAATATTATCCAAAAAATATTCTACCAAATTTTTTAGTAAATTGCAAGACCTTTTTAGAAATTAATTAGTCATTCTTGGTTCTTGCAGTAATAATTTTTTCAGAAATGCTCTTGGGTACTTCCTTGTAGCCGTCGGGCTCCATAGTGTACTGACCGCGACCCTGTGTTTTAGAACGAAGGTCGGTAGCATAACCGAACATATCGCTAAGCGGAACGCGAGCATTAATCTGCTTAACGCCGCCTGTACGATCCTCGAAGCCTTGAACCTCACCACGGCGAGAGTTAAGGTCACCGATAACGTCACCCATATAATCCTCGGGAACAATAACAGTTACCTTCATAACAGGCTCCATAATAACGGGGTCTGCTTTACGGCAAGCACTCTTGAATGCCATAGAACCGGCAATCTTAAATGCCATTTCAGAAGAGTCAACCTCATGGTAAGAACCGTCATAAAGCTCTACCTTAACGTCAACTACGTTGTAGCCTGCAAGAACACCAGACTGCATTGCACCCTGGATACCCGAATCAACAGCGGGGATGTATTCCTTAGGAATAGCACCACCAACAATAGAGTTAATAAATTCATAACCCTTACCTGTTTCATTAGGTGAAATTCTGATTTTAACGTGGCCGTACTGACCCTTACCACCGGACTGACGAGCATATTTCTCATCAACCTCGGCATTGCCGCGAATGGTTTCCTTGTAAGCAACCTGAGGTTTACCTACGTTAGCCTCAACCTTAAATTCGCGGAGAAGACGGTCAACGATAATCTCAAGGTGAAGCTCACCCATACCTGCGATGATGGTTTGACCTGTTTCCTCATCAGTGTAGCAACGGAAGGTAGGATCTTCTTCTGCAAGCTTTGCAAGAGCAAGACCCATTTTTTCCTGACCAGCCTTAGTTTTAGGCTCGATAGCAACACGGATAACGGGCTCGGGGAAGTTCATAGACTCCAAGATAACAGGATGCTTTTCATCACAAAGGGTATCACCTGTTGTGGTATTTTTAAGACCAACCGCAGCGGCAATATCACCTGCATAGCAGGTTTCAATATCTTCACGGTGGTTAGCGTGCATCTGTAAGATACGACCTATTCTTTCACGGTTATCCTTAACAGAGTTGTATACAGAGGAGCCTGCATCAACACTACCGGAATAAACACGGAAGAAGCAGATTTTACCAACGAAGGGGTCGGTTGCAATCTTAAATGCGAGAGCTGCAAATGGCTCTTCATCAGAAGAATGGCGAACCTCTTCCTCATCGGTTTCGGGGTTAACGCCCTTGATAGCCTCAATGTCTGTAGGAGCAGGCATAAAGTCTACAATAGCGTCAAGCAAGGGCTGAACACCCTTGTTGCGGTAGGAAGTACCGCAGCAGATGGGAACCATATCATTAGCGATGGTTGCCTTGCGGATGCAGGATTTGATTTCATCAACAGTGAGTTCTTCGCCCTCAAAGTATTTTTCCATCAAAGCCTCGTCCTGCTCTGCAACAGACTCGATAAGCTGAGTTCTGTACATTTCGGCTTCTTCCTTCATATCATCGGGAATTTCCTCAATGCGAACATCGTTACCGAGGTCATCATAATACATAATTGCATTATTGTTGATAAGGTCGATAATTCCTTTGAATGTGTCCTCAACACCGATAGGAAGCTGAATGGGAACAGCATTACACTGGAAACGTTCCTTAATCATATTGAGTACGTTGTAGAAATTTGCACCCAGAATGTCCATTTTATTAACATAGATCATACGGGGAACCTTGTACTCATCAGCCTGACGCCAAACGGTTTCAGACTGAGGTTCAACACCACCCTTAGCACAGAGAACGGTTACAGAACCGTCAAGAACTCTGAGTGAACGCTGAACTTCAACGGTGAAGTCAACGTGTCCGGGGGTATCTATGATATTAACACGATGGTCCTTCCAGAAGCAAGTGGTAGCAGCGGAGGTAATTGTAATACCTCTCTCCTGCTCCTGCTCCATCCAGTCCATAGTTGCGGCACCGTCATGGGTTTCACCAACCTTACGTACCTTACCTGTATAGTAAAGAATACGCTCGGTTGTGGTGGTTTTACCAGCATCTATGTGGGCCATAATGCCAATATTTCTTGTTTGTTCAAGAGACACCTTTCTTGGCATAATTTCCTCCTAAATTCGGGCAATTTTAAATATTCTGCCCTGTTAACAGTTAATTAAACTAATAATTACGCTGAATATTTAAAATTACCAGCGATAGTGAGCGAATGCCTTGTTAGCTTCTGCCATTTTGTGGGTATCTTCACGCTTTTTAAATGCGCCACCCATCTCATTGACAGCGTCCAAGATCTCGCCAGCCAAACGCTCCTTCATAGTAGCTTCAGAACGTGTACGGCTGTAAACTGTGAGCCAACGAAGACCCAATGTTTGCTTTCTTTCGGGGCGAACCTCAAAAGGAACCTGATAGGTTGCACCGCCCTTACGAACGGCCTTAACCTCTAATTGGGGCATAACGTTTTCCATAGCCTGCTCAAAAACCTCTAAGGGTTCTTTTCCTGTTTTTTCAGAAATAATATCGAAAGCACCATAAACGATTTTTTGAGCAACGCCCTTCTTACCGTCATACATAATGTTGTTGATAAGACGGGTCACAATTTTAGAATTATAAAGCGGATCGGGCAAAACATCACGTTTTGCAATAAAGCCTCTTCTTGGCACTTCTCTTCCCTCCTTCACATATATGATATCTCAGGTACTCGAGCGACAAACATCCCGTGGCACCAAGCAAGGGCGAAAAATATATATTAACGCCGCTGCTTTTGGTACTTGCAGCAGAGGATTTGTCTTTAATAATAAAAATTGTTTTGTTTTTTTTGCTGCTTACTTAGCGCTTGCCTTAGGTCTTTTAGCGCCATACTTAGAACGCGACTGCATTCTGTTTGCAACACCCTGTGTATCGAGTGTACCACGAATAATATGGTAACGCACACCAGGGAGGTCCTTAACACGGCCGCCACGAATAAGAACAACACTATGCTCCTGCAAGTTATGTCCTATACCGGGGATGTAAGCAGAAACTTCAATACCGTTGGAAAGACGTACTCTGGCAATTTTACGAAGAGCAGAGTTAGGCTTCTTAGGGGTAGAAGTTTTAACAGCAGTACAAACGCCGCGTTTTTGGGGAGAATCTTGATCGGTAGGCTGACGCTTCATAGAGTTGTAACCCTTTAAAAGAGCAGGAGCCTTAGCCTTTTTAACGATAGTTTCTCGACCATTGCGAACTAACTGGTTAAAGGTTGGCATACTACACCTCCTAATAAAAATTTTATATAAACCTTTTAATGACTGGTGGGGATTACCCCATCAGCCTTAAGGTTATATACCATTATTTGCGGGGAATTTGGGACAAACCCAAACTCCCACACAATATCAAATTTTACACTCAAAATTGAGATTTGTCAAGACTTTTTTAAAAATTTTTAAAAATCTTATTCTTCGGTGGTGTCGGTTACTGCTGACTCATCTTGAACATCAGCTTCAAAAGCTGTTTCTTGCTCTGCGGATGCTGCATCCTCAGACTCTAAATAGCTTTCTGCTTCCTGTTCAGTAGTTTCGCTTGCAATAACTGCCGAAATATATTCCTTTGCACGCTCGTTATACACCTTCATACCTGTACCTGCGGGAACAAGCTTACCAATGATAACATTTTCCTTAAGACCAAAGAGCGGGTCGCTCTTGCCTTGGATAGCGGCTTCGGTAAGAACACGGGTGGTTTCCTGGAAGGATGCTGCCGAGAGGAAGGAGTCGGTAGCAAGAGATGCCTTGGTAATACCCAGTAATACGGGGTTGCAGGTAGGAACAACCAAATCGGTCTCGCCTGCGGCAATTCTTTGCTCAATTTCCTCTTTAGCGGCGGTGAACTCACTGCGTTCAATACGTGAGAGGGGCAGTAGGTTGGTGCTTCCGGGATTATCTACGGTAACCTTACGCATCATCTGACGGATGATAACCTCGATATGCTTATCGTTAATGTCAACACCCTGTGTACGGTAGGTTGCCTGAATTTGCTCAATGATGTAGTCCTGAACAGCCTCTTCACCTAAAACCTCTAATATATCCTGCGGAGCGATTGCACCGTCTACTAAAGGCTCGCCCTTAAATACGGTATCACCCTCGCTAACACGAATTCTTGCGGTTGCAGGAATAGGTGTACGCTCCTCAACAGGCTCGCCCTTTTCATCAAGACCGTTGATAATAACAACACGGTTTCTCTTTTCCTCAGAGATTGTTACGGTACCTGCACATCTTGCAATGATACCTGCACGCTTGGGACGACGGGCTTCAAAGAGCTCCTCAACACGGGGAAGACCCTGAGTAATATCCTCGGTAGATGCGATACCGCCTGTATGGAAGGTACGCATTGTAAGCTGGGTACCAGGCTCACCGATGGACTGAGCGGCGATAATACCAACCGCCTCACCAACCGTAACAGGAGTACCTGTTGCAAGGTTAGCACCGTAGCACTTACGGCATACACCGTGGCTTGAACGGCAGTTTAAGATAGAACGAATACGAACGAATTGCTCACCCTCGGGACGCTCTAAAAGAACCTTTTCGATTTTTTCTGCCTTATCCTTAGTAAGCATTTCATTTTTAGAAGCAAAAACCTCGCCTGTTGCTTCGTCAATGAAGTCTTCAAGTAGGTATCTGCCAATCAGACGCTCAGAAATAGGCTCTAAGAGGTGATTTCCTTCCTTGATTTCGGTAATTTTTAGACCCTCAGTAGTTCCGCAATCGTCATCACGAATGATAACATCCTGAGAAACGTCAACCAGACGGCGGGTAAGGTAACCCGAGTCGGCGGTACGAAGAGCGGTATCGGCAAGACCCTTACGGGCACCACGGGAGGAGATGAAGTATTCCAAAACGTTAAGACCTTCACGGTAGTTAGCACGAATGGGAACTTCGATAACCTTACCTGCGGTATTGGCGATAAGTCCACGCATACCTGCGAGCTGTCTAATCTGGCTCATAGAGCCACGGGCACCTGAGTCAGCCATCATAAAGATGGGGTTGAACTCATCAAGGTTGCCCTTAAGTGCATCGGCAACGTCCTCGGTAGCCTTGTTCCAGATTTCAATAACCTGACGGCTACGCTCATCATCACTGATAAGACCACGCTTGAAGAACTTGTTGCACTTATCTATCATTTTTTCTGCTTCGGCTAAGATTTCAGCCTTTGCAGGAGGAATAACGGCATCGTCAACGGCTACGGTGATGGCGCCCTTTGTGGAGAACTTAAAGCCTGTTGCCTTAATGTTATCCAAAACAATAACTGCCTCGCTTGTGCCGTGAACACGGATACAGTCATCAATTATACGGCCGAGCTTTTTCTTATCAATCTTATTAACCTTGCCGTTTTTATCGTAAACGGGGATTTCAAGGTCAAGCTCGTGACCGGGAACGGTACGGTCAACACCGCCCAAATCCTGAGGAATGGATTCATTAAAGATAATAAATCCAACGGTAGCATCAATAATGCGGGAGATTATTTCACCCTTACGGCTTCTGCCTGTAACTCTAACCCTTATAGGGGTATGAAGACCGAGGTTACCTGTTTGGTAAGCCATAATGGCTTCATCCTTATCGCGGTAAACGTGATAGCGGTACTCACCTGTTTCGGGGTCCTTAGTAGGTGCACCCTTTTCATCATACTTTACAATGGTGAGATAGTAGGAGCCGAGAACCATATCCTGAGTAGGAACGGTAACGGGCTTACCGTCAGAGGGCTTGAGCAGGTTGTTGGCGGCAAGCATTAAGAAGCGAGCCTCAGCCTGTGCCTCTGCCGAAAGGGGTACGTGAACAGCCATCTGGTCGCCGTCGAAGTCGGCGTTATAAGCAGTACATACAAGCGGGTGCAATTTAAGTGCCTTACCCTCTACCAGCACCGGCTCAAAAGCCTGTAT
>JAGARD010000095.1 GCA_017622415.1 Clostridia bacterium | reverse complement strand
GTATGATAGATTTTCCCCTTTCAAACCTTGTAAATGCGGGTGTTTCCAAGGTGGGTGTTATACCTAAATATAACTATCATTCCCTTATGGATCATCTGGGGTCAGGTAAGCCTTGGGACCTTGACCGTAAAAGCGGAGGACTTTCCATTCTTCCTCCATATCTCACTTCTGATGTAGATATGGATTCGGGTCACATAGACTCACTCAATACCGTTATGAGCTATCTTCGCGGAAGCAAGGAAAAATATATTGTTATGTGTGATGCCGATGTTGTAGGAAATATAGATATTTCTAAAATGCTAGAGGCTCATTTTGCAACCGATGCAGATATTACAATAGCATACAAAAACGGACCTTTACCCAAAAGTCATAATGATATTATGTCCTTTGAAATGGATAAAAACGGCAGAATAAATAAAATTCGCACCCCCGAAAATTATGGTGTTACCTGTGATTTTAGTTTGGATGTTGTTGTTATGAGCCGCACCTTGCTTATGGATTTGGTTAAAACCGCTAGGGAAGAAAATATGAGCCGTCGTTGGCGAGATGTTATTTCAGCAAGGATTGACCAGCTTAAAATCTTTGGCTATGCCGTTCGTGAGTTTGCTTGGGTTATTGATGGTACTGAGTCCTATGCTAACGCAAACTTTGCACTTCTTAATCCTAAGGTTAGAGCTGAGCTCTTTACTAACGAGCGACCCATTTACACTAAAAACCGTGACGACGTTCCCACCCGTTACGGTCTTAATTCCAAGGTTTCCAATTCTCTTATAGCTGATGGATGTGTAATTGAGGGCGAGGTTACAAACTGTATTATCTTCCGTGGTGTGCATATTGAGGAGGGGGCAAGCCTTTCTAACTGTATTATTATGCAGGACTCAATAGTTCGCAGAGCAGCCGATTTAAAATATGTAATTACCGATAAAAATGCCGAAATTACCGAAGGCAGAGCTCTTTGCGGTGCACCTACGCATTATATGTCAATAAGAAAATCCGCTAAAGTTTAGCTAAAATATGTTTTAAACTTATTCGTAATTGGATGAAACGCCACTCGTTTCAAAGGAGTAGAAAATGAAAATATTATTTGCCGCTAGTGAAGCATATCCTTTTGCTATGTCGGGCGGTCTTGCCGATGTAGCAGGAGCCCTCCCCAAGGCGCTTAGAAATCGCTTTGTGGGATGCCGCGTTGTAATGCCGCTTTATGGTACCGTAAGCGAGGAAATGCGTAGCAAAATGAAATTTATAACCCATATTACCGTTCCTGTTGCTTGGCGTAGACAGTATTGTGGTATTTTTGAAGCCCATGTAGATGGTGTTATTTACTATCTTTTGGATAACCAGTATTACTTTAAGCGTGATACCCTTTACGGCCATTATGACGATGCCGAACGCTTTGCCTTTTTCTCACGTGCTGTTTTGGAAATTATTCCTTATATTGATTTTACCCCCGATGTTATACATTGTAATGACTGGCAAACCGCAATGATTCCTGTTTATAAGGATAGATATTACCACGATGGTATTTATGAGAACATAAAAACCGTTTTTACCATTCATAACATACAGTATCAGGGTAAATACGGCTATGACCTTATGAAGGATGTTTTAGGTCTTTCGGATGACTCTGCTCACCTTGTAGAGTATGAAAACTGCGTAAATCTTATGAAGGGTGCTATTGAGTGTGCCGACAGAGTAACAACAGTAAGCCGTACCTATGCCGAGGAAATTTTAACCCCTTGGTTCTCGCACGGCTTGGATGAGATTTTAAAAATTAGGCAGTTTAAGCTAAGCGGAATTGTAAACGGTATTGATACCGAGGTTTACAACCCTGAAACCGACCCCCTTATTTATAAGAGCTTTTCGGCTGAGGATATTTCGGGCAAGGCTGTAAATAAGGCAGAGCTTCAAAAAGAAATGGGTCTGCCTGAGCGAGCAGATGTACCCGTTATAGGTATTGTAAGCCGTCTTGTAGGTCATAAGGGCTTTGACCTTGTCAAGGCAGTTTTTGAAGATATGCTAAAGGCGGATGTTCAGTTTGCAATCCTAGGCTCAGGCGAGTGGGAGTTTGAAACATTTTTCTATGATATGAAAGAAAAATATCCCGAAAAGGTGGGCCTCAGACTCGGCTTCGTGCCTCAGCTTGCACACAGAATTTATGCAGGTGCCGATATTTTCTTAATGCCATCCAAAAGTGAGCCCTGCGGACTTGCACAGATGGTTGCACTTCGCTACGGCACAATACCCATTGTGCGTGAAACGGGCGGTCTTAAGGATACCATTCAAGATAGCGGTGACGGTAAGGGCAACGGCTTTACCTTTGCCACCTATAATGCACACGATATGCTTGAAGCTGTTTGGCGTGCCCTTGCAGGATATTCCGACCCCGAGGGCTGGAACACCTTAGTGCTACGTGCAATGAACTGTGATAACAGCTGGAAACGCTCGGCTGGCGAGTATCTTAAAATTTACAAGGAGCTTAAGGCTTAAAAAAATCCCTCGATTAGCAAAAAAATTGCCAGTCGAGGGATTTTTTCGTTGCAATTAATCGTATTTATTGTTATAATACTCATAACCTTATACTTTAAAGGTGTGATTATTATGATGAATATAAAAACATATTTAGCAGACAATGAAAATAAAATGAATTACGGAGTGGCTTTTCCCGATAACTACAAGGATTTGCCTCTTATTATCTATCTTCACGGTGCAGGTGAAAGAGGAAAGAATTTCGAGCATATTTACCGTCACGGCATACCTAAGTTTATAAAAGAGGGCAGAGAAATAAATGCGGTTGTGCTTTCCTGAAACCTTTGCTGCAATTGCACCCGTTGCGGGCGGCGGAGTTATGTGGCGAACAGAAAAGCTTAAAAATGTTCCAGTTCTTGCTTATCACGGCGAAAAAGACAGTGTGGTACCTCTTTCTCAGTCACAGATTATGGTGGAATATACCGTTAAAAATGGCGGTACTGCCGAGCTTAATGTTTTAAAGGGATACGAGCATAACGACGGCATTGATTACGCCTACCGCGAAACCGATTTAATTGAAAGACTTATCAGTTACCGCAAAAGCGATTTTACTCATATTCCCGAGCCTTGTGAGGAGTATTTTTAAAGGATTTTTGAAATATTTTTGGAGGAATAAATAATGCAGTTTTTTAAAAAGGCTTTACCTGTTTGGGCAGAAAACTTAAAAACAGAAATTAACACCACAATGGGCTTTCATACCTTTGTGAAAGGGGAGTGTGGAGAGGTCGTTTTAAAACTTGCTACATCGGGATTTTATAGGGTTTTTATAAATGGAAAATTTTTGTCTCACGGTCCCGCAAGGTGTGCACACGGTTATTTCAGGGTGGACGAGCTTGTTATACCTCTTGAAAAGGGTGAAAATCATATAGCTGTAGAGGTTGTGAATTACTATATTAATAGCTTTTCAAGTCTAAGACAAGCGGGCTTTATTCAAATGGAGCTTGAAGCCGATAATGAAATTATTGCCGCAACGGGGAATAGCGGGTTTGAAAGCTTTTTGCTTACCGAACGTATTAAAAAATCGGAACGTTTAAGCTATCAGCGACCTATGAGTGAAAGTTACCGTCTTTCGGCGGATGTTTACAACTGGCGATTGGGCGGAAAAAGTCAAAACGCCGTAGACGTAAAAGTTGAGTTGGTAGGTACTAAAAATCTTCTTCCGCGTGGAATTTCTAAGTTTAGTTTCCCTGCTTCGTATTTTGAGAAAAGGCTTTCAAGAGGTAAAATTGTTGTTAATGATGATTTCAATAAAAATGTCGGCAAGCCCCACTTTTTATCTGTGCTTGGAGACCCTGAAAAAGGTTTACCTTTTGGATTTAGTGAGGACGAACTCGAAATAAGCTTAAGCGAGGAAATTAATAATTGGCAAATTACTGAAAATAATCCCACTAATGAAGCTTTTTCGGGTGAAGCCTTGCTTTCTAAGGGCGATTTTGAGATTTTTTCGCTTGAGTGCGAAAAAACAGGCTTTATTGCAGCCGATATTGTATGTAAAAAGTCGGGAACAATTTACTTTGCAGTGGATGAAAGACTTACTAAAGATTTTGATGTTAACCCAACCAGTTTGACCTGTATTAACGTTGTTCGCTTGGATTTAAAGCAGGGGGAATATCCATTCCAAACGGTAGAGCCTTACGGCTTTAAATACGCTAAAATAGTCTGCATTTCTGGCGAATTTACTATTAAAAATTTAAGAGTTTTAGAGCTTGTTTACCCCGAAAAAATCACCGCTTGGTATAGGGGAGGAAATCCGCATCTTACCAAGATTTTTAATGCTGCGATAGAAACATTTAAACAAAATGCGGTAGATGTTTTTATGGATTGCCCCACCAGAGAGCGTGCAGGCTTCCTTTGTGACAGCTTTTTTACTGCTCGAACTGAATTTGCACTTACGGGAGATAGTGCTGTAGAACGCAATTTTTTAGAAAATTATCGTCTGCCCGAAAGCTTTGAATTTTTGCCAAAGGGTATGATCCCAATGTGCTACCCTACCGACGTTTTAGAGGGGGCATTTATTCCTAACTGGGCAATGTGGTTTGTGATACAATTAGAGGACTTTTTACGTAGAACGGGCGATAAAGACTTTGTTTTACCCTTTAAAAAGCGAGTTTATGACCTTTTGGATTATTTTAAAGGCTTTGAAAATTCTGAAGGACTTTTGGAAAAATTAGAAAACTGGGTGTTTGTAGAATGGTCTAAGGCGAACGATTTTGTTCAAGATATTAACTTCCCCAGCAATATGCTGTACGCAAAAATGCTTCGTGCCGTTCATTTTTTGTTTGATGATGAAATGCTACTTAAAAAGGCTCAAAGGCTTGAAGAAATTATTAGAAAATTATCTTTTGATGGCGAGTTTTTTGTGGATAACGCGGTGTATGAAAATGGCGAATTAAAGATTACCAATAATCGCAGTGAAACCTGTCAGTATTATGCATTTTTTACGGGTGTTGCCACTAAAGAAAGTTATCCAAGGCTTTGGAACCGACTGCTTACCGAGTTTGGACCCGAAAGAAACGAAAAAGGTCTTTGGCCTGAAATATGGCCAGCTAATGCCTTTATTGGAAACTTTTTGCGTCTGGAGCTTTTGCTGCGTGATGGCAAATATCAACAGTTGCTTAGGGAATGTATAGGCTACTTTGAATATATGGCAGACCGTACAGGCACACTTTGGGAAAATCAAACCGACCACGCAAGCTGTAATCACGGCTTCGCCTCTTATGTGGCTGTGTTTATATTAGAGGCTGAAAAGCATATAAAAAATAAGGTGATTAAATAAAAATAGGTAGGCTTATTGTTGATTAATCACCAATAAAATATAAGATATTCCTTCTAAAATAACAAGGTGGATAGGGTAGAAAAGGTAAAAGAAATACTTCATTTTAAATTTTCCTCTTTCGCCCGAATAAAAAAGTAAAAGTAAAATTGAAAAAAGGGCATATATTTGCACTCCACGATACTTTAAAGCCATAAATACTAAACAAATACCAAGTAGTGTCAGGTGCAAAAATTTGTTATCCAGCCTTTTTAAAAATACAAACCTGTTTGTGGCGGGAGCCCTAAAAATACTAACGGATAAGGGTAGCATACATCCAAAAAATCCATAATCTATGCGTAGGAATTTATTTAAATAATAAATTCCTATAATGGCAAAAACAAAAACTAAAACAGAAAAGCATTTTTTAGTTAAATGTATTTTGTCGCAAAACACCTTGTTTTTCATATATTGTAAAGCATAAATGCCAAGCATCGAAATGGAAAAGGAAATAAGCACATTAAGCTTTTCGGGCCCCTTTGTTATGTACAATACTAATTGACAGCCTATCCCAAGCAGAAAAACCGATAAAAAATATCTAAGCTTATTTTTTGTGTGGGCACAGCCCTCGGCAATCATAAAAGCGAAAATCGGGAAGGAAATTCGTCCTATAACGCGAAAAAGGGTTATTTGGGGCAAAAGAATTACACCAATATGGTCAATAAGCATTGTAATAGCGGCAATTATTTTTAAAGCATTACCACTTAAACTATAACCGAATTTTGATGCCGTCAGCAAATTATAATCCCCCTTAAAAAGTTTATTTAATTATAATTTATTTATAGGTAATTATCAATAGGTGTTTAAATAAAATGAATTAATGCGATTATTCGTCATAAAATACTGTAAGAGCTGGGGATTTTTATAAAGTTTTTAGTTGATTTTAATAATTTTTAATTTATCGCTAAAAAAAGCCAAAAAAAGGCTTGACAATTTTAGGTTAAACCATTATAATGATTTAGTCACATGACTTATGGCGGCATAGCTCAGTTGGCTAGAGCATTCGGTTCATACCCGAAGTGTCGTTGGTTCAAATCCGACTGCCGCTACCATCCATAGAAGGGGTGCCGAAATATTGGTGCCTTTTCATATGGCCCGGTGGTCAAGCGGTTAAGACACCGCCCTTTCACGGCGGTAACACGGGTTCGATTCCCGTCCGGGTCACCATATTATGCGCCGGTAGCTCAGTTGGATAGAGTGTTTGGCTACGAACCAAAAGGTCGGGGGTTCGAATCCCTTCCGGCGTACCAAAAAACGGTACAAGCGTCTGCTTGTGCCGTTTTTTTTGCGTACTCAGGAAGAGAAGAGAACCCCCGAAGGGGGTGTACGTCGAAGCAGCCCAAAATGCGCGATAGCATTTTGAAGTTAGTTCAAACATCATTCCACATCAGAAGACACAAAACGAAGTTGCGACAAGTCGCAAACTATGTTGCACTTCGTGCAATAGAGTGGTATAATTTAATTGAGGTGATAGAAATGTTTGAAATTTCACACTCTAAGGAACAAATAATTATCAAACGGAATACAACTTTTTTAGGAGTAGGTGTCGTTACCATAATAATGGCTATTGCAGGTGTTCGACTTTTATTTGGATTATTACCTTTTGAAGAAGATTATACTTTTGCGGATGTTTTTGGTTTGATTTTCGTTTGTGTTTGGATAGGTATTGTAATAAGTATGGGTGTTTTTGCTTTTGTGACTAACAGTAAGCAAATCACAATAAATAATTATGGCATCTTGTGTAAGTCTTGGATTAATAAGAAATTTATAAAATGGGATGACATTAAAGATTGGGGATTATCCTATTGCGGGCAAACCAGAGGAGAGGGTAATACATATTATTTGTATTTTTCAAAGCACGAGTGTCAAATTAAAAATGATTGCAAGAAAAAACTAAAAGGTAAAATGATAAAAGCTTTTGTTATTGGAAATGATTATTCTGAAGCAATAAATAAAATTATTCCATTTTGCAGTGAAAAAACCAATATAATACCTTTTTTGGGAAAGGATATATATCATTTTATTTGATAATATGCTCAGCTTTTAATGAATAATGAATATTTAATAATGAAAAATGAATAACACAAAACGAAAATCCGCCCCCAAGAGAGCGGATTTTCATTTTGGTGGAGATAAGGGGAGTCGAACCCCTGACCTTCTGCATGCGAAGCAGACGCGCTACCAACTGCGCTATACCCCCATTAGCTATTAGAAATCAGACACTAGATATTAGATGTCAGGTACATTAAACTAACAATTTATTGCTTTAGGTATCTAGCATCTAGTCTCTAGTGTCCAGCCTCTAGTTATGGTAAAGCTTTTTAGTTTGGTATTTGGGCTCGTAGGTGATGTTTACACCAAGCTTTCTAAATACGTTTTCATCTACGCTTGAAAGTATTACTGATGAATGAGCCTCACAGCCTTTAAGCTTTTCAAGCTGATTTACTGCCTTGGCGGCGATTTCGCTGTTTACCGCACATATTGAAAGGGCAATAAGTATTTCATCGGTATGAAGTCGGGGATTATGATTACCCATATGTTGAACCTTAAGCTTTTGAATGGGCTCAATGATTGTGTGTGAAATAAGGTAAACTTCATCATCAATATCGCCTAAAGCTTTAAGTGCGTTTAAAAGTGCGGCAGCTGAAGCACCAAGAAGCGATGAGGTTTTGCCTGTAACGATTTTTCCGTTAGGCAACTGAATTGCAACGGCGGGTGCACCTGTTTGCTCTGCCTTGCTTAAGGCGGTGGCAACGGTGGGTCGTTCATCAGTTGTAATACCCATCTGACCCATTAAAAGCTCTAACTTGCTAACCTCATGTGCATCAGACATTCCCTGCCTTACCGAACAACAGGCACTGTAATAACGTCGCAAAATTTCTTGTCGGCAGGCGGCTTCAACGGCATCTTCATCAAAAATGCAGTAGCCTGCCATATTAACACCCATATCGGTAGGGCTTTTATATGGTGATTTTCCCATAATTTTTTCCATCATAGCATTAAGTACAGGGAAAATTTCAATATCTCTATTATAATTAACTGTGGTTTCGCCATAAGCCTCTAAATGATAAAAATCTATCATATTAACATCATTAAGGTCGGCGGTAGCAGCCTCATAAGCCAAATTAACGGGGTGCTTTAGGGGAATGTTCCAAATGGGGAAGGTTTCAAACTTGGCATAACCAGCGGTAACACCACGTTTGTGTTCGTGGTAAAGCTGTGAAAGACAGGTTGCCATTTTTCCGCTTCCGGGACCTGGGGCGGTTATAACAACCAAGGAACGTTCGGTTTCAATGTAATCATTTTTGCCAAATCCATCATCACTTACTATAAGCGGAATGTTAGAGGGGTAATCCTCAATAGAATAGTGCTTATATACCTTAATTCCAAGTGAAATAAGCCTTTTTTCAAACATATCGGCGGCGTGCTGAGAATTATAGCAGGTAATAACAACACTGCCAACAAAAAGACCAATACCGCGGAAAGCATCAATAAGGCGAAGAGTATCTAAATCATAAGTAATGCCAAGGTCGCCGCGACGCTTGTTTTTTTCAATGGCATCGGCATTTATAACAATAACAATTTCTGCCTGATCTTTAAGCTGTAAAAGCATTTTAACCTTGCTGTCGGGCTCAAAGCCGGGAAGAACTCGGGAGGCATGAAAATCATCAAACAGCTTACCGCCAAACTCCATATAAAGCTTGCCGCCGAACTGCTTAATGCGATCACGAATTTTTTGAGATTGTAGACTTATGTATTTTTCATTATCAAAGCCTATTTTCATTTGCACACCTCCGTAAAATTTTGTTTACACAAAATACATATTTAAGTATACAACATTAATTTTTATGTTGCAAGTATTAAATTTGAAAATATTAATTAAAATGACGAAAATAGATAAACTGTATTATTATTTTCTAAAATAAACCACTAAAAATTAAAATATCAAATCTTATGGTCAGTTATTAATCAAAAATCAAAAAAATACCTTAAAAAACGAAAAATTCACCTTGAATTATATAAATTATAATAGTATAATATATTATGTATATTTTTATGCTGTTTGAGGAAAAATAGTTATGATTTTTTATCGAAGGGTGATAACTATGCTTTCCAAAAAGGATAAAAATAAAAACGAAGCTTCTGATAAGCCTTGCACAGGTGTTTCAAATGAACAGCTGGAGCAAATAGAAAAAACAGGTTCAGTAACTCCAAAGGGTTCAAAGTATGTTATTCATTGTCTTACGGTGGCAGGTGAGATTGAGGGGCACATTCAGCTTCCACAAGGCACCAAGGCCACAAGGTATGAGCATATTATACCTCAGCTTGTTGCGATTGAGGAGGACCCCGAGGTAGACGGTATGCTGGTGGTTTTAAACACCGTCGGCGGTGATGTGGAGGCAGGTCTTGCCTTGGCAGAGCTTATTTCGGGTATGAGTAAGCCTACCGTATCACTGGTTTTGGGTGGCGGACATTCCATTGGTGTGCCCTTGGCAGTGGCGGCAGATAAGTCCTTTATTGTGCCGTCAGCTACAATGACCATTCACCCCGTTCGCACAAACGGACTTGTTTTGGGTGTTCCGCAAACGCTTAACTATTTTGAGAAAATGCAGGAAAGAATTACGGGATTTATCACCTCAAATTCATCAGTAAAAGCCGAAAAGCTTTATGAGCTGATGATGAATACGGGCGAGCTTGCTACCGATATGGGTACTGTGCTTTGCGGTGATGACGCCGTTAAAATAGGGCTTATTCATAGGGTGGGCAGTCTTAGTGATGCAATAGACTGTCTTTACGAATTAATTGAGCAAAACAAATAAATTCGGGCGAATAAAATCGCCTTAATACATATAAAGGAAGTTATTAAATGGCTACAAAAGGGTCAAAAAAATCAAAACCAACATAGAAAAGAAGTGCAACTGCTACTGAAATTAAAAAAGAGAGGGAACAAAAGCAGACTCAGCCGTCTAGTGGAGGGCAAATAAGGTCAATTTTGCTTTTTGCCCTAGCTATTCTTGTGATGTTTTTAGTTATAATTGAAGGTCAAAGCCTTTGGAAAATGTTACATAGCTTTTTGTTTGGGCTTTTTGGCATAAGCGTTTATCTTTTGCCGATTTTCTTGGGGTTTGTCGCAATTGTTTCGGCTATGGGAAAATTCAGCTCTGCCGTAACGGTTAAAACGGTGGAGTCTTCTTTGCTTGTTCTATTTTTAGGTGCAGCGATAGATATTTTTTCAGAGCATCCCGCAAATCAAGGCTTTGGCGAGCATCTTTCAGCCGCCTATAGCAGAGGCGTAGAGGGTGGCGGAGGCGGATTTTTGGGCGCATTAATCGGTGAGCCAATAAATCTGCTTTGCGGTACCGCGGGCGCGGGGGTTATAGTTTGTCTTGCTATTTTTGTTCTTTTTATGCTTCTTACAGGCATTACACTTATAGGACTTTTCAAAGGTATTTCAAAGCCTGTTAAAACAGCTAAACAAAGGGCTAGTGAGAGCTATAACAGAGATAGAGAAATTAGGGAAGCCGCACGCAAAAAGCGTGCAATCACCGATATTTCCGTGGACGATATTCCTGAGGAAAGAACACCGCCCGAGGATTTGGATGAAAAGGGCAAAAAGTTGATTGATGCTTACAATGATAATGATTTTTCAAAAAGCGATGAAAATGAGCAGTCCTCCTTTAGC
Organism: Clostridia bacterium; assembly: GCA_017622415.1. Classification (GTDB taxonomy): domain Bacteria; phylum Bacillota; class Clostridia; order Oscillospirales; family Acutalibacteraceae; genus UMGS1279. The sequence goes on along the minus strand of JAGARD010000095.1, from coordinate 2,965 downwards.
TTTGGCGATACTGAGAGCGAGTCCGAGCTTCCACCCTCTATTTCTGAGGTTATTGATGCTTCCGATACCGAAAATGAGCCGAAGTCAGAGAAGCCTGTCCCTGTTACAGAGAGCGAAATTTCCGATTTTGGAAATGAGGTTATAAAAACAGGTGAGGATATTCCCGAAGAGGAGGAGTATAAATTCCCGCCCGTAAGCCTTTTAAAGGAAAATCTTAAAAAGGGCTCGGCATCGGGTGAAAAGGAGCTTAAGGCTACTGCCGAAAATCTTGTTAACGTACTTCGTAGCTTTGGTGTTGAAACAAGAATTGTGGATGTTACAAGGGGTCCTACGGTTACCCGCTATGAGCTTCAGCCCTCGGCAGGTGTTAAAATAAGCAAAATAACCTCTCTTGCCGATGATATTGCTCTAAACCTTGCAGCGGCGGGTGTTCGTATTGAAGCACCAATCCCCAACAAGGCGGCTATCGGTATTGAGGTTCCTAACAAGGCAACCGCTATGGTCGGTGCACGTGATATTATTGAAACGGTTGAATTTATGACCGCAAAAAGCAAGCTTACCGCCGCACTAGGTAAGGATATTTCTGGTACTGCTATTCTAACCGATATTGCAAAAATGCCTCACGGACTTATTGCGGGCTCTACAGGCTCGGGTAAATCTGTATGTATAAATTCTATTATCATAAGCCTTCTTTATAAGGCTACACCCGATGATGTTAAGCTGTTAATGATTGACCCCAAGGTTGTTGAGCTTGGCGTTTATAACGGAATACCACATCTCTTGGTGCCTGTTGTTACCGACCCCAGAAAGGCGGCAGGTGCACTTGGTTGGGCAGTTCAGGAAATGGAAAAGCGTTACCGTCTTTTTGCTGAATGTAATGTCCGAAACTTAGAGGGCTATAATCATTTAGCTGAAATGAGTGAAGACCTACCAAAAATGCCTCACATTGTTATTATTATTGACGAGCTTGCCGACCTTATGGCAACCTCCTCAAAAGAGGTAGAGGATTATATAGCCCGAATTACCGCAAAGGCACGTGCCGCAGGTATGCACCTTATTGTTGCAACCCAGCGTCCCTCTGTTGATGTTGTAACGGGTGTTATTAAAAACAATATTCCAACCCGCATTGCCTTTTCGGTTTCCTCACAGACCGATAGCCGTACCATAATTGATATGGGCGGTGCAGAGAGGCTGCTCGGTAAGGGTGATATGTTATATTGTCCTTTCGGTGCAAATAAGCCCATTCGTATTCAGGGCTGTTTTGTAAGCGAGGAAGAGGTTGAAAGGGTTGTTGACTTCGTTAAAAACGGTCAGTCCAGTGATTATGATGAGGAGATAAGCGAAGAAATTGAGCGTATGGCAGCTGCAGGCAACAAGGATAAATCCTCCCGTGGTGATGAGTCCTCGCTGGGTGACCGCGACCCTATGATAAATCAAGCTATTGAATGTGTTATTGAGGCGGGAAGAGCCTCGGCATCACATCTTCAAAGCCGTTTGAAGCTTGGATATGCAAGAGCCTCTCGTATTATTAACGAGATGGAGGAAATGGGTATTATAGGTCCTTACGAGGGTGCAAAGCCCCGTCAGGTGCTTATAACCAAGTCCGAATTTTTGGAAATGCAGGCCAGAAGCAGTGATGAGGAATAATTTATTATGAGTTTTTTGCCCATAAATTTAAGTGAGGCAAGAGAGCGTGGCTTTGAAACCCTTGATTTTGTTATAATTACGGGCGATGCCTATGTAGACCATCCGTCCTTTGGCACCGCAATTATTTCAAGAGTTTTAGAGGCTGAGGGCTACAGCGTGGGTATTATTGCCCAACCTAATTTTAAAAACACCGATGATATAGCCCGTTTTGGAGCTCCGCGTCTTGCCTTTTTAATCAATGCAGGTAATATAGATTCAATGGTGGCACACTACACCGCCGCCAAAAGAAAACGCAGTGATGATGCCTATTCACCAGGTAATAAAGCAGGTCTTCGCCCCGATAGAGCGGTAACCGTATACACCAAGCTGGTGCGTGAACGTTTTGGTGAAGCCGTACCCATTATAATCGGCGGATTGGAAGCATCACTTCGCCGTTTTGCCCATTATGATTATTGGGCAGATGAGGTTATGCAGTCGGTGCTTACCGAGTCGGGTGCGGATATTCTTTCCTTTGGAATGGGAGAAAATTCCACCCGTCAGCTTGCAAAATGTCTTGCAGAGGGTAAGCCTGTTTCAGAAATAACCGATATTTTAGGCACCTGCTATAAAACCAAAAAGCCTGATGGCATAAACGGTATAATGCTACCCTCCTTTGAAAAGGTGAGGGATAGCAAGGAGGCTTATGCCAACGCCTGCCGAATAGAATATGATGAGCACGATGCCGTAAGGGGCAAAAGGCTTATTCAGCTTCAGAAAAACGGCGAATATATTGTACAAAATCCCCCTCAGCCACCTCTTACTACCGAGGAAATGGATACGGTTTATGCTCTACCCTTTGAGCGTACCTACCATCCAATCTATGAAAGGCTTGGCGGTGTTCCCGCCATTAAAGAGGTTGAATTTTCTATAACCCATAATCGCGGTTGCTTTGGAGCTTGTAATTTTTGTTCTATAGCTTTTCACCAAGGCAGACAAATAAGTGTGCGAAGTGAAAATTCGGTTTTAAATGAGGCTGAATTATTAACAAAAAAGCCGAATTTCAAAGGATATATTCACGATGTAGGCGGTCCTACCGCAAATTTTCGTCATCCCTCTTGCGATAAGCAGATAAAGGCGGGTCTTTGTAAGGGTAAAAAGTGTCTTGCACCAACCCGTTGTCCCGCCCTTAAGGTAGACCACACCGAATATCTTAATCTTTTAAGAAAAATCCGAAAAATCCCCAAAATAAAAAGCGTTTTTATTCGCTCGGGAATACGGTACGATTATCTTATAGCCGATAAGGATGAAGCCTTTTTTAAGGATTTGGTGAGGTATCACG
>JAGARD010000094.1 GCA_017622415.1 Clostridia bacterium | reverse complement strand
TTCTTCAACTGAAGCAAAGGCAACCGACCAAGCAATTGCGGTTTCTTTAACTTTATCAAAAAGGGCTTCACGCTTTTTTTCGCTCAGCTTTTTAGAATCATTAAGGCCTTCAATCACTGCACCCTCAGGCAGAATTACCGCCGCCGCACAAACGGGACCTGCAAGGGGACCTCTGCCTGCCTCATCTACTCCGCAAATAAAATTATAGCCTTTTTCTTTAGCGGATATTTCATAACTGTAATCAGGCATCCAGTTCCTCTCCTTTTTCGTCGGCACTATCTAAGGTGGTTTTACCTATTTTACCTGCACGGTATTCATCCATAAGCATTACTGCCGCACGCTCGGTATCTATTTCGCCACCGCGAATAACCATTCCTCGTTTTCTGCCGATTTCACACAAAATATCATAAGCCTCGGCTTCTCTATCAAGAGTGAATTTATATCTTTCCTCTAACAGATATCCATAACGCTCCTTAACCTCGTTAATAAAGTTAACGGCAAGAGTTTCAATATCCATTACAGTATCCTTAACTGCACCTGTTGAGGCGAGTCTTATGCCAACGATAGGGTCATCAAACTTAGGCCACAAAACACCTGGGGTATCTAAAAGCTCCAGACCGTTATCCACCTTAAACCACTGGTTGGAACGGGTAACACCCGGTCTGTCCTCCACCTTTGCCTTGCCCGACTTGCAAAGCCTATTAATAAATGAGGATTTACCAACATTAGGTATGCCGACAACCATAATTCTAAGTGGCTTACCAACCATACCTTTTGCCTTATTTTGCTCGATTTTTTCTTTTAAAACCTCTCTGACCTTGGCGGGGAAAGCGTTTACACCCTTGCCCGACTTGCAGTCCATAGCAAGTGCGGTTATGCCGTCTTTTGAGAGCTTTTTAATCCATTTAGCGGTTTCATTTGGGTCTGCCATATCGCTTTTATTGAGTAAAACAATAAGCGGTTTATTAATAACTATACCCGCCAGCTCCGGATTGCGGCTACTGACAGGTATTCGGGCATCGGTAATTTCCACAACCGCATCAACCAATGACAGACTTTCGGTAATTTTGCGGCGTGTTTTTGCCATGTGCCCAGGAAACCACTGAATAACATTACCGTCACTCATCAATCAATACCTCCGAATTTATTTAGAGGGAAAATACGAAGTACAGCGTGGCCTAAAATGTATTTAATATCCACCTGACCGTTATCGCCTATCTCACTTGTGCGGCTATCTTTAGAATCGTTGCGATTATCGCCCAAAACAAACACGCAATTTTCCTTAACAACAAGGGGGAATTTAACATCTGCCTTACGATAAGTGGGCTCTTTAATATAATCCTCTTTTAAGGCTTCGTTATTAACATAAACAATACCTTTATCAAAATCAATATCTACAGTATCGCCCTCGGTAGCGATTACACGCTTAATTATTGGCTCTTCATAGGTACCTGTAACCGAAGAATTTTCGGTATTACGAGAAATAACCACAACATCACCACGTTTTGGGGTATAAAACATATTGGTTATAATTACTCGCTCGCCGTCGAAAAGGGTATTGTTCATTGAGTCGCCATCAATTGCCACCAATCTGAAAACAAAGGTAAACAAGATAACAACAACCACAACCGATGCAACAACAACATCAAGCCATTCAAAAACATTAAATATAAAGCTGTTTTTGAAGCTTTTTTTGTCTTTTGAGAAATTTTGACTATCCTCTAAAAACGAACTATCTTCATTATTTTCAGTAACAGTTAAATCCTCCTGCCCATTTTCGGAGCAAAAGTTTCCATCACCGAAAAAGAATTCCTCATCCTTACCGTTTGTTTGCTGACTCATTTTTTCACCGCCTATAAAAATCTCAAGCAGAAAGGGAGTATTAAGCCTCGATTTTAAAGGGCACATTTTCCACTCTGCTTATATAACGCAAAAAGGGGACAAAATCTTGTCCCCCATTTTAAGTAGCTTATTTAATTTGCTCTTTAACCTTGGCAGCCTTACCAACTCTATCACGGAGATAGTAGAGCTTAGCACGGCGAACCTTACCGTCGCGAACAACCTCAACCTTATCAACGTTGGGAGAGTGAACGGGGAATACACGCTCAACACCTACACCGTAGGAAACACGGCGAACAGTAAAGGTTTCTGCAATACCGCTGTTGTTACGAGCAATTACGGTACCCTCGAATACCTGAATACGCTCTCTTTCACCTTCACGAATTTTAACGTGAACCTTAACGGTAGAACCGATTTTAATTACGGGAGCGTTTTCCTTAAGCTGACCGGCGGTTAAATTTTTGATCTGATCCATTTTAATTTCCTCCTTAATTTGTTTCAGACGTTCATACTTCGTTAAGAAATCTTAAGAACAGAGGACCGCCCGCTTCAATGTCGTTTTTACGGCATTGACCCCACTTGTAAGGAACAAGCGTAATCAAATGCTAGAATATAATACCATAAACGAAAGTAAAAATCAAGTGTTTTTTTGAAATTTAGTAAATTTGTTAAAATGGTTAGGAAAAAGGGTAAATATAAGAGTTGTTTAGTGCAAGGTGATGCCTTGCTAAATAGATAAATCCTACTTGAAAATTTCATTTTTCTCAATGTAAATAATTTTAGAAAAATATTTTAAGGATTGATTATAAGGTAACTGTAAATTTGTGATAGTGATTTTACGGACAGTCGAGGACGCCTGTCCCTACGAATTTAAAAGAGAATTAATATAACAAAAGCGCCCGATATTGCTAAGTACAAATCGAACGCTTTTAGTTACGTATTAAGAATTAAGCAGATGCTAAATTACTTAAGCTCAACAGATGCACCAACCTCGGTGAGTTTAGCTTTGATAGCTTCAGCCTCATCCTTAGAAACTGCCTCTTTAAGAGTCTTAGGAGCGCCATCAACAACTGCCTTTGCTTCGCCAAGGCCAAGACCGGTGATCTCACGAACAACCTTGATAACCTTGATTTTCTCAGCGCCTGCTGCTGCGAGAACAACGTCAAACTCGGTCTTCTCTTCAGCTGCTGCACCACCTGCTGCGGGAGCTGCTACTGCAACTGCTGCTGCGGCGGAAACGCCAAACTCTTCCTCAACTGCTTTTACGAGCTCTGCAAGCTCAAGAACGGTAAGAACTTTAAGTTCTTCGATAATAGCTGTAACTTTCTCAGATGCCATTTTCTTTTCCTCCAATAATTTTTTTAAATAATTTTGTTTTATTTTTTAATGATTATTCTGCTGCGGTCTCTGCAGGTGCGGCCTCGCCGTCCTTATCTACAATAGCCTGTACGGCACGTGCGAAGGATGCGATAGGTGCATTGAATGCGTTGAGCACAGTAGCAAGAAGAACTTCCCTTGTGGGGAGCTTTGCAAGAGCGTCGATGGTTTCAAGGTCAACTACCTTGCCGTCCATAAATCCACCCTTGATTTTGAAATTGTTGTGACCGTCTGCGAATTTACCCAAAATTCTGGGAGCTGCAGTATAGTCATCATCACTGGTTGCAAGTGCGGTAGTACCGTTAAGAACCTCATCAAGACCTTCAAGCTCAGCTTCTTTAGTAGCGAAACCTAAAAGGGTGTTCTTTACAACAGAGTACTTAACGCCTGCCTCACGGAGTTCCTTACGGAGAGCTGTATCATCAGCAACGGATGTACCGCTATAATCAACGATAACACCAATGCAGGATGCTTTAATCTGTTCAGTGAGAGCAGCAACAACGGCTTT